>QMPV01000193.1 GCA_003648765.1 Candidatus Aminicenantota bacterium
GTGGCCCAGATGCTGCTTTTACGCGAACTTTTAATTGTTTTTTCAGGTAACGAGCTTTCCATCGGTCTTGTTCTGGCTAACTGGCTTATCCTGGAAGCCTTTGGCTGTTTTTTCCTGGGTAAGAGAGCTGAGAAGGTCAAAAACAAAATAGAAACATTTATCGGCCTGACCATTCTTTTCTCCCTGTCTTTATTGGTCGGAGTTTATGTCACGCGTATCCTGAAGAATATCCTGGGTGTTTCTGTTGGTGAGGGAATAGGGTTTCTCCCTATGCTGTATTCGTCTTTTCTCATCCTTTTGTTGGTCAGTGTCTCGCATGGGGCTTTATTTACTTTTAGCTGCCAGGTTTATTCCCTGTTCTTTTCCCCTGATGCTTCCTCCATCGGGAAGGTTTATGTGTATGAAACCATAGGCACGATTATCGGGGGGATTATCTGGACATATCTTTTTATTCCTTACTTTCATTCTTTCCAGATAGCCGCCTGGTTGGCCCTGTTGAATTTTCTAGTAGCTCTTATGTTAATTGCGCCTAGCTGGAAAAGAGGCCAGCTTCAGAAAACAGTCACAGTTATTTCTTGCCTGTTTCTGTTTTTTGGTGGTTATTTAGTTTTGGCCGGCGGAGCTGATAAGCTTCACCAACTTTCCATAAGAACCCAATGGAAAGACCATCATGTCGTCCATTATCAAAATTCTATCTACGGGAATATTTGTGTCGTGGAAAGGGAAGGACAGTACATTTTTTTCCTGGATGGTCTTCCCCAAATTATAACGCCTATTCCGGATATAGGCTTTGTGGAAGAATTTGTCCATCTACCCCTCCTGGCCCATCCTGCCCCGGAGAGGTTGCTTATCTTAAGCGGTGGTGCCGGCGGCGTCATCAACGAGGTTCTAAAACATCCTCAAGTGGAACTGGTTGAATATGTGGAGCTTGACCCTCTCTTACTTGAGCTTATAAGAAAATTTCCAACGCCTCTAACTGAGGCAGAATTGACCGACAGGCGGGTGAAAGTCAGGCATATTGATGGCCGTCTTTTTCTTAAAATAACCCAGAAGCGGTACGATTTGATCCTGGTCGGCCTCCAGGATCCCTCTGACTTGCAGACCAATAGGTTCTTTACCCAAGAGTTTTTTACCCTGAGCAAAAAGCGATTGTCCGAGGAGGGCATCCTGGTTATAGGCGTGCTGGGTTCTTTAACTTATTTAAGTGATGAGCTAAAGAATCTTAACGCCTGTATTTTTAATACACTCAAAAAGGTGTTCCCGTATGTCCGGGTGTTTCCTGGGGATGGCTTGAATCTTTTCCTTGCCTCACGCTCTCGGAGCATCTTTGGGCTTGATAAGAAGCAGATTGTCGATAGATTGGACCAGCGGGGCATTAAGGCCAGCGTGCCCATAGCCCGCCATATTCTGCAAAAGTTACATCCGGGCTGGCAGGAGTGGTTTCTCAGGTTTCTTGAAGAGAGTACCCAAAAAATCAATCGGGACTTTCAGCCTTTAGGTATGTTTTATAGTGTCGCTTATTGGAATGCCCTCTTTTCTCCCTACCTGCGGGAACTTTTCAGCTGGTTGGAAACAATAAGCCTGCGGGTGATTCTGCTCATGTTCATCATCTATATTGTTCTTTTTTGGGTAAGCCGAACAAGAAACACAAGATTTTTCGGGTCAGGCATTCCCTTTTGCATCGCCACCACCGGCTTTGCCGGGATGATATTCGACCTGGCCCTGATCTTTACCTTTCAGTCGATTTACGGGTATGTTTTCTCCTGGATCGGGCTTTTAGTCACGGCTTTTATGGCCGGAGCAGCTGGTGGGGCCATGGCTATGACGGCGCTTCTCTCCAGGATAAAAGACTCGCTTCGGTCTTTTCTAAAAGTTGATTTAGCCATAATCTGCTTTTCTCTTGCTCTGCCTTTTATCTTCCTTTTGCTCCATCCCTACCTGGGCAGTCCAGAGGTTTTTCCTTTTTTGAAGATTTTATTCTTGGTTGTTTCCTTCGGCGGTGGGTTTTTAATCGGGGCTCAGTTTCCGCTTGCCAATCAAGTATATCTCCACCAAAAAAGAAGTTTAAGTAAAACCGCCGGTCTGCTTTATAGCTCTGACCTTCTCGGCGGCTGGCTGGGAGGGGTCGTGGGGAGTGTAGTGCTTTTGCCCGTTCTGGGACTCCTGGGGAGTTGTGTCGTCGTAGTGCTTCTAAAATTGAGTAGTTTTGTGGTCATCGCTATTAAATTCCGCAAACCATATGGAGAAATGTCTTTGAGACCATAGGAGGGGAAAAATGGGCAGTATATTTTTTGAAAAATTTACCCGCAGGGATTTTTGCGAGAAATTAGGTTTGGCGGGTTTGGGATTGGCTCTCACTCCACTCCTGAATAAATGGTTAAAAGCTGGAAGAGTTCCCCGTAAGGGGAAGGCGGCTGTTAAAGAAAAGGCGGCCCTAGACCCTGATTTTGAACCGGCCTACTTGAAACTTCACCGAACGGGCGAGCTGAAAAAACGGGCCGAATTCCTCTGGGAGATTATGTCCAGATGTCGTCTCTGCCCGAGAAGATGTGGTGTTAATCGCCTAGAGGGAAGGAGAGGCTTCTGTCGTTCGCCGGGGGCAACGCTCATGATTTCAGCCTATCATCCTCATTTTGGTGAAGAAAGGCCTCTCGTGGGGCGAGGTGGTTCAGGCACAATCTTTTTGACCCACTGTAATTTAAGATGTGTCTTCTGCCAAAACTGGGAAATAAGCCAGCTCGGTCGAGGAAGAACCGCCAGTATTAGGGACTTCGCCAAGATGATGCTTCACCTCCAGAAGATCGGTTGTCATAACATTAACCTGGTTACGCCCACCCATTATTCGCCTCATATCCTCAAGGCCATTGATTTAGCCGCAGCCAACGGACTCCGTCTGCCCATCGTCTATAATACTTCTGGGTGGGAACGGCTGGAAATACTAAAAGTTCTGGATGGAATAGTTGATATCTATCTTCCTGATATCAAGTACCGGGACAGAGAGATGTCGGCCAAATATTCTTCGGGAGCTGTCACCTATCCTGAGGTGACAAAGAAAGCCATTCTGGAGATGCATCGACAGGTCGGTGTCGCCAAACCGGCTCGAGATGGGCTTATGTACCGGGGGTTGATGATCCGCCATTTGGTGATGCCCAATAATGTGGGTGGTTCAGAGAAGGTCATGGAATGGATAGCAGCGAATCTGCCGAAGGATACTTATGTCAATATTATGTCTCAGTATAGCCCACGTTATAAAGCCTATGACTATCCAGAACTCTCCCGAAGGATAACCAGCCAGGAATACACGAGAGTGGTGAAGAAAGCCAAAGAATTAGGGCTGACCAATCTGGATATTCAAGGCTACTGGTGGTTGCGCAGATAGATGGTTCGAGGCTTTATTAGCTGGCAGAACCCTTTTTATCCCAAGTTTAACAGTTGCTCCGAAGGGAAATCACAGCAATAGAAATTACGTTGCTGGCAGAAAATTAAAAGAGAGTCAGAAACCTTAAATATCTGAAAGTAATTCGCTCCCGATACTAAATATTTCAAGTCGACTTAAAATCCAGACCAACTCTCCGTGTTAAGTAACAAGTAAAGTGAATCCGCAAAAAATTTTTTTTATTGTGGCTAAGAGAAGGGAAAAGTTAAAAATTAATGTAAACCTGAGTGCCGTCTGGACCTGAGTCTATCTTAATTTCTCCCTCCAACTGTCGAACCAGACTGTAAATGATTCTTAGCCCCAGACTAGAGGGCTTTTCAATTTCAATGTCCTGGGAAAAACCAACTCCGTTGTCAGCGACAAATAATTGGTATTGTTTTTGATCTTTTTTCTCTTTTTGCTTTAGACGAACTTTGATTATTCCGTTAGGCCGTTTATCAGGAGGAAAGGCATGTTTAAAGCAATTACTCAGCAATTCATTCAAGATTAAGACGCAGGGGATAGCTTTGGTAATGTCTAGATGAATTTTTTCTATAACTAATTTGATTTCAATGTGGCGA
>QMPV01000194.1 GCA_003648765.1 Candidatus Aminicenantota bacterium
CTTAAAAGGCTGAATGTCAGCAATGAAGAAGCCACGGCCATAAGTAGCGATGGCCAGGTCACGTTCCCGCTTCTGGATTGCCATATCCATGACGATGACATCTGGAGCGGACTCAGACATCTTGACCCATTTCTTTCCCTGGTCAAAGGTGACAAAGATACCGTAATCGGTGCCCAGATAAAGAATATCAGGATTATCTGGATCTTCCTCAATATCGCGGACTGGATTCATCATCCCCTGGCTGATATCCTGCCAGGTTTTGCCTCCATCATGGGTAACAAAGATATAAGATGTGTCCTCATTGTGGGTGCGATAACCAGAATAAGTAACATAACAAGTATCCACGTCATGGGCCGAGGGTAATACCCGCGTCACCCACCGGTCATAAGGCAGAACTGCCCCTTTAGGTCGATCTTTGCGGAGACGGCCCCGTTTATCATAAAACTTGGCCGTGATATTGACCCAGGTTTTCCCGCCGTCGGGCGACATCTGAAGATTGCCATCATCGGTCCCCGCCCAATAAAGCCCGGGCTTAATTGGTGATTCAGCAAAGGTGTAAATAGTGGCGTACTGAAGATTGGTGAGTTTGGATTGAGCGATTCGCTTGGGGTCGGCTTTGCTTAAATCGGGGCTAATCTTCTGCCAGGTGCCCGGCTCCCCTCGGCTCAATGAGCGGAAAACATGCTGGGAGCAAACATAGACAATTCCTGGATTGTGAGCCGATAAGACAATAGGTGAATCCCATTGATAACGCTGGGGAGGGGCGCCAGCGGCTCTTTCCTCTTTGGTGTTCCGATAAGAAAGACTGATCATCTCCCCTGTCTTTAAATTCATCCGCCGCGAAGCTCCAAATTGACTTTCAAAATAGATAAATTCTGGATTCCACCAATCACGAACCACATAGAATCCATCACCGGAGGGAAGGTAACTCCAATCCGCCGGATAAACACCATATAGATTGCGAGTCCGGGAGGGTCCTATCCAGCAGCCATTATCCTGGGTGCCGCCCATGACATTATAAGGCATCTCGTTATCCACCGAGATGTCATAAAATTGCTGAGCCGAGATAGTGGCTTTCTGGGACCAGTGTTTACCTCCATCCCAAGTCTCACTTACACCACCATCATTGCCGTTAAGAATGTGGTTCGAGTCGAGGGGATCAATCCACATGCCCCGGGTATCAACATGACACTTATTGCGGCCTGTCCAGGTGGTGTTCTTGAAAGTTTTCCCGCCATCCTCAGATTTTTTGACCACCACCTCAACTACATACAACACCTGGTCGTTATTAGGGTCAACATAAATCCGACCGGCATAGCCAGCTTCGATCTGATTAACTACTTCACTTCCCCCAACAATTTTGTACTCCGTCATCCGCTGCCAGGTTTCACCCTGGTCTTCAGAGCGATAGATAACTCCGGCTTTCTTAATCGGCTCCATTTTCCCCAGGAGAGGGCCATAAAGTACCTGGAGAATAAAGCGGTTAATGACTTGATAAGAGAACCGCCGCTGGCTGAGTTCATCGGCTTTCTCGGCCATCTCCTCGACCTGAGCTAAAGCCTCAGGTTTTTCTTTCAAGGCCTTTTTAGCCGCTGTCTTAAAGGAACCTTTCTTCAACCCCAAATCAGCCCAGAGGTCAGGATCAGTCACTAATTCATCTTTTTTAGCCCAGAGCAGGGCCGCATCTTTAATCTTATCTTTACTAAACTTAACCACTTTCTGAAAAGAAGGATTGACCTCTCCCTCTGAAGCCCCGGCCAGAATGGCCTCCAGCACGAAACGATTAACTGCTTCTATCTCACCTTTTCTTTTCTCCAAATTGCGCATAAATTTCTCAAACTCATCAATCGTCTCCAGCATATCTTTATCTCGACGATAAACTCTGCGGGCTGCCTTCACTAAAGCTTCCAAATCAACTTCAATCCGGGAAGCAAATTCTCTCTCCTGGATGAGTTTATTCAACTGTTCGACAAGCTTTTCCTCTGAGTCAGCCTGAAGAGGCTCAAACTTAACCAGCTTCATCAACCGAGAATCAATCTTAAATGATTTAAATTTATTAAAATAAGCTCCATCGCGGAAAAGATTCCGCGTCCGGAAAAGATACCGGTTTTCTCGGTCATCAAAACCCAGGTTGACTTCCTCATCCAAGCGAGCGTAGACAATCTGAGGATTCTTGGGATAGATGGCCAACCCATTCCAGCCCATCTTGGCCTCCAGAGGCAAACCTTCGGTAAGCTTCTTCCAGGTCTTCCCGCCATCGGTTGATTTATACAGATAATTGCCCGGTTGGCGGTCGATGAAAGTCCAGGTTCGACGATAGGTTTTATAAGCAGCCGCAATGATAACATCAGGATTAGTGGGGTCGATAACAAAATCTCCCACTCCCCGGTCTTTTAAATCCAGCACCCGGGTCCAGGTTTTACCCCCATCGGTCGTCTTGTATAGCCCCCGCTGGCAATCCATTTCATTGTCGTAGAGTTTTCCCTCGGCCGCAACATAAACGATATCGGGGTTGGTAGGATGGATAGCAATCTTGGGGATGAAATAACTCTTCTCCAAGCCGATGTGTTGCCAGGTTTTACCACCATCAGTTGATTTCCACATCCCATTTCCATGAGCACTCGAGCGGGCATGCAAAGGTTCTCCTGTTCCCAAGTAAATTACTTGAGGGTCTGAAGGGGCCACTTCCACATCGCCCATGCTCATATTCCCGTAGTTGTCGAAAATTGGTTCAAAATGAATGCCGTGGTCCTCTGTTTTCCAGAGACCCCCCGTCGCAGTGGCCACATAATAGACCTTGTGTTGACCAGCCGGCACCGCAAACTCAGTAATTCGTCCCGAAAAATTCCAGGGGCCGATATGACGCCAGGTAAAGATGTCCAGTTCTTTAGTCGTCAGAGGGACATCCGCCATCAGGAGTAAAGCTAAGGAAAAAATTACCCCTAACACCAAAGCCCAACGAAACTTAAAAACGCCTTTCATCAAAAACTCCTATTTGATTAATTTTTAAATTTATATTCTGGTGCTCAAGGAGTGGCCTCTACTAGCCATCATCGAGCCTCTTATTAACTTTCGTACTCGGAGAGGGGCGAGTCCTGATGAAACCATAATCTCTTGCGGGAGGACAAAGTTCATTTTCTACTCTTCAATCATCAAAAAAATTAGAAATTTTTGCAACTATTTTTGTGATTTTAATTGGTCTGCATTATTCATAAATGGCCAAAAAGAAAAATTGATTTAGGAAAATCCAAAAATTTTAGCCTGTGATTGTCCCAACCTTTATGGCAATTCTATTTATCTATTCATCTCTATTCTAAAGCTCGTCTTAAATAGAGAGATAATTTCATTTATACAGTTTTTCATGAGCCACATATAGTCCTCCTTGGAAACAAAAATGACGAGCTATTCCGATTTGATTAAAGAAAAACGGATTAAAGAAGGAAAATTGGCTAAAAAGCAGATTGATAATTGTCTAAATTTAGCCAGGCGAGATATAAGAACGGCTAGGAAATTACTTTCTGACAACTCAGATTGGGCCTTTAACGTTGCCTACCCTAAAAACAATTTAAGCTATAAATATGCCTGAAATACTCAGAATCTAAAGGCCAGAAGAAGCTGGAAGAATAGGTAACCTGGGCTATTCATAAATTAAAAAAGGTTCATCGCACAAAAAACATAGCGTAGTAAGCCCTTGAGACTGATGATTCATAATCGCCCTCTTTCAACAAGAGTTTGGCACTCTTTATGTATTTTCTTGCTCTTTCCATAAGAGAGGTAACTTCTTTTTTCATATAGTAATTCCTTCTTCCCTAATGTTTAAAAGAAGTGGAGAATTGACAACTCTGAATTTTTCTTCAGAAACAGGGTAAATAGATATTAACACTCCATATCGAAGGTTTATCTCATTGATAATGCTAATTACTCTATCTATTTCTTTCCCAGGAATAACCTCACCCTCAAGGACAA
>QMPV01000195.1 GCA_003648765.1 Candidatus Aminicenantota bacterium
GGTGACTGTTATTTTCTGGTAGAAAACTGAATTAGTGTAAGTTCTGGCCCAAAAACCGATGTCGGATAATAATAAGTTGTTTGCTAAATAACAAGGTGTCTGACACCCATGAAAGGTGTCTGACACTTTTGAGGATGGTGTCTGACACTCTAACATAAGGTGTCTGACACCTAAGAATTATGCGACACAATGAAAGGTGTCAGAGACCCACCATATTTAGAGACCCCTTATATATAGACGGTTGTGGAACACAAAACAAAGTGTCCGACATTAAAATGTCTGGCGCCAAAATATTGACCGGAATCAATAGCAAGGAGTGTTATCTTCATCTCAAATAATTATTTCAGCTTCTAAGGTTAAAGGAGAAGAATTGATTCCGACTTGGGCCAGGTGAATTCTCCTGGCCCCGTTTTTTCCTGCTCTCTCACTTTTCTTTTTTCAAGAGCAAGGCTTTTCTTATTAATTTCTCCAGCTCGGTGACCAATAATTCTCTATTTTGCGGAGTTAGATGAAAAAGCTGGACATCAGGGCGCTGTTTAACCTCAGCTATAAAGCCGCCTCCTTTTAAAGCCACTGAAGCTACCACAGGCACTGGGGAATCAAGGAGTTGGCCTACAACCTGTGTAAATTTACTGGAAAAGCATTCCATTTTACCGATTTCATCGATTATCCAGAGGGAGACAGGCTGGCTGGCCATCATTTCCTCCACAAAATCCTCCAGAGCAGCCAGATCTACGCCATATTTACCCACTGCAATCGTCCGAGGAAAAGAAACATGAGCTAGAACTGCTTTCTTTCCCTGAAAACTTTCTAAAGTAAAACCCCGTCTGACCCCTTGTTCGCGGATTTCTCGGGTTAAAAATCCTCCCAGGGGAATATCGACTAATTTCTGACTTAAGCGGCGAAGAAGGGTGGTTTTCCCTGACCCAGGAGGACCTGTGATCAGATAATTAGTTACCATGGGAAATACTCGAAGACAATATACTTCGGTCCTTGAAGAAAAACAACTTCTCTTTTCTGAATGACCTTGTCTAAAACTTACCCCGGCTCAATCAGCCAATAAGAAGAAAATCTTTATTCTTTTTTCTTTTATCTGAGAAAAAATATTTTTTCTCTTAGAAAAAAGGACCTCCGCTCTTTTTTCTCCCAGAAAATTTAATCTTGAAATTAGTTCGAACTTGAAATTAGTTCAACTTTCCAGCCATAGAAAACAAATTTTAACCTACTTTGGCTTTCAGCTCCTCCCTTATAAAATCAGCTCCCTTCGCACCCAGAATAATAGAAAACAGCCTTAAATCTATTTTTTGTTTTTTAGGAAGCGATCAAAGAAATCAGCCGCTGCGTGATAGACCCGGAGCCAGCTAGCATGACGGAGAAAACCATGGACTTCGTCAGGGAGAATAAGTAACTCAAGATGAGCTTTGCCTAGCTTTCTGAGGCGCTGGACTAAATCCGTAGTTTGAATGAAATCGACATTGCGGTCATCATCTCCATGGACAAAAAGTACCGGGGAGGTCCAAAAATCAATATCCGCCACTGGAGAAGATTGATAGGCCATACTCATCAAATCTTCTCCTCTGATTTCCCAGCCTCCCCCATTTCTCCTACGGGCCCTTAATGACCAGTCATGGACTCCATGGAGATCAACCCCAGCGGCAAACAATTCTGAATCTCTGGCCAAACCCAGAGCAGTTAAATAACCACCGTAGGAACCACCCCAAAGGCCAATTTTGTTGGGATCAACTTCAGGCCTCTGCTGAAGATAACGACCAGCCGCCACAATATCCTGATACTCTGAAGCTCCCCGAGGTCCCTGTTTTGGTGCGGTCCGGAAATCATAACCATAGCCGATACCAGAACGGTAATTAACCGATAAAACCACGTAACCTTGGGAGGCAAGATACTGATTCATGGCGTAAGCATTGTGGTAGTAGCCCCGCATGTGCCAGCCAAGGAGCATTTGCCGAATAGGTCCACCATGCATAAAAATAACCGCTGGTCGCTTATCTCCGGCTTTAGCTCCATGAGGCAAAAATAACTGGCCATGAATCTCCAGACCATCAGGGGCCTTAAAAATTACCTGCTGAGGTTTGACTAGTTTCTGCCGAGGAAATTCGGGCGGAATCATTTCCGGAGCTAATAATTTTGGTTTAGTCTGCCCTCGAGGAAGAATGGCCGGAGCCGCCGGTTGATAGGCATCAGAGCATAGAAATATCAGATCCTGGCTAGCGGCCGTAACCACCGGTGCCCATTCCAGCCCTTCGCCAGAAGTAAGCTGTTTCAGGGGGCCGCCCTTAACAGCTACTTCCCAAAGATGACGACGGTCGATGTCGTTTTTATTGGCGTTAAATATAATCTTACTACCATCAGCCGTCATAAAACTGTCTTCTACTTCATACTTCCCAGGAGTCAAGCAAATTAACTTTTTATCTTTTAGAGAAAGTGAATAAAGATGCATCCAATGCTCATGTTCGGAGTAAAAAACAAGATATCCATCCGCTGCCCATCTCAGTGTCTCTGCAGGATAATATTGAGCAAAACCTCCGGTGTTATTAGGACACTTCCAGACTTCTTGGACTTCCCCTGTGGCCAAGCTGGCGACCATAATGGAATAAGGATAACCACCCCAGAAGCCCATAGATAATCCTCCGGGGAAACGAATAAAAGCTATGTATTTCCCACACGGTGACCAAACTGGATATCTATCTCGATCAACAGAAGGAGCCAGCCAGGTAATCTGCTTCTTATCTAAATCATAGACGCCAATAAAACTATGGTCTTCGCGAGAAGAAACAAAAGCCAGCTGGCGGCCATCGGGAGACCAAACCGGCGAGCCATTCCTTCCTCGAGCTTTGAAGAGCAAGCGAGGTTGACTGCCTTTTTTGAGTGGGGCGTAATATATCTGACCCCTGCGGAGAAAAACTACTTCATTTTTGGTGGGTGAAGGGACAGGATTAGACCCCGGTCCTATTTTCCAAGGAGTTCCTCCTGAAACAGGCACCACCCACACATCCTGGGAAGCACCCTGGGGATTGGAAGTGGGATTGGGGTTTTCACCAGCTCGATTGGGAGCCCCGCCACGGACGTAAATAATCAAGCTGCCATCATAGTTAAAGCTGAGCTGGCCTACTTCCTGGCCGTCATCCTGATTGTAAGAAGTCAGCTGGCGGGCTTTGTACTCAGGACCTTGAGCCACCCAAATATTTCTTCGCCCCTGATGATTAAAAACCCACGCGACTAGATCACCTCGAGGGGCGGGAGTTAAGCTAGAGGGAAAGGCATAACTCATAACTTGTTCCAAGGTAAAACGGCCATTCTGAGCGGCCAGTCCAGCAAAAAAGACTAAAGTTAAGAAACATACCCCAATAAAACTCAATAATCTTTTAGCCTTCATAACCACCTCCCGGCTAAATTAATTTCAATCAAAACCTTCTCTTTTTTATTTCCTATACCTATTTTCCTCCCAAGTCAATAAAATAAATTTCCCTTATATATCTTAATTTTGGGAACCTGGTCTATTCATAAATTAAAAATATTGATCCAAGAACAGCCAAAAATCTTAGCAGGTGATTAGTCCAATCTTTTTTGGTTGTTCCCTCTCACTTCTTTTTCTAACATATTATATATCAATACGTTATAAAGGAAAAAATCCCTTTTTATGAATTATCCAGGGGAACAAATTTGATTGAATAAGCCAAGTTTCTAGAAGGGCCTGACTAGAAAAAAGCTTATTTAAAAGACAAACAAAGAAATTCAAAAGACAAACGAAGAAAGTCTGACCACCTTTGCTTTATCACGAGATTCATGAAAAAGCGTGATAATTTTCTTGGCATAAACTGGATGAATGACCTCCGGGGCTATCTCGGCCATAGGCACCAGGACAAAATTTCTTTCAGCCAACCGAGGATGGGGAATGATTAAATCCGAAGTATGGA
>QMPV01000196.1 GCA_003648765.1 Candidatus Aminicenantota bacterium
TTGTTGTCTTAAATTGATTATTAATTCTGGAGAGAGCCCCCGCGAAGCTGGGCCGAGGCCCAAGCTTGCCCGGAAACGGTCCTCAGCTTGGAGGGGATTAATCGTTTGCCATTTTTGCAGGAGGCGCCAGACTGGCTTTTCAGAAATAGTCACGTACTCATCTTCTGGCCGAAGATGTTTCTGGTAGGCGGACATCATCAAACTTAAACAGAGTCGGCCGGCCAGGCAGTAATAGAGAAGCCGGATTTCCTTTTCTGAGAGAGGGAAAACAGAGTTATATCCCTTGAGCAAGGGGAGAGCCGCCTCCAGGGGGTTCTCGGCTGAACTAATAGTGTAAGCCAGGGCGACCGCCGGCTCAAAAAGAAGATAACTTTCCACCATGTCACCGAAGTCGATTAATCCGGTGATTTGCCAGCGGCCTTCAGGAGTCTTGGCCACCAGAATGTTGTAATCATTGGCGTCGTTATAAATGAGGCTTCGCCGAAGATGGGCCAATTCAGGCACCACTTCTGTCTCGAATTGAAGGAGGAAGTACTCGACCAACCGTTTCCTGGGAAAGGGGGAGATATAGGCAGTCAATTCTTGCCAATCCAGGAGGTTTTGCAAATCCCAGTGCCAGTAACGTCGGGCCTGGGGAAGAGTAAGCTCCGCCAGGGCTCGGTCGAGTTGACCGAGAACCCGACCTAAATCTTCGAGTAAGTCGGGTTTATCTTCAAGGTTGACATCGGCCAGAAATTCTCCTTTTAACCAGGTGAAAAGGCGGGCCAGGTGGTGGTGACCTCGATGGTCTCTGACCTCAATAATTTCAGCTCCCTTCTGATTGGGGATAATCTGGGGTAACTGAAATGCAAAGTCTTTTTGGTTTAAGTAGGCGAGAACTTTGTTTTGGGCTTCGAGAGAGAAGCGGTCTTCCCCAGGATTGGCGATTTTAAAGAGAAATTCTTGGCCGTCGCTGGCCGTTACATGAAAATTTTGTCCGATATCTCCGGGTAAAGGTTCGATCTCACCAGATAAGTCAAATTCTCTTTGTAAAATTCCCTTTACTTCATCTAAGGAAAAAGTCGGAGGAGGAAATATGTTTGGCCGCATCTTTTTCTCCTTGGCCGGAATAAAAATTGGCCGTTAATATATATTTTGTTAACTCTTCCATTATATTATCTTCGAATTTCTTTGAGAAGATGAGTAATTAATTGTAAGCCTGCTTATGTCCTTGAGAGTGAGGGTAAGTCTTTACCTTTCAATTTGACCCGAATTGAGTGAAAGCTAACGGAAAGAATTCTTGGTTTGCTTGAAATTTTATTTTTTTCCTCTATTTTGTGGACTATATGAGGGAAGAAGACGAAGCCCGAGTAGGGGAAGGAATTTTGAGATTAGCCTTTTTGGGAAAGACAAAGAGTTTTTATTCAAAAGTGACCGGGAAGGATTTGATCCCCCAATTTCATTAAGGTAATTGGTCCCACAGACAACGCAATCCTCACGGAAATAAGGATGATTTTGTGATGATTTGAGGCAATCATTTATTTATGCCACCTTTCTTTTTTCTCTTTTTTGGTCATGTGGAGCATTTTTACTAATAACTTTAAAGGAAATTTAGCCAGCTCTAGTAAGGGAACTCATATCTTTGCTTACGACCTTTTTATTGGAGTAAATAACGTTTTTCCTCAAGTATTGCCTGCCAAAAGAGGTGGTCTGACATCTTTTAAGAAGGAATTTCCATTTATTTACAACATTTATTTAAAAAGAGGGAAAATAGAACTTAGACCTAGCCCGTCAATTAAAATTAGCTATGAAATCTTTAAGGTAAAAACCGATTTTAGTTGCTTTCAATTTCATATTTAAGTTGGTTAGGTTTTTTTTTATAATTCATCTGAAATCCCTTTTCTAGAGCAGAGCCTCCTTACGTAGCAGGTTAAATAGTAATCTTCTGTGCTTCTCTTCTGTTTCTCCTTGGTTAAATTTTAAGTGGTTTCATTGACATTATTTTGGCCCCTATGCTAGACTGCCCCAAAAATGGGCCTGAGCAAAAGTGAGCGATAACTGATTCCCCAGCCCTCGCAGCCGCCAGCGAAATTCTTCCCTCTTGCTTATTTTATCATAGTTGGTTTATGTTCCTTTTTTTCATTAGAAATATTTTCATTAGATATATTTAGCCAAGATAACCTGGTGTTTCTGAAACCTCCGGAAATAATTACGCTCCCGAAAAAAACCGATTATTACTCGGCAAAAAAAAGAAGATTCACTGGAATTCCCAGTCTGGCCATAAGCAACGGGGGAAGAATGTGGGCTGTCTGGTACGCCGGAATAACACCTGATGAGGACGAGAATAATTATGTTGTTGTTTCCTCCAGCGCCGACGGTGGCTCTACCTGGAAGGAAATATTGATAATCGATCCCGACGGTCCCGGCCCGGTCAGAGCTTTTGACCCGCAAGCTTGGATTGATCCGCAAGGGAAATTGTGGATTTTTTGGGCGCAGATTATTGGTCATGAGGGAACGATGGCTGGCGTCTGGTCGATAACCACGAATAATCCCAATATTGAAAGTCCCCCATGGTCAAATCCCAGAAGATTAACCAATGGAGTCATGAGGGTAAACCCACCGTTCTTTCCAGCGGAGAATGGATTTTGCTGGCCTCGACCTGGAAGTTGACGGATAACAGTGCGAAAGTGATTGTCTCAGAAGATAAGGGGTTAACGTGGTATGAGCGAGGTGCGGTTAACGTGCCGGAAGAAGACAGAGATTTTGATGAACATATGATTGTGGAAAAAAAAGATGGTTCATTATGGATGCTCCTGCGGACGAAATACGGGATAGGCGAGAGTCTTTCCTATGACCGGGGCAGGTCCTGGAGTCCTCTAGTCCTTTCTAAAATCAAACATCCCAACGCACGATTTTTTATCCGCAGGCTGCACTCCGGAAATCTTTTATTGGTCAAACACGGCCCTTTGGATATAAAAACAGGCCGTTCTCATCTAATGGCCTTCCTTTCCAGAGATGATGGCCGTTCCTGATCAAGAGGATTGTTGCTTGATCAGCGCCAGGGTGTTTCCTATCCCGATGGCCAGCAGGCCAAAGATGGAACAATTTACCTTATTTACAATTACTATCGAGTAAAGGACCAGAATATTATTCTGACTAGTTTCACGGAAGATGATATTTTGGCCCCAGATTATGATAGGAGAATAATAAAAGTTTTCCGAAACAGGAAAATAGTCAGTAAAGGCGGCCCGGATTAATCACCCAGTTCATTGACTTAGATTAAGCAAAAATGAAAATTTCTGGGTTAAGGAGATGAAGCAACAGAAAAAAATGAGATAAGTTTTGGCTGGATTGTCTCACTTTAGAGTTCTCCACTAGAATCTTTTTTGAATCTCCTTTATAATTTTGGGGATTATCGACAGAGCCTCCTTGGAAGGAAAGATTTATATTGTGACTAAAAATTTAAGAGCAGCTCTTTTGAAAGACAGAAAATAAATTTATTTTCACTTTGCTTAGGAAATTTTACTTGGAGAGGAAGAAATAATGGGTGAGAAAACAATTGTTTCAACTTGGTTAGGGGGGATGGCTTTTAGCACAGATTTAGATGGGCATCAAGTTATAATTGATGCTGCTCCCCAGTTTGGTGGAACTGATCGTGGCCCTCAACCAAAGCCATTAATGCTTGTCTCTTTGGCCGGCTGTACCGGAATAGATGTGGTCTCTATTTTAAATAAGATGAGAGTTGATTTTCAGGAATTCAGAATAATCGTGCAAGGCCATCTAACTGACGAACATCCTAAGCAATTTATTAAAATACACCTTATCTATGAATTTAAGGGAAAAAATTTACCGCTGGAGAAAATCCGCAAAGCAGTGGAACTTTCCCAAAATAGATATTGCGGAGTAAGTGCCACTTATAAGAAA
>QMPV01000197.1 GCA_003648765.1 Candidatus Aminicenantota bacterium
AGCCGACCTCATCTTGATTACCCATGAACACTTCGATCACCTCGATCCTGAAGCTATAGAAAAAATAAAAACCGACTCTACCGTGATCATTTATACAGAGAAATGTGCCGAGAAAGTACCTGGAGGAAAAATACTCCATAATGGAGAAAATATAAAAATTAAAGGCATCTTAATTGAGGCCATACCTGCTTATAATATTAAGCACATGCGGAGTCCTGGAGTCCCTTTTCATCCTAAAGGTGTGGGCAATGGCTACATTCTGAATTTAGCGGACAAAAGAATTTACATAGCCGGAGACACTGAGAACACTCCGGAAATGAAGGCCCTCAAAAATATTGATGTGGCCTTTTTACCTATGAACCTTCCTTACACTATGACTCCGGAAATGGTCGCCGATGCAGCCAAAGCTTTTCGTCCTAAAATTCTCTATCCTTATCACTACGGCCAGACTGACCCCCAGAGACTGGTTGAATTATTAAAAGATACTCCAGAAATTGAAGTTCGTATCCGCAAAATGAGATAGCCAGGCCAATTTTGGCCGATCCTAATCCTTATAGAGCAAATAAGGCCGCCGTTCTTCAGCAAACTGTTTAACTTCCTGTTCAAAAGAAAGAATAATCTCTTCTAAAGAAGGTTGATCCATCTCCAACGCTAAGCGGACTTTACTAGTGCCCATGATTTTATCAAAATATTCAGGATAAAAAGAAAATTTCTGGGGATACATCTCTTTGATGGTTTTAATTATCCATAAAGTAGTGGCCAGAGGACGATACTCCTCTCTTGAGGTTACATGAATCTGACAGCCCCCACAAAGCTCGCCCTTATATTTAGAAAAGGTAGGTGTAAACCAAGCTTCCCTGAACTTAACGCCCGGAAGATTCAATTTATTCAACCGGGAAGCCAATTCATATCCATCTATCCAGGGGGCACCGAAAAATTCAAAAGGTCGGGTTGTCCCTCGGCCTTCTGAAACGTTGGTTCCTTCGAGAAATACTTGACCTGGATAAACAATGGCTGTTTGTAAAGTGGGCATATTCGGGGAAGGCATAACCCAAGGCAATCCGGTGTCATCAAACCACATTGAGCGCCGCCAGCCTTTCGTGGGAATAACCCGGAGACGGGCTTTTTTGGCTAAAAATCGGTCATTAAAATAAAGAGCCAGCTCTCCCACGGTCAAACCGTGACGGAGGGGAATGGGATAAAGGCCGACAAAAGAACTATATTGAGGATACTCCAGAAGAGGTCCTTCCATCAATACACCGGTAATCGGATTGGGGCGGTCCAGCACAATAAATTCCACTCCGGCTTCAGCACAGGCCTCCAAGCAATAAGCCATAGTGGCAATATAAGTATAGACTCGGGTGCCAACATCCTGAATATCAAAAATCAACACATCTAGACCTTGAATATGGTCTTTGTCCAGAGTTTTTCCCTCTTTAACGGTATCAAAAGAGCGCATGAAGGCATCGATGTCCGACAGCATTTCGGGCGATGGCCGGCGAGATTGACCATAGAGACTGATCACTGGCAGGTTATATTTATGATCAATATAAAATGGCACATACTCTCCGGCCTGGGCGTTACCTCTGACGCCGTGTTCGGGTCCATAAAGGGCCACTAGTTTTATTTCGGGCTGATGGAAAAAAAGGTCAATTATTGGTCGGAGTTGACTATCAACGGCCGAAGGATTGGTCACCAGTCCGACGTTTCTTCCCTTAACCAAATGGAGATATTCAGCCAGAAAAACCTCCGCTCCGACTTTCACTCTGGCTGGGGACGAGATTTTCTCCTGCGAACTGCGGCAAGCCAAATTGAAAATCATAAAAAGCAAGATTGATACTACCCACCAGCTGTTTATGCCTTTGTTTTTCTGGAGATTGACTTCCCTCTTTTCGCTAGAATATTTCATGACTCACCTCCAAGAAAAAACCTTTTACTTAACTCACCCTAGCTTACTGCTTCCGTCGCCTCTCTTTGGAGATCACCTCCCTTTTAGGATTAAGTTTTTGTCACTTTTGATAATTATTAACTTTCGCTCCAATAAATCTCGGCTGGGTCCACAAGCAACAAGCGAAGAGCTGACCTTCCAATTGGCTGAATTTGCTCGTCCGATCTGAGAAAGGTATAAGGTATAGAGTTGCCCCCCAGCGTCATTCTTTCTCTCCATAAGGTAGCCATGAGGACTATGAACCCCTACTTTATATTTAATTGGGGGCGTAATATCTGAAAAATTAAAGGTTCCTCTAAATACTTAACCTGAATCTCCTGGTAAGTAAGCCAGATGCCATACGTCACTTGTTGAGAAGTTTGAATCAAAGGCAATCCTTTATAAAGGGAACCAAAACCTACCCACTCCACACAATTAGCTACAACCGAGACATTCTGCTGGGGTAAAAGGGAGAGAATAGGAATTTGGCAATGACAAAATACCCTCTGATTTAATTTAAAAGAAACAGAGACGAGAAGTTCATGGATAGGGGTATCACCTACATTGGTAATATCTAAATCAAGCGTAGGAACATAAAGAGTTTCGCCACCACTCTGCTTCACCAGATAGCCGGCTCGGGTAATTTTAAGCTCAATCATTTCTCGAAGAAGCTGTTGACGACGTTGCAGTTCTGCCTGTTCCTTTTTTTGTTTGGTGGAAAGCTGATTCCAAAAATAGGTCACCCCATAAATTCCCACTCCCACTAAGAAAGCTGACATAGTCAAAATCACCAAAAAGAGCCCAATTTGGATAAACAGCAACGGCAGGGTTTTCTTCTCTTGGCGAAAATTATCAAACATTAGGGCCACAAATTATATCACAACCAAAACACTTCCAGAATGACCTTAAAAGAAAGGATTTTGACGAAATATTTCTGGTCGAAGTCTAGATAAGAGAGGTCTTTTACACTTCAAAACTCAATGAGGCTTAAGGCTTATTTTTTCCTTCAATGGTCAATTCATCAAATTAACCAGATATTTCCTATAAAATTTCACTCACTTAACCTGGGCTTTTCTTTCATTCCCACCTTATCTTAAGAAAAGTTATCCTCTTAATCGCCCTCCTTATCCTCCTCATTTAGTAATTCTCAAAAATGATAATTTTCCCCAGGAAGCTCCTCCTCTCTTTGGAGGAAACCAAGGGTTTACTTTCTTCCAAAAAATTTCTCCCCGAAAAGACTGGCTTAATCAATTCCTTTTGCCGGCCAACCTCAATCTCTGGCCAGCCAAGCAGATCTTTGCTTCTAAAAAAATTTAAATAATCTCAAACCATTTCTCGCAAACTGCGTCCTCACCTGACACCTGATCCCTGACCGTGGTGGCTAATTTATAGCGGCCTTTCTCCAAACCACTGAAAGTATAAGTAAAGGTTAAGGCGATTTCTGTATTATAATTCCAGGAAGAAAAAGAAAGGGTGGCAAATTTCTTTTGCCCGCCGAGAACTTTTCCCTCTTCGGTCTCTACGGAAAAATCAGCTTGAAAACCAAATTCAAACTTCCCGTTGGGTTTCTTCTCTACTCCAAAACCGATGGGTTCAAGATAGAGATATATCACTTCACCATCTTTAAAAGCCTGATTGTCTCTTGGTTCATAGATACCGTAACTATTATTATCCGAATTGACGAACTTGACTTGGGTTAAACTAAAGGGTGTCACTTCCCAGAAATGTCTTAAGGCGGCCCGCAAAGAAGCCAGAGCCTGGAGTGACTCACCTTTATTCAGGGAAGTTCCGAACGAATGCAGGTCTTTCTGAATAGACTCAGGCAAGGGCGCCAAGGCGGCAGCCAGTTTCATCTCCGGACTTTCTTCGCCTTTTTTCTGACAACCGACTAGAAAAACCAGCCCTATAACCAGTCCCCAACAAAAGACTTTTTTCATGAAAACCCCCTTTCATCTTCTCCCGGGC
>QMPV01000198.1 GCA_003648765.1 Candidatus Aminicenantota bacterium
GGCAGCCGAAGAGATCATCCAGGCTGTCTTGAAGACCGATCCCCTTGATTTCTGGGCCCGGAATGAACTTTTTTTGTTAGAAAAAGACAGGGTAGGCGAGAAAAAGGCGCTCCAAAATTGGACTGCGGTGGAAGCAAGGATGGGCAATATTGGACAAAATTACCTTGAGTTGGCTGTCGACTACGGTCGGTGTGGCCTCTGGCCAGAAGCAATGGATTGTCTTTGGAGATTGATTAATTCGGGCCAGAAAAAGGTGACTACCTATCCGCTCCTTTATTATTATTTGGGATATTTTCTAGAGAAGACTGGCGAGAAGAAGCGAGCTGCTTATTATTTTGAACAAGCAAGGCAATTGTCGCCTTATTACTGTTTTCCTTTTCGTTTGGAAACAATAGATGTTCTCCGGACCGCTTTGGAACACCAACCGAATGACCCCCGGGCTCACTATTATTTAGGCAACCTTCTTTTTCATCTTCAGCCGGAAGAGGCGCTTAAGGAATGGGAGATAGCCGCCCAGCTCGATGAGTCGTTTTTTATTGTTCACCGCAACTTGGGTTTAGGCTACGCGTGGGTGAAAAATGATATAGCTAAAGCCATAAGTAGTCTGGAAAAAGCTCTTTTTTATGAAAAAAGCCAACCCCGACTTTTTTATGAGCTGGATCTTGTTTATGAAGCGGGTGGAGTTTCTCCCCAAAAAAGGCTCAACCTTCTCCAGGCCTATCATAATATTGTTGCCCAGAGAGACGATTCCCTGTCAAGAGAAATTTTATTGTTGGTCCAATTAGGCGATTATGACCAGGCTATTAAGTTGTTGGAATCTCATCATTTTCATGTCTGGGAAGGCGGCGGCCGGATTCATGATCTTTTTGTCGATGCTTATCTGTTGCGGGGCCAGAAATATTTTTCCAGGGGGGACTTTGAACCAGCTCTTCGGGATTTTCAAAGAGCCCTTGACTATCCCGAAAATCTAGAAGTGGGACGACCTTACCATGATCGAAGGGCTTTTCAAATCTATTACTTTATCGGGCAAGCTTACGAAGCTTTGGGTAAAAATCGGTTGGCCCAGGAATTTTATCAAAAAGCCGTCCAGGAGAAGCAGAGTGGTTCTGAGATTGGGTATTATCAGGGGTTGGCTCTTAAAAGACTGGGGCGGATGGCCGAAGCCAATAAGATGTTTGATGATTTAATTGCTTCCGGACGAGGCTTGCTAGAAAAGGCGGTAGGTCTTGACTTTTTTGCTAAATTCGGAGAAAAGCAATCAGAAACAAAGCGAAGAGCCCAGGCTCATTATCTTTTGGGTTTGGGCTACTTGGGAAAGGGCAAAAGAAATGAGGCCAAAGCAGAATTTGAAAAAGCTTTGCAGTTAAATCCCAATCATTTTAAAGCTAAGCACCAGCTCTTGATTCATTATCAGGAAGATTAATTACTCAGAGTTTATTCTTGTTGCTTTTTGATGAAATATCACCCCGAAATTTCTCCGGGAGAGAAAGCAGCTTGAAATTTTCCCTTAGAATTAGAAAGGATGGCTATATTATATTTAACCTAATTGTTAGTGGTTGAGAGCAGTTTCCTTTAACTAGATTAAATTAGATTAGGGTTAAACTTGGTGGGGGCTTTTTCCGGAGGTTGCCTCTCCAAAAGGAGATGTTTGTTAGGGGGAAAGAGATTTGCTGGGTGAGCTACATTTTCAGCTGAGTAAAAACTTACTAATCATGAGATGAATCGGCCGAATTTTTAGTTGTTTGAGGAGGTCGGAGGTCTTTGAGCATATCAATAATGTTGCCGATGCCGCCGATGATGACAATTAGGACCAAGAGTGAATAACCGCCGAGGGTGAAGATGAGAATTGTTTTCCACAAAGTGGCCCAGCTCATTCTGTTCCTCCCGGTGAAGTTTCGAGGGCGGGCTTTTTATCCGGGAAAAGTAAAGAACCGATGATCATTCCGAGGAAAGCGATGACAAAGGTCATCACCCCGATGAATTTATCGGTCAGATAGAAAGGCACGTTTTCACCTCTTGTCCAAGGGCCGATACCGAGCACAGCCAGGAGGCCGGCATAAAGGGCTATTTTGGCCCCGACAGTACTGGCTTTTTTCCAGTATAGCCCAGCCACCACCACGGTGAAGGCGCCGGCTAGGTAGATGGTGCCGGTCACCGCCATATAATTCCAAAGGGAAACTGGAGCCTCAAACCACAATCCCCAAATAAGTAAGAACAGCCCGATGGCCACAATAGTGATACGGTTGATGAGCAGCCTTTGCTTATCGGTTAATTTGTCTTTTTTGAGAGGAGCGACGATATCCTGGGTAATAACCGAGCTCCAGCTGAGGAGATAACTGTCGTGGGTCGACATAAAGGCGGCGAACATGCCGGCGGCGATTATACCCAGAAAGCCACTAGGCAGAATTTTAGCGATGAAAATGGGCATACCGAATTGGGTATTGAGAGCCTTAGGGCCTTGGAAGGCTTTCAGGAGGTGTGGGGTTTGAGAGACGAAGATATAGGCGCAAATACCCCAGAGCATGGGGATAACTCGGCGGGCTAAGTAGGAGACCGAGCTCCAGGCATAAAGTTGTTTGGCCACTCGCGGCGTCTTGGCTGCTAGCGCCCGGAGGGTGCCTGATTGCCAGAGAGCCCCAGCTGAAAAGGTCAGCACCACCATAAAAATGACATAAATGGAGCCGAAACCGGAACCTTCACTCATAGGATTGAACCAGGCGGTCTGGTCGACAGTAGCCGGAGCTTTAAAAAGATTGTCCCAACCGATTTTAGAGATGGCGAAGACGGAACCAATGAGCATGCCGATGGAAAGGACCACGAACTGCATGAAGTCGTTGAGAACGACTGAGACCATGCCTCCCAGGACAGTGTAAATTAGGACCATGATTAACATCACCGACATGAAAATTTTCAAGCCAGCGGGATGACTGTAACCAGTAATCCCCATCATAAAACGAGCGCCAGCCTGCAGGAAAAGTCCCATATTGAGGATGCCGCCTAGGGCCAGAATGATTCCTCCCACAATGCGGACATTGCGGCCGAAGCGTTTTTCATAGAATTCAGGGATAGTCATTACCCGAAGTTGCCGGAGGCGGTACACGATAAAGCCCGTCAGGCCGATAGCCAGAATACAAACTGTTTCAATCAGGCCGACATGAAAGGCTGAGAAGCCGTGTTTAAAGCCGAGCTCGGCATTGTACATCACTGTGACCAGACCAAGTTCAGTTCCGGTGAGGGTGGCGATGGCGATGAAGAGTCTCAGGGAGCGGCCGGCCACAATGAAATCACTGATCTGGCGGATGTACTTCCGGACAATAATCCCGATAATTACCGGAAAGCAGATATAAACACAAACAATAATCCAATCAATGGTGGCGAAGTTGGTGGCAAAAACGTCCATCAAGTAAAATTTCCTCCTTTTCGGGCAAAAACTTTATCATAATTTAATCCTTGATGACAATTATTTTTAAAGAAAATGTTAGATGGGAAGACCTCGTACGAAGAAAAACAGACGTATGGCGAAGATATTACTTGGGTGTCAATTACTTGGGTGTCAGACACCCTAAAATTATGCGACGCACTTTTTCATAATGGTGTCTGACACTTTAGAATTGGTGTCTGACACCTTAATATTATGCGACACAAATCACGGTGTCTGACACCTTAATATTATGCGACGTACAAGTTATATGGTATCTGACACTTGTTACCAAGATGTTTGACACCTGTTACCAAGATGTTATCCCAGTATCTAGCCCCCAGTGGGCCAATTTGCCAATGTAGAAGGTGAAGAGCTAATTCTCCTTTACCGCCTTTACGCCACCGTTTTATGATTTGTTCTTCTTTAAAGCGGTGTGATATAATCAGCGCAATCGGTGAATGGAC
>QMPV01000199.1 GCA_003648765.1 Candidatus Aminicenantota bacterium
AAAAAATAAATATATTCCAGGTTTTTTCCGCCTAAAAAAAGCACATAAATTGAGTCATCATTCCTAAGATCATCGTCTCGCTGATTAAGAGTAGCTGTGATTTGATCTGGTTGACTATCTTGACAAATAAAACCCACATAAAGAAACTGACCATCCTGGTGCAGAAAAACTTGAGTAGACATCCCCTCTGCCCCTTCTCTCTCAGGGTGAGGCACTAATAGCGATTCTCCACGGAGAGCTCTTCGCCAAATGGGCTCAGCTAATTGGCCATCTACTTTAATCCCAGGACCAGCCCGCAGAACGAGTTTGTTTGTCGAGGTGGTCTGAGAGAAAAGAGGCAAAAAAATTATCAGGGCCAAGACAAAGCCTAAAAGCCCTGGGACAAAAAATCTCTTCGCTACCATCCCCATTATTTAAAAAATTATTTTGAAATATAAATAAAATATTACTAAAAATATAAAATAGTACAAGTTAAAAATAATAAAAAAAATGATTATTTCCTTTTTAAATTTAAAGATAAGAAGGCCTCTCTACCAGTATGCTTCTCGCCTTATAAAACCATCTGTTCTCAACAAAAACAACAAATTTTTATCTCTTCTATCTTTCTTTTCTCCTCCGTTAGCTTCTAACAATCTAAACAAAATCTTTAACCTTGATTAGGGTCATTTTGAAATACGATGGAGATTAACCTATAATTTATCTATGTTCTTTTTGCCTTTTATTTTTCTTATTTTCCTTTTCTATCTCTTTCTGGTTGGTCTGCTTTTTTTCCTAATCCAAATAGGGCTCATTAGTTTTGCTTTTGAAAGATTGGGGATTCCCCAAGATATTCTTTTTTCTCTTCTTTTCCTTACCCTCTTAGGGAGTTTAGTCAATATTCCTTTGAAACGTTATACCACTGAAGTAGTCTCTCCGGGCCAGGTTATAGATTTTTTTGGCTGGAAATTCAAAATTCCAGGCACCCGGTATGCCCAACAGACCACAATTGCCATCAATTTAGGTGGAGCTGTAGTCCCTATTCTTATTTCCATCTATCTCATCCTAAAATGGCCCCAACTGCTCCCGGAAATAATTATGGCCACAGCTTTGATGTCCCTTTTTGTTCATAAAATTGCCCGGCCTATTCGTGGTGTTGGCATCGCCACTCCAGCCCTTCTGCCTCCTTTGATGGCCGCTGCTTTGGGTCTTTTTTTTGAATTAATTCTCCATCCAGGAGCTGCTCCCATTATCGCTTATTCCTCCGGCACTTTGGGCACATTAATTGGGGCAGATTTAATGAATTTAAAGAAAATCTCTTCCCTGGGTGCTCCGGTAGCTTCCATCGGTGGGGCTGGCACCTTTGATGGTATTTTTCTCACTGGCTTAATCGCTGTGGTGTTAACATCTTTTTAAGGATGATCATTTACTCTTGCGAGCTAGAACTAATCTTCTAAATCCCCGCGGTGAGAATACTTTTCTTTTTTCAGGGAAAATACCCTCACTTACTCGGGCCACATCTTCAATGGTGTAAAAAGCACGGGGATGATATTTCATAATCAGAGGAATCAACTCCGGGATATTTTCCCGCCGGACAACAATATAAAGAATCTCAACCGGGCCTTTGGCCCCACTTGCCTGAATGGAAGTCACTCCAAACCTCCGGGAATTTAGCACTTCTCTTAAGCGGCTTGTATCCCGAGTCGTAATCAATCGAACCACTACCGAACCTAAGGCTAAACGATGTTCAATAGTCAACCCCACAAAATTTCCAGTAGCAAACCCTGCCGCATAAGCCAGCATGCAAAGGGGATTATGCAAGTTGATGATTATCTGCTGGATGGCCAACAACCAGATTAAAACTTCAAAAAATCCCACTAAAGGAGCTATATATTTAAGACCACGTGAAACAAAAATAATTCTTAAAGTTTGCAAAGTTACATCAGTGACTCGAGCCACAAAGATAAAAAGTGGTAAAATGAGCCAAGTCCACATGGCTGATCTCTCCTCTCTTCCTCTACAGGTTAACCAATCTTAATTAATGACTAATGTTTTGATGAAAGATATTATCTAAATTTTATTTTCATACATAATTTTAGCCCAATTGTCCTAGTTTGAAAATAGGCTAAAATCGCCGGCTCAGCCCAAGAAAGGCTCAAAACTAAGATAAGACTAAATCAATATAAATCAATAGACAAAAAGGACAATTTTGATCTAGCTACTTCAACACTTTTTCCCAGAGGAAACTGGCCTTTTAGTCAGAGGTGAACAGCCTGATTCCAACTCATTCTTTCGGCCAAAGGGGAAGACATGACTCCGCCTTTTTATGCGCTAAATACCAAAAAGGATAAGGAAATAAGATTTTTGGTACGAAACTAATCCCCTCTATTCCTAAAACTATGTCCTTCTATCTAAATCTTAGAAAAACCAAATTTATTGAGAGGATTTTTATTCTGATCTATTCATAAATTTAAAAAAACAAGGAAAATTTATTCAAGAACAGCCAAAAATCTTAGCTTGTGATTAGCCCAATCTTTCATTGCTGATTTCTCTTTCTTTTTATTCTAACGTGTTATATATCAATATGTTATGAAGGGAAATAGCTTTTCTTACGAATTATTCAGGTTATAAAACTATCTTCTCACTCCACCAACTGAACTCATCTAGCGGCCAAATCCAAATCTTAATCCCAGACTGGCCTCCGCTCCACCGAGATCAACTTCAATTTGATTGGCCATTGTCTTCAAGAAATTGTATTTAAGCTTTAAATCTAAGGAAAGAGAAGGAATTAAATAAATATGAATCCCTCCCTGAACATGAAACCCAAGCTCTCGCCCGTAAGTTGAGGGAATTAAAAATTCAGGCGGATATTTCTCGCGATAAATAACCAAATCCAGGCCTGGGCCTAAATAGGCTGTAAATCGGGAAAAAGAATAAAGATATCTCAAAGCATAGGAAAACCGCCAAAGTTGAAAATTGATTTTGTCTTTTAAATAAGAGGATTCACCATCCTTGCGAGCATAACAAATTCCTAGCCAGAGATCCAAAGTGTTGAGTGGGAGGGGAAGTACCACTGCATATTCTCCCCTAAAAGAAACCATCTCCTGTCCATAAAGTTCTTTAAAAACAGTATCCTTAATCAAAGTTATTCCCGAAGCGAACCCTAACTCTATCCGATGAGGTCCAAATTCTCGCTCGACAGGTGGGGATGGAGGGGCCAGCTTCAGGGAAGGTTTCACCTGGGGATAAGCCACCTCAGAGGAGCTCAGAGAACTTTTTTCAATAAAAACCATTTCATAGCCACTAGGGACATCTGTGGCGATAAAATAAGGGACCGGTGTCTTGAATTCAAAAATAACGTAAACCGTTTCCTGATCAGCTACTCTTATTTTAATTCTCTTTAAACTTTGATCCTCTACAATCAGTGGAGAGGGGACCGAAATCTTCTCCAGACTTTTAATGGGAAGGGCTAATTGATTTCCTTGAAGAAGTTGGCCTTTGTCAATCTCCACTTGGCCTTGAAGATGTAATAACACTTTCAAGCGAGGGCCTTGACGATCTACAGATATCTTTTCTAGCACTTTCTGAATCTGACCTGCCGGATTGAAAATGACTAAAATTCCCAAGACAAAAAAACAAAAAAGAACTGACTTGATAAATACTTTTCTCAATTTTCCCCTTCTTTCATCAGGAGGGATTGGTGGAGCTGAGGGGACTCGAACCCCCGACCTCTTGACTGCCAGTCAAGCACTCTCCCAGCTGAGCTACAGCCCCACCAGGCGAATGCTATATTAGCGAACATTCTATTTTCCGTCAAGACAAAACCTGTCTTTGGCTAAAACAAGGCGAAATCAATTTTATCTTCAACTTATAATCCCTC
>QMPV01000200.1 GCA_003648765.1 Candidatus Aminicenantota bacterium
AACTCGCCGGCCTGCTTGCTGAGCCGCCTGAAAGACAACCTTTTGAAAGAGCTTCTCCTCCAGGTAGTAAGAACAGGTAAAGGTCAACAGTAAACTTCCCGCCGGGATTCCGGCCAGGACCTGGCGGTGGAGCTGTCGCAGGCCGCGGAGAGCGCCCTTGATTTGGTTCTTCCGGTGAGCAAAGGAAGGCGGGTCAAGAATGACAAAATCATAAGGAAGCTGGGCCTGGCTTAAAAATTGAAAAGCATCCTGCTTCACCAGCGTGGCTTTGTTCAGGGGAAGAGCGTTAAGCTCAAGATTACGCCGAGCCCACTCCAGAGCCGGCTCTGAGGTATCCACCAGAGTCACCTGGTGGGCGCCGCCGGCCAGAGCATAAACCGCAAAGGCACCGCTGTAGGCAAAGCAATCCAGCACCCGGCGGCCGGCGGCCAGCCGACGGACGAGCGTTCGCATCTCCCGTTGGTCGAGAAAAAAACCAGTTTTCTGGCCCCGCTGGGGACTAACTATAAACTTCAAGCCGTTCTCAACGATCTCGACTTCTTCCTTTTCCTCTCCATAAAGCCAGCCTTTATAGGCGGCCAGCCCTTCCTCCCGCCGCGCCGGCGAATCAGATTTCTCGTAGATGGAGGTGGGTTTCAGGTGCTTAACCAACCAGTTAACCACCACCTCTTTGAGCTTGACCATCCCCAGGGTGGAAATCTGAATCACCAGGACATCGTTATATTGATCGACAATCAGCCCGGGGAGACCGTCTCCTTCAGCGTTAACCAGACGGCAGGCATTGGTAGTTGAAGATAACAGCTGTTGACGGAGCGCCAGGGCCCGGCTGAGATTGGCTTCCACCGCCTCCAGGGGAGGTTGCTGATCGAAACTGAGCATCCGGCCGATAATCGAACAGCGGCGGTTGAAATAGCCATATCCCAGAAACTCCCCCTGGGAACTGACCACCGGTAAGATGTCGCCGTCTTCAAATTCCGGCAACCTGGCCACTGCTCCGGAGAAAATCCAGGGGTGGCGGTTGATTAAAGATTTTTCGCGGCCTTTTTTCAGGATGACCGGCTGGGGCTTGATTTCCGGGGCCATTATCACCTCTTCTCCCCTTTTCCTTGATCAGAGGGAGCATCTCTTTTGTCGTGAGCTGACTCATTCTGCAGCTTTTCCGCGATGAAGTGATCGGGCTCGGCCAGGGCATACTTCATTAACTTCTCTGGCTTGACCCACTGCAGCTCATCATGGTCATGCGGTTGGAGGTGCCCTTTTTTGAGATGGGCGCGATAAACGATAAAATCAACATTAAGGTGGGAGGAGCGGAAAGGAAAGGATAACAAGTGCTCCTTGATTTCCGCCTCAATTCCCAGTTCTTCCTTGAGCTCCCGCTGGAGGGCCTCTTCGGGAGTTTCACCCGGTTCTACTTTTCCTCCGGGGAATTCCCAGAGCGAGCCGTAAGGGCCGCCTTCGGGCCGGCGGGCCAGCAGAAACCGGCCCCCCTGTTCAATAACTGCGGCCACCACCTTGACCATGCTCAACCCAATTATACTTTAACTTCTCCCCGAATGTCTTGAAAATTTAAGCTGGGACGAAGATTTGCCCCCAGGGAATATTTATTCCCCTGAAATTTATTCAATAAACCAGTAATGTTTTTTCCTTTAATCCATAAGGCGGACTGAAAATAAGTAAAAGACTACATAAAGCTCCCCATCCCAGAGTTATTTAAAAAAATACTTTTTGTCAAACATAATTAACAAATAGTTCTACTTTATGTAAAGTATAATTGAATTCTAGTCTTCTTTCTTGGTCTTTTTGGTTTTTGTCCGGAGATAAAAAAGCGGAAAGAAAGAGAGTCTTTCTCTCCGCTTCTCAATTATTGGGGGTAAGTTGAAACTAAAGCTTCTTCAGTGAGATTAAAGCTTCTTATGACAGAACCACCAGTCAAAACACTCGTATTCCTGGGGACGCTGCTGGGCGGTTTTAACGTCTGAGGCCGGTGGAATTATCACTCGGTCTTTAATAAGCTCGTTCTCCGGCCAATTGGCGGGCATAGCAACCCCGTTTTTATCAGCAATTTGAAACGCTTCCACCATCCGCAGGATTTCATCCATGTTGCGGCCTAATTCCTGGGGATAATAAAGCATAGCTCTCATAACTCCCTGAGGGTCAACAATGAAGACAGCTCGAACCGTGTTGGTGCCTTTGGCTGGATGGATAATACCCAGCTCAGTGGCCACCCGGCCTGTGTCATCGGCAATCACCGGGAACTCAATTTCCACACCCAGCGTATCTTTGATCCACTCCACCCATTTAATATGCGAGAAGACCTGGTCAATGCTTAAACCGATTAATTCCGTATTCAAAGCCCGGAACTTTTCATATCTTTTCTGAAAAGCAACAAATTCAGTGGTGCAGACAGGCGTAAAATCAGCCGGATGAGAAAACAGGATAAACCATTTACCGGCGTAAGCCTCTGGTAATTTAATTTTTCCCTGAGTTGTTTGAACCTCAAGCTCTGGAAACTTTTCCCCGATTAAAGGCATCTTTTTTTCCATGTTCTTTCTCCTTTTTTTATTTATTTAAATTTATCCTAACAAAGAAAATTGGCTTTGTCAAGAACTATTATTAATTAATAATCATTTTCATTTTAATGGGTTTTCCACTCCAACTCCCCCTTTCTTATTCTTAGAGAAAGCTTATAAGTTGCTCTTGGTTCATACGTTCCGCAGAAAAATAATTGAAAATTCTGGGCCCGGCTGATTTGCTAATATTAGGCAAGTTTTTTTATAACAATTTCCGGAAAACCACCATTTTTGAGATAACTATCTAAATAATTTAAAATTTTGAGCTGTTTCCTTCAAGGATTAACTCTTCTTTAACTCTAATATTTTTTGGGGCTAAAATTCTTTGAAATTGAAGGGATAATTTTCCCCTTAGCTGCAAAATAAATTCAACTTTTATTCAGTACAGTTGTTATATTGGATAAAATTTGTCAAATTAGTCAATCCTTTGCGGTTAACAAAATTGTCTATCTATGCCTTGCCCATAGCTTTAATTACATTTAAAAATTTCATGGGTTCTCTTAGAAACTATATCTTCTGTATAAATCTTTGCTCATAAGCTGCCTCTCCGCCCCGGAAACGCCGGTTCTCCTAGAAACTATATATTCTGTATAAGTCAAACCCAAGCTCATCTGAATTGAGCAAGCATTTGATTTTTCAAGATAAGGATAAAATCAATTAATAATAGAAAGAAAAGAAAAAGCTAGAGTTTTCATCCATTCCCAGCTTCTTTATATTCTTTATATAAAGTTATGTCTCCTTCTTCAGAACAATAAAATATATTATTTTTCTTATACAGCAAACTAGGAAAACTTTCCTTCAGCTCAATATAATAAACAGTTAATAATTTTCCAGTTGTATCGAATTTATACAGGAAAATCTTTGGACTTTTTTGTTTTTTTGAAGAAAAGATCAGAAAAAACTCATTTCGACTATCTTCATCGATAATTAATCCATGAAATAACCCCAGGGATTTGGGGATTCTTTTCAAACGTTCCTTGGCCAACTTAAGGATCTTCCGGGGAAAAAGATAACGCTCAGTAATAATTTTGTCTCCATTGAGAACAAATAATTTTGATGAATTCTTAAGGTAAACAATCAATTGACCTTCCGGAGTCAAATCCAGGTAGGGTAAAATCCAAAATGAGGACAAATAAAGCAGTCTTCTCTCTTCAGGTGTTGGTAATTTAAATAAGTAATAATAGTATTCTTTCCTCTCTAAATAAGTAGCAACATACTGAAAATCATTATCATACCTATCAACAACTCCTTTCTCGGTAGAATAGGAGTAAAAATTTCCTTC
>QMPV01000201.1 GCA_003648765.1 Candidatus Aminicenantota bacterium
AATCTTAGAGGATTGACTCAGCAAATTATCGAGGAATATTTACTCCAGGAAATTGATGCCCTATATGTGGCTTACAATGAATTTAAGTCTATCTTGGCTCCCCAAATAACCATTACTCAACTTCTTCCTATAGAGACAGAAGCCCGGCCATCTGAAACAGAGCAGCCTCTATGGCCACCTCTGTGGGAGCCACCGGCTGCAGAAATTTTAGATAAAATTCTGCCTTTATATTTGGAAAGTCAGATGGTTCATTTTTATTACGAATCACAAGCTGCTGAACAAGCGGCTCGAATGATGGCCATGGAGAATGCTTCCCGAAATGCTGAGGACTTGATTTCTGAATTGACTTTAGTCATGAACAAAATTCGTCAAGCCTCAATTACTAAAGAATTATTAGAAATTATGACTGCTGTGGAAGCGTTGAAATAAATCATCCGGGGAGAAGAAAAAATGAAGAATAACTCGATAATTGACTCCAAAGGGCAAGATAAAATTGAAACCACAGGAAAGGTTGGCCAGGTGGCTCAAGTTATTGGTCCGGTCGTGGATGTGGAATTTAAAGATACTTCTTTGCCCGAGATATATAATGCCATTCGCATCACTTCAGAAGGCTTTGAGACCCCCACGCCAGTGGATATTATAGTTGAAGTAGAACAGCATATTGGAGAAGACCGGGTTCGTTGTGTGGCTATGCATCCCACTGATGGTTTAGCCCGGGGAATGAAGGCCATTGATTTGGGCGCTCCAATAACGGTCCCTGTGGGAGAAGCTACGCTAGGACGAGTGCTGAACGTTATTGGTGAACCTGTGGACCACTTAGGTCCGATTGAAGCTGAGATTAGCTACCCTATTCATCGTCAGCCCCCCCCTCTTGAGGAGCAGAGCACCAAATTGGAGATGTTTGAGACAGGGATAAAAGTCATCGATTTGATCCAACCCTTTTTAAAAGGCGGTAAAATCGGTCTTTTTGGCGGGGCTGGAGTGGGGAAAACAGTGATTATCATGGAGCTGATTCATAATGTGGCCATGAAACACGGCGGCTATTCTGTTTTTGCTGGAGTTGGCGAACGAACACGAGAAGGGAATGACCTTTGGTTGGAAATGAAACAATCGGGCGTTCTTAATAAGACGGCTTTGATTTATGGCCAGATGACGGAGCCTCCAGGGGCCCGGTTAAGAGTGGGCTTAACTGCTTTATCTGTGGCGGAGTATTTTCGCGATGAAATGCATCAGGATATTTTGTTATTTATTGATAACATTTTTCGGTTTGTGCAAGCCGGTTCAGAAGTTTCAGCCCTTTTGGGCAGAATGCCTTCGGCGGTTGGCTATCAGCCTAATTTGGCCACTGAATTGGGCGAGTTAGAAGAGAGAATTACTTCCACCAAAAAGGGCTCGATTACTTCGGTTCAGGCCATTTATGTCCCGGCTGACGACTTTACGGATCCTGCTCCAGCCACAACTTTTTCTCATTTAGACGCCACCACCAATCTTTCTCGAGCCTTAACGGAGATGGGTATCTACCCAGCTGTTGATCCTTTAAGTTCTTATTCTCGCATCCTTGATCCCCGCGTGATTGGAGAGGAACATTATAATGTGGCCCGAAAGGTGAAGGAGATACTTCAGCGATATAAGGATTTGCAAGATATAATTGCTATTCTGGGAATGGAAGAACTTTCCGAAGAGGATAAATTAATCGTGGCCCGGGCCAGAAAGATCCAACGATTTCTTTCCCAACCATTTCATGTGGCCGAAGAGTTTACTGGCCGACCAGGGAAGTATGTGCCGGTCGAGGAGACAATCCGCGGATTTAAGGAAATTATTGAGGGGCTTCATGATGACAAGCCCGAACAGGCTTTTTACATGGTCGGCGGAATTGATGAAGTAGTCCAAAAAGCCAAGGAATTAAAGTCGGCATGAATAACCAATATTTAGAATTGAAGGTTATCACACCGCAAAAATTAATCGCTGAGTCAAGAGTCGATTTGGTCTATTTGCCCACTGTGGACGGAATAGTGGGGATTTTACCAGGCCATGTAAATTTAGTGGTGGCTTTAGGGGAAGGGGAAATTGTTTGGCTCTTGCCAGAGCGAGAAGAAAAATTACCTATTCGAGGAGGCTGGGCTGAGATTAAAGCGAAGCGAGTGATTGTTTTTACTCAACTGGGTGAGACTACTCAGGCCAGTCAACCGCAAAACAATGAATCAGGATGAAGAAACTCTGGACCGTTTTTACCACGGAAAAATCCTGGTTTATCAGCCTCGGAAAGGTTATCGGTTTTCAGTCGATGCCCCCTTATTAGCGGCTTTTATTCGGATAGAGCCAAATGAGTGGGGGTGTGAACTCGGCACGGGTTGTGGAATTATTTCCTTATTATTAGGTCTTCGCCCTTTTGAAGGAATTGTGGCCTTGGAGATTCAAGAAAGATTGGCTCGGATAGCCCAAAAGAATGTCTACCTTAATCACTTAGAAAAAAAAATTTTTATTATTCGAGCCGATTTTATGAAATTTGCTTCTCGGCGCCAATTCCAAGTCGTTTTCGCCAATCCACCTTATTGGCGAGCTACTCAAGGTCATCTCAGTCCGGATGAGGAGAAAGCTATCGCCAAGCATGAAGTAAAATGTGATATTACGGGCGTAATGACTAAAGCAGGTGAGCTTTTGGAACCTCACGGAAGAGCTTATTTTATTTATCCTGATCACCGGAGGAAAGAATTTGAGACAGCCCTCCAGACAACCGGCTTGCATTTAAAGAGAATTCAGTTGGTTTATCCCCGTCCAAATCGCCCCCCTCGTTTCTTTTTAGCTGAGTGCTCCTTTCAAGCCGGACAGAGGAAGATCTTGCCGCCTTTTTTCCTTTTAGATGAGAAAGGGAAAATTACTCCAGAGGCGGCTAAAATTTATGCGGGGAGAATAGATGATTAAAACTATTGAAAACCTCGGGACCCTTTATAAATACAGGGGATTAATTCAGAGCCTAGTCAGTCGGGAATTGAAAGCCCGCTATCGGGGCACTGTCCTTGGCTTCCTCTGGTCTTTTATAAATCCTTTGCTATTGATGATAATTTATACCATCGTCTTCGGCTTTATTATCGGGCCCCGCGATCCAGCTTTTAATAACAACCCTATTCTTTACGCCCTGTTTTTATTCTGTGGAGTTTTGCCTTGGACTTGGTTTTCTTCTTCTTCTTTGGAATCAGCTAATGTGTTAATGATTCAAGGAAATTTAATCAAAAAAGTGCTTTTTCCCGCTGAAGTTTTACCGATAGTAGTGGTGACCTCTAATTTTATTCATTTCCTCTTCGGCTTACCCATTCTTTTCGGAGCCAAAGCTCTGATCTCAATTTTTGTTCCGAATTCACCAGGCTTTTCTATTTATCTTGTTTTTTTGCCGTATGTCATTTTAGTCCAGTATGTTTTCACTCTGGGGTTAGCTCTTTTTCTATCAGCCTTGACCGTTCATTTCCGTGACATCAAGGATATTTTAGCTAACCTATTAACTTTTTGGTTTTTTGCCTCCCCTATTATTTATCCCATGACTTTCCCGCCTATTCAGAAGTCGGATATCCTCCGGACTTTTTTGAACCTTAACCCTATGACTCATATTATGGTCGGTTATCAAAATACAATTTATTTCGGAGAGATGATCCGCTGGAAGCGACTGAGTGTAACCTTGCTGGTGGCTGTGATTATTTTTATTCTGGGTTATCATATTTTTGATAAGCTCAGAGATTCCTTTCCCGAGGAGGTCTAAGTGGTGGCCATAGAAGTTGATCATGTAACTCGAATTTATCAGAAATACTCAGCCCGTCATCGGTTTAAAACTTTTAAAAGCGCCCTTCT
>QMPV01000202.1 GCA_003648765.1 Candidatus Aminicenantota bacterium
CCCCTTGGCCAAGAAACTTCTGGAGATGGGCTATGAGCTCTACGCCACTCCCGGAACCCATGATTTCATGAAATACCATGGCCTGCGTACCACGCTGGTCTTTTCTCCCCTCTCTCCCCGCCACCCCAACGTGACCGAATTGCTGGAGCAGAGAAAAATCGACCTGGTGATTAATCTACCTAAGAGTGTTGAGGAAGAAGACCTGACCAATGATTATCTGATTCGCCGGAAGGCGATTGATTTTAACATCCCTTTAATCACCAATCTTCAGGTGGCCGAACGTTTTATCGAGGCTTTGAGCCGGGTGAAGTTAAGCGACCTGGCCATCAAGTCCTGGGAAGAATACTGAGGAATGGGGAAGGAGGAACTCCCCCGATGGCTAGGAAAATGACGCAGATTCCAGTTGAAGAGAAGCGGTGGTTTCAGCCGGAGAAACTCGGAGAAAGAACCGGGTCGAATTTTTTTGATTTTCCCCTCTAACCAAAAGAGAGTATTTTAAGGGATGAATTAGTTTCAGGGAGGGAGGCTCTCTCAGCCATGGATTTACTAACAGGTTTTCTCATCTTCTCTGGCGAGAGTCTCAATGAAGGCACCTGCGGCTGAGTATGGGTTTTTAAAGGCTGGAACTGGTGATTTTAATTTAAACAGGCATTATTTTTGGCTGCTGGTCCGGGTCTAATAGTCTCGATGGGGAAAATGTTTAATCAGCTGAACCTTCTGGTGAAGGAAGGTCACCGGTGTTGGCCGTTTGGTTTTTAGTTTCAGATTTTAGTGGTCGAGATTGAGAAACAGAATCAGAAAGGCCGTGGTGTCATAGAGACCGTGGACCAGGATAGGTACCCAGAGATTATGCCTGCAGGCCAGGTAAATCAATCCGAAGAATAAGCCGGCCAGGGCGGTCAGGACCACTCCAGCCACCCCCTGGTAGGCGTGGCCTAAACCGAAAATAACCGAGCTGAAGAGGAGGGCGATTATCCAGGAAAAGACCCGTTGCCGGCCTAATTGGGCCAGCCGATTGAGAAAGAAGCCGCGGAAAATCATTTCTTCGCCGAAAGCGGCGGTTGTCCAGACCACAGCCAAGGAAAAAAGAAAAGCTGGTAGGTTTCCCCGAACCGGATCGAAGCGGCTGATATCAGGTTCACTCCCCAACCAGGCGGTCACCCAGGGTTTAAAGATGAAGCTGACCACCAAGTGAAGAGCTACTGTTCCAGCCAGAGCCAGCCCCACGGTGGCCCACCAGTTGGGGGGTCGCCCCAGACCGAATTCCCGCCAGGAACTGCCTCGGGCGCGAAGAAAAAAGTTTATTAGCACCCAGGCACTGATGATACTCATTAAAATCAGCAGAGGGTTTTGCGTTTTTGTGCCGCTGAGCAGAAACCCCCCGCCGACGAGCAACACCGCCCCTAATTCCAGGAGAGTCAACCCGGGGGGAAATTGTTTTCGGGAGGGGGAGGGGCTTTCGGCGGAGTCGGAGAAGGGACTGGAGTTAAGTGAGGTCTTAATATCATTCATTGTGGTCATCCTCTCTTCGTTTCAGCTAATTTTTTGCCTCGATGATTAAAAGAACTAAAGCCCTTTCTTCCTGAGTGTCACCCGGGTTTTCGTCCCTCTGGCCGAGTCTGGCTCGGGGTTTTGACGGGAGCGGCCAAGGTTATTGAACTCTATATTTGTCTCCCTACCTCCTTATTTTTTGCCTTTTCCGCCTTAGCCAGCTTAAGCCTGATTGGCTTCAATTTGGCCAACTTAGCCGGCTTCGTTTCGGACTTCATTTATCTCCAGTCTGAAAGCACCAGATTTTCTGGCGTTTATATCAACCTTATCTCAACCGTGGGTGACTTTGAATTATTGAAATATATAGCCTTTAAATCAAGTAGAAAATTTATCTTTTTAATATCGCCAGGAGGTCAGGTCAGCGCCGGGAGGAGCGGTTTTGAGCAGTCGCTCCACAATGCGGGGGATGAACATCTGATGATACCGCAACCGGGAAATGGCATTGGGCCGAGTGTGGTCACCGTTCCAGCAGTGTTCGGCTCTATCGCCGTAATCGATTTCTCCGGCATAATAGGGGTTGCGGGTGCTTTCCAGGAATTCCTCCATGAGGTAGACGGCGTTGTTCAGATAGTAGTTATCCATGTCTCCTACATAAATATGAATTTTTCCTACCAGCTTGGGACCGATTTTCGGCCAGTCTCTCTGGAGAATATAGCGCAGGTCATAATTTTCTCTCCAGTAGGCAGCCACTTCGTGGTTGATTTCTCCTGTAAGTTTATCCCAGATGGGTTGGGGATAACCATCCTCACCCACCGGCGAAAAAACAGCTTGCCAGATGTCCCACTGGTCACCGGAACGGGAGTGAGTGCCTAGGACTAATTCCCGGTGATTCATCTCTTCCAGAGTGGCACTGATTTCTCCTAAATAATTTCGGTGCCCCGGCCGGGGAGTTCTTTTCCAGGGACTTTCCAGAAAATAGGCGTTTTTGTCTTCGTAGATATTAACAATGGTGTAAGCGCGAAAATCAATAGGGTCGGGACAAGCGGCCCAGCAACCGTTATATTCGTCGGGATAGAATATTTGAACCGCCAAAGCTTCCCACCCTCCGGTAGACCCCCCATAGAGAAAGCGGGCCCAGCCGGCTCCCAAGCAGCGGAATTTTTTCTCTATATAGGGAATTAATTCATAAGTAATAGCATCGCCGTAGGGACCTAAATTGGCTGAGTTGACGGCGTAGGAATCATCGTAGTAAGGGTTGGCGTGCTGGATTTTTACCAGAACCACCCGGGGAAAATCAGGGCTGGTCCAGTCTTGATAGAACTTGTAAGCGTATTCCTGAACAATCCGATTATAGCCTTCAAGGCCAAAGCGTTGACTGTAAACCGGAGGCAGGTTGGGGTCGGGCGGTGTTTCCCGAAAACCACTGAAAGTATAGGGGAAGTGGCCATGGTTGATGACCAGAGGGTACCGGGCCTCAGGGTGTTCGTCGAAGCCTTCGGGCAGAAGCACACAGGCCCCCAAATACATGGGCCGACCCCAGAATTCGGTCAATAATTTACTCTGGATGCGGATATGTTTTATATATTTCGTGTCTTGAGGTGGAGGAATAGGTGGGATCTTTTGGTCCATAACCAGATGGATGGTTTTATCCTGTCGAGGGTCAATAAAGACTCGGCGAGGCTGACTGTAGAGATTACCCGGGGCTCGATTCCAGTGTTGTCCTTCTCCTCGGTCCATAGGTAACTTGACCACATGACCGTCGGCCCGGTGAAAAGTTTCGTAGCGGTGGAGAAGAGCCTGAACCCAGTATTCTCCAGGCGGAATTTCACTGAGACTGTGGCAAGGGTAGCCGAAGGTCTGGGAGTCGATAATAGCTTCCTCGCCTGGAGCTAGGCCTTCGACATCTACACCAAAAATGAGCTGAGTATCAGGTCCATCATTGATTTGAAACCGGGGTTCTCGCTGATTGTTGTTAGAAATCATCACCAGAACCCGGCCGTCGAGGGGCTTGTTTTCTTGGGCGGCGGTAAAGGAAACAGCTATACGGAGAGGATAATTCGATTGGCTTTTTTGGCAGGCAATTAAGACAACCAGAAGACAGGCCAAGGTAATTCCTATTGCCCAGAAACCAAAGACTTTCTTTTTCATTATCTCTCCTTTCCTTAAAATTAATCTGGCTGGAAAAGGTTTAATCTCCGAATTTCTTTTCCAGGGAAGTCGAAGTTATTTGAATAAATGGTCTTATCCTTAATTATTGATTAACTTCCTAGGGACATCACTCGCAAGAGAGCTTTTCGAAAGAGGGGCAGCTCTCATCCGGCTGTACCTCCCCCGCCCCCACCGCC
>QMPV01000203.1 GCA_003648765.1 Candidatus Aminicenantota bacterium
GAATTTCATGTGCGGGATTTCGGAGCGATTGCTGATGACCGTTTTCCCGATACTGAGGCTATTCAGTCAGCTATTGAGGCTGCTATCCGCAGTCAGGTTCCAGCTCGCGTCGTTTTTGACCGAGGTGTTTATCGCTTAAATTTCCCGGAAGGAAGAGATGCACTGCGAATCGAAGATGCCTCTGACCTCATCATCGATGGCCGGGGCTGTGAATTTCACCTTATGGAACCTGATAAACAGTTGATAGGACTGAGAAACTCAAAAAGGATCATTCTTAAAGATTTCTCCGTCGACTTTGAAGTTTTACCTCACACTCAGGGTTGGATTACAGCGGTCGATCGAAAGGAAGGGATGATCACCGTGAGGCTAGACCCAAATTTTCCAGATTTAGATCAACCCCATTTTCGAAAAGCCGACTACAAATGGGGTTTTATCAAGGACAGGAATAATCCAGTGGCGTTTAAGGAAGGCACCGAGTATCGGCTTTATCTTACTGAATGGACTAAAATAGCTGATCATACTTATCGACTTAAAGTCCGGCATAAAATTAAACTTCAGACGGTCGAAGTTGGCGATCCTTATGTCCAAATTTCGCGCATAGATGGTGCTCTCTTCCATGCCTCTCGATGTGAGGATGTAACTTTTTTAAATCTTCGAATTTACTGCTCTTCCAACGCTTTATTTGCCACCAGCTACTGTAGCCGACCTAATTTTATTCGGATTAATGCTTCCCCCCGCCAGGGTCGCTGGTTAACTTCAGGGGCCGATGGTTGCTTTAATTTTGGTGGGCGGGAAGGCCCTTGGGTTGAAGACTGCTATTTTGAGTCCCTCGGGGATGATAATTTAGTGATTAAGGGTTATCGGGCTTATTGTGTTAATGTTGTTGATCCCTATACTTTCGACTTAGTCCATGCTACCCTGCGGTTTGTCAGGCCTCAGCCTAATTTTGAATTCTACCGAAAGCAAGATAAAGAGAACAAATGGATGGTAAAACCAGGTGATACTTTAACTGTGCTTGACCCGGTTAAGAGAGAAATTGTGGCCAACCCGGTAGTCGTTGAGGTTGCTAGTTTAGACTATGGAGTAAGAGTCAAAGTTGATCGCCGAATTCCCGACCTCCGACCCGGAACAGATTATGAGAATTCCCTCTCCTTTTTCAATGAAGATGCTTGCTTACCCGGTTTTGTGGTCATCAACAATGTTTTTAAAAGTGCCGTCCGATTTGGTTGCTTAGTTAAAAGTCATGATGGAATGATAGCGGGCAATTTATTTGAACGCCATAGTGATCAATCTATTTGTATTCTGAATACTTATCAAGAATTTAATGGCATTCCCTCCAATTTACTTATCAAGGATAACACTTTTAAGTTAGCCAGCGGTTGGCCAGTGAAAACTGCCCAAACCGCTCAACATAAATTAAATCCCAACCGCAATATTTTTGGAGTTGTTCAGAGTTCGGTTAACTGGCCCGTCGGACAGTGGGATATAGAGGAGGCTGCTTTTCGAGAGATTAGGAATATCTCCATCGAAAATAACCGATTTATTAATTGGTGGCAAAATCCTGCGGTGGTGATTAATAATGGTCTCCACGTAGTGATAAGGGGAAATTATTTTGAGTTGGACGAATATCATGCCCAGACCGCCCTGACGGGTGTCCCTTTAGCCATAAAAATTGTCAATTCAACGGATGTTCAAGTAGCCGATAATATCCTTAATGGTCCTAATTTAAATCCCAAAGAAGGCATAAAAATTATCAGCTCAACGGCCGTGCGACTCAAGAACAATCGGAAAAGCCAGCGATAATGTTTAAGTAAAATGGGGGGGTTTGAATAAAAGAAGTTAACTATAAAAAAAAAAATACTTAATAGAAGAAATGTTTAAAAAAAAGGAATAGAAAAATGATTATCTTCATTATTACCAAGGAATAAATATTATTAAGGAATCGATATTATTAAATTAATAAAAAAAAATAATTTAAAAGGAGTTGGCGATGAAAAAAAATTTGATAATTGTCATCACCGTTTGTTTGTTATGGCCTGGGTTTATTCAAGGCGAAGCGACCCATCCCCAAATTAAAGACTTTGAAGCCAAGCTTCTGAAAGCTCGACTGGTTGACCTTAGTCAGGTGCGTCTTCTGGGAGGCCCTCTAAAAAAGGCTCAAGAAGTAGATGCTCAGTATCTTCTTCAACTCGAACCCGACCGGATGCTGGCTTATTATCGTCAAAGGGCAGGTCTTCCTCCCAAGGCCGAGCCTTATGATGGCTGGGATGGTGGTGGCCGGAACTTGACCGGTCACCTTGCTGGCCATTATTTATCAGCGGTAAGTTTGATGTATGCGGCCACCGGAGACGAGAGGTTTAAAGAGCGAGCAGACTACATTGTTAAGGAATTAAAAGAAGTCCAGGATAAACATGGCGATGGATACTTAAGCGCTTTAGAAGGCGGCCGGGAAGCTTTTGAACGTTTAGCGCGAGGGGAGATTCAATCGCGCGCTTTTGACCTCAACGGCCTCTGGTCCCCCTGGTACACATTGCATAAAACTTTTGCCGGACTGAGGGATGCTTATCGTTATACGGGAAACAAGATAGCGTTAGAAATCGAAGTTAGATTTGCCGAATGGGTAGAGCGCACCTTAGCCAATCTGACCCCTGCGCAAATCCAACACATGCTTCATACCGAATTTGGGGGGATGAATGAAGTTCTCGTTGACCTCTATGCTGATACTGGAGATCAACGATGGCTGGACCTTTCCTTTAAATTTGAACATGATAATTTCTTACGCCCTCTCCAGCGCCATCAAGACAATTTAGCCTGGAAGCACGCCAACACTCAAGTGCCCAAGCTGATTGGTTCGGCCGATCGGTTTGGTTATACAGGCACAGCAGTCGATATCATCGCCGCTTCTTTTTTCTTTGACCAGGTAGCCCAGCATCATAGTTTTGCTACCGGGGGACATGGTAAAGATGAGTATTTTGGACCACCTGACCAATTAAGCGACTTCATCGTCGGGCGAACAGCTGAAACCTGTAATGTTTATAACATGGTGAAATTAGCCCGCCGCTTATTTGAGTTTTTCCCCGATGCCCATTATGCTGACTTTCAAGAGAGAGCTCTCTTTAATCATATTCTCGCTTCCCTCGATCCGGAAACAGGAAGGATGTGTTATATGGTGCCCGTAGGCCAGGGTGTGCAACATGAATATCAGAACATGTTTCGCAGTTTTACCTGCTGTGTAGGTACCGGGATGGAGAGCCATGCTCTACACGGAAGCGGAATCTATTATCAGGGTGAAAACAAGCTTTGGGTTAACTTATATGTACCTTCGGAGCTTAACTGGGAAGAGATGGGAGCCAAACTTCGGATGAAAACTGACTTCCCCGAGGGAGAGGAGGCGGTTTTGGAACTTAGTCTCTCTTCCCCTCAGAAGTTCACCCTTCTTCTTCGGCGTCCATACTGGGTGGAGAAAGGTTTTGTTGTTTTGGTGAATGGGGAAAGAGTTTTCTCCGATGAAAAGAGGAGATCTCAAGACAAATCGCCGGAAAGTTCTTTGTACTCTCAAGAAATTCCTGGCTACCCTCTCTCGAGTTCTTACGTGGCTCTGGAGAGAACCTGGCAAGATGGAGACCAGATTGAAATCAAACTTCCCAAAACCCTTCGTCTGGAACCATTACCAGACAACCCCCGCCGGGCTGCCATCCTCTGGGGGCCTTTGGTTTTAGCTGGGGATTTAGGCCCTGAAATTCCTCGGAGTCGATGGACGCAGAGGCAGGCATCGTCCGAGGAAATTAAATTTAAGCCCGTTCCGGTTTTGGTGGCCGCTCATCTACCTC
>QMPV01000204.1 GCA_003648765.1 Candidatus Aminicenantota bacterium
CAGAAACCATTCCCTGGCGAAGATTTTCAAATGTTTGAAAAGGACTTACCTGGCCATTCCACCAAAGAATTTAATGTGGGTCAGGAAGTCAGTAATCTACCTCTGGAAATGTGTGAAACAATTAACCGCTCCTGGGGCTTCAATCTCCAGGACCGAGGCTTTAAAAGCCCCCGAGAATTGATTCAACTCTTAGTCAAGGCGGCCGGCTACAACACTAATCTGCTGCTCAATGTGGGGCCCATGCCTAATGGTCGGATCCAACGGGAATGTGTGGTCCGCCTGGAAGCTATAGGGAAATGGTTGCAAAAATATGGGGAAAGCATATATGGTACCCGAGGCGGCCCGCTGGCTCCCCGGGGTTGGGGAGTGACCACTCAAAAAGGCAAAACCGTCTTTGTCCACATTCTGAATTACCAGGATAAAGCTCTTTTTCTCCCTGGTTTCAAACGGCGGGTCCGCCAGGCGACACTCTTTCCTGAAGGCACTAAAATCCGCTTCAAGCAACTTAAAGAAGGCTTACTGCTTGACTTAACCGGTGTGAAGTTAAATGAAATTGACACAGTAATTAAGGTCAGCGTGAAATAGCCCAATTTAAAAATTAAATGAATATTATCTGAGAGAATTTCCTGGAATACTCAAGACGAGCCAGCCTCCATGTAGGAAAATCTTCTTTACTTCTTTTCCCCGGAAATCAATTTCACTAAATCGATGGCCTTTCGACCGTACCTTTCGGCAACTTCCCTTAAAACTTCATCTTCACGGCACTCAATCCCGGCTTGTTTTAAAATAGCTATAACCTCCTCGACCGGCTTCCCCAATTCCTGAGCTACGTCTTTGACCTTTTTCCATCCATATCCTTGCCCCAGACCAATTGAAACTTTGGCGCTGTCGTCTAATTTAGCAGGTAACTCTTTGGCTGAAAGAGGTTTCAATAAATTATAGAGGTCGTTGGGTGAAAGGTCGTTTCCCGCAGCAATGTCTTTTACTGTTTGGGAATAACTTTCAAAATGGATGGCCTTCTCCCTAAACAGCCCGGCTGCGGCATCTCTGCTTACTCCGATTTCTTTTAGAAACTCGTCCAGAGAAAGAAGTTCAGCGTGCGGGATGAACGGCCGGGCGGTAGTTTCCTCCCAGGAATTCTTAATCTTTTCTCCCCAGTCCATGATAGAGCTGAAAGGGGGTACACCAGCGACCGTAGCCACTCCAACCACCAGAGTTAAAAGAAGAGAAACTGCCAGTTCCTGTCTGGCCTTCAAACCGGCTTTTATTTTAGTTTTCATATAATTGAGAAGCGGTTTCCAGTTTTTATAAATGTGAATTAGGGCAAAAATAAGAAAGACCAGACCGAAAATGGTATGCACCGCTCCCCAGGCATCTTTGGTCAGCCCTAACAATTTCCAATTGGTCCAGTTAGCCACCCTTCCGGGAGGAACAATATAAAGGACTACCCCGGAGATTGTTTCAATGATAAATGACCAGAAAATAACCAAGGCCGTGAAAGACCGAAAATTAAACCTTTTCTTCATTTATTTATTTCTCCTAAAAAATATTCATGATTAATTTTTTGTAATTATCATACCAACAAATTAAAGCTCTTTTCCAGACAGGCAAGCTAAAAACCATCCTTTATGCCTGATAATATTGTCAAAATAAAGACATTTTTGTCTGTTCTTGCGGCAAATCACCCGGATGGTTTCTCCCAAGAGGCAGCCTATAATGAGAGAATTTCACCGGCTTGAAATCAAGCTGCCTACAAGACCTGACCCTTCCGCTTCTGCTCTTCTTATAATAAAAAAGTGTTACAGGTACAAATAAAGAGTCGAGAAAATAAGAAAATTACTCCTTTCCATGGAAAAAGCATCAGAATTGTTTAAAAGAAATTAATTCTATCTTTGTTTAGTTTCCAGGCTGAAAAAGAAAAACCCTTTTCCTTCCCTATCTTTTCCTTTGCCTAAGCCTCCCCCTCTCATTTCCGGATAAAACCCCACAGATGACCCACAAGGTGGGTGTTCTCTTAAGAAGAGAATTTCTGCTAAATTGAATTTATGGCCTCTGGGGATTATCGTTTTCTAAAACTTGAAGCGCCCCAATCCCCCCTTCTCCAAAACCAAATTCAAATCATTTTTCCACGGGAATTAAACCCATCTCTTCGGCTTTTATTCGCAGCAAAGGAATAGTTATAATCTCTTCCAGAAGAGCATCAGAAATAAGAGACCAGATTTCATCCGGTTCCATGGTGTCAATCCCCGCCTCTGAGCCAGACCCCGTATCTCCATCTGCGTCTTTAAACAAGAAGAGAATTTTTGTCCGACCGGAAGCTTTATAATCAGGCCCGGCCACCCAACCATCACCATCATGGTCAAAATAAGGATCATTCTCAAGAATGGACTCTAAAGACCAAAGAGAGGCTCTTCGGCCCCAGCGCCTCATTACGGTTCGATTAAGCTCCTGAAGAATCAAATTGGCGATATGAGCATGGACGGTATGACTGGGATGGACGCCATCAAGGCAAAAAGCTCCACCTCGACTCCATTTTCTGGTTATATGTTGCCCTTTAACCCAGAGACCCTGGTCAAAAAGTTTATTCAATCGACTCCCGATATCAACCAAATGCACAAAAGAAGGCCAGGAATGGAACTTTAAGAAATCATTAAAATCGTCGAGATGGCTTCTAATGATCCGGCGCTCCTCACGGGACATAATAAGAGTATCATCCCTGAGAATGATCGGCAGGCGATAGCTTTCATCACTTTTCACCAGAGCATAAAGACAAATAAAAGTAAGCAAAGAAATCCGACCTTTTCCCAATGAAAAATCGTTTCCGAAATAATAACAAAGCTCCTCTTTTCCCATAAAATATCCTGGTTCAGTATAATAAGGAAAGGTCAAAATAAAGAAATCGACTTTTTCATTTCTCAATTCCCGTCTAAGACGGTTAAGCAAATGATTATACTGGCGTTTAAAATCTTCTAATTGGGTTAAATTCCGGTTGATAGCTTCTTTTGTAAACGGACTAAAACTGAGCAGACCGTTAGCGTAACCATACTCCAAAAGAAAAGCCACACCTGGTTTGAGTTTATCTTTAATCCAGGCGAAAGGAATGGGCAGATAAAAAGGATTCTTGCCTCCCAAACCTAAGGCAGCCAAGGCTGCATCATTAGTGCCTACCCACCAAATCACCCAGGCTGGTCCAGAATGATGATTTAAGCGCCAGAGAAGCGCCTCAAATTGAGAAACAGGTTGTCCAGCCAGCAGGTTAATCGGGTAAAGAACTTTATCCTGCATATCGGCGAAAAGATAGGGTTGGAGTCGATCACATAGATATTTATCATCGATATAATTCACCGCCGAACCTACTCGAGGACCATATTCATAGCCTTCCACAGAAAAGATATCCTCTCCATCTACAGCTAAATTGGTCGGCACCGCCCAAGGATTAATCCGTTGTTCATTTTCATTAAGAAAAGGTTGAACAAATTTAAACCGCAGACGTGTTTGTTTCAACTTGAGGAAAACGCGTTGGAGATAAGCATTTCTGGTATTAAATTCATTATTGACGGCATCTCGAGTTCCTTGAGTCAAACTGTTGCCCACCCCAACCAACATGAGGCGAGGACTCCACCAGAAAGAAGACCTAAACTGAGGTTCTCTTTCCTGACTAACAGCCACGTTCATCAAGGAAGCTAAGAAAGAGAACACCAAAAGAAAGTTAAAAAAATGTTTGACCCGTCTCATTTCCCCCTCCCTCAATGAGTTTTGATTAAAGCTTTTAAGCCGATAAATCAGTTAATTTAAATAAATTTTTACCCAAAATAATACTTTTCCCC
>QMPV01000205.1 GCA_003648765.1 Candidatus Aminicenantota bacterium
GAGGTAGAACGACATTTTGCCGACAGGATCCGCAAAGCTTTCTCCTCCGGAATATCTTTATTGATGCATTTCACTAAAAAGTTAATCCGTTATGCCCAGGGTATTCTTAATAATTTGATCAAAGCTATTAAACGAAAAAGCTTATGCCTCTCGTGACCTGGATTACTCCAAACTCAAAATCTATCGCCTCCATATCTTCAGGTACTCATTTTTGCGATGAATCGTACTTTGGTAACACTTATCCGTGCATCCATCAGCTCCAAGAGAGAAAATTGCACTCTTATTCTTGGCTAAGACCTCATCCCCTTCGCTAACAAGAACAGATCATGGTCTAACGGAAAGAAAATGACTTTAAGTCCTGGATCAAGCGGTCATTCCTTAATTTCCCAATTTTTGGGCGCTTTGAAGTCTCGGCGGCCATCACGGTAGTCAGGTATTCCCTCGACCTTGAGGCTCCGGAATTCCTGAAGGCGCCTCAGCAAGGAGGCAACGATGTGGGGATGTTCCCAGGTCAGGTTTCGTATCTCTTTGGGGTCTTCTTTGATGTTAAAGAGTTCAATCGTAATGTTGTCTCCTGGCTTCTGAGGAAGCATAATCCTATCTGGGTTAAGTTCTAGGACATTTCCCCCAGTAACAACCAACTTCCAAGTCCCATCGGAAACGGCTGCTCTCTCCGGTGAGCCTTGAGCGATGTAGGTATACCAATACCTTTTCGGGGATTCCTTGATGCCACGAATCACATCAAGCATATCCATGCCATCCAGAGGATGGGGATCAGGGCCACGGTGCCCGATAATCCGTTTAATTGTTGGGTAGACATCAATATATCCCATCAAGGCATCGACTTCATGTCCGCCACGAATGCCAGCCGGCCAACGCACCACAGCTGGCACCCTGATTCCTCCCTCGTACACAGAGCCTTTTCCGTTGCGCCAAGGGCGATTATCACCAATGCTGGTGGCGCCATTATCGCTGAAAAAAAGTAGGAAAGTGTCCTCAGCAATACCCTTAGCCTCGAGGGCATTAAGTATCTTGCCAATTGCCTGGTCCAGAGAATCTACCATGGCGGCATAGATTCTTTTTTTCTTGTCTTGGATATAACGGTACTTAGCTATGTCCTCTTCCTTGGCTTGAAGTGGAAGGTGGGGAGCATTGAATGGGACATAGAGAAAAAAAGGACGGTCCGCAGGGCTTTCCTCGATGAAACGGACGGCTTCTCTTGCAATAAGGTCCGTAGCGTAGCCCTCATCGGGACAACTTTCAAAATTGCGGTGCCAGTCAATTTCTCCTTCCCGGATATGGGTGAAATAGTCAATATACCCATTATAATGTCCATAGAAGAATGTGAATCCCCGGTTCAGGGGGAGGAAGGCTTTCTTGTAATGGCCTAGGTGCCATTTTCCGATGATGCCGCGACGTTCGTATCCGGCTTCAGCAAGGAGCTCGGCCAGAGTTTTTTCATTCAAGGGGAGGCCGTGTCGGCGCCATGGCGTGATGACCGATTCAGCCATGCCATATCGAATGGGCCAACGACCGGTTAATAATCCCGCCCGGGTGGGAGAACATAAGGGACAAACATGGAAATTTTCTAGTCTCACACCTTCCCGAGCAATGCGATCGATGTGGGGGGTGGAAATGCTACCTCCGTGGTACCCCACATCCCTCCATCCCAGATCATCGGCCAAGAGAATAACGATGGAGGGCAGTTTGGCCGTCTTTTTCGAGCAGGTTGAACCAGAAAGAGCGGTCAGGGCGACAATCCCCGCCGTCTTTATAAAATCTCTTCGCTTCATTTAACAGAACATTAACTCCTTTCTTTTTTATGTTTATTTTATGTCAAGAAAAGCTCTATCGTCAATGATCACGATTATACTACTCTTGACAAAATAAATCCTACACAATTATATTAACTTCCAAAAACTGAAATGCATTAAAAGAGGGCCTATTGTCAATCAGAGAAAATAATTTTCTTAAGTTGATTTCCGTTTTTTGAAAAAAATTTTAATTCTAATAGAGAGAAAAAAATCATGAAACGACGTCAATTTTGTAAAACATTAGGAATTGCAGCAGGGGCCCTTTGCACTTCTGTCTTTAGTAATAATGCATGTAAATCATCCTCCCGCATGAAGCAACCACCAAACATCTTATTTATCATGGCTGACGACCATGCTGCAGCTGCCATAAGTGCTTATAAAGGATTTCTATCATCCTTTATTCGTACTCCCAATATTGATCTTCTGGCTAAAGAGGGCATGCTGTTTAAAAATTGTTTTGTAACTAATTCCATTTGCACTCCGAGTCGAGCTAGCATTCTTACCGGGAAGTATTCTCATAAAAACGGATGTCGTACTTTAAATGATGTATTTGATAATACGCAGCTCACTTTTCCAAAACTACTTCAAAAAGCAGGTTACTATACAGCAATTATCGGAAAATGGCATTTAAAAAGCGAACCAACAGGTTTTGATTATTACAATGTACTTCCAGGCCAGGGACGCTATTTCGATCCTCACCTAATAGAAAAAGGTATTCCGTGGCAGAGAGGAAGAAAAGAAAGCAAACAATATAAAGGTTATGTTACAGATATTATTACCGATATCGCACTGGAACATTTGAAAAATCGACCGCAAAATAAACCTTTTTGTTTCTTAGTCCATTATAAAGCACCACATGACATGTGGGAATATGATAAAAAACATGCTCACTTGTATGAAGATATAGAAATTCCAGAACCTGAAAATTTATTTGATGATTATCAAAATCGAGGTGAAGCTATAAAACGAGCTACGCAGAAAATCGATATGGAAGAAACACTTTTTTTACATAAAACTCAGGGACATCAATTTGATAATGTTAGAGCTAAATTAAGTAAATTGCCTCCCCGAGAGCAAAAGAGGAGGGCTTACCAGATTTTTATCAAAGCTTATCTACGGTGTGTGGCATCGATTGATGAGAACGTGGGTCGGTTGCTCGACTATCTTGATGAGGCTAATCTTGCTGAAAATACAATCGTTGTTTACACTTCCGACCAGGGAGTGTTTCTTGGGGAGCATGGTTTGTTCGATAAAAGATTTATGTATGAAGAATCCATTCGGATGCCCTTACTTGTGCGTTTTCCTAAAGAAATCGAACCCGGAAGTATCAACAACGACATTGTTCTAAATATCGATTTTGCCGAAACATTTTTAGACTATGCGGGTCTACCCATCCCTTCCGAAATGCAAGGTCAGAGCTTAAGGCCTTTGTTCCAAGGAAAAAAGCCAAAGAATTGGCGCAATTCTATGTATTATCGATATTGGATGCATCGCGCTCATTTTAACGTCGCCGCTCACTATGGAATACGGACCAATCGATATAAACTAATCTTTTATTATGGATTACCCTTAGATGCTAACGGAGCTATTCCTGAACCAACTCCTCCGGAGTGGGAACTGTTTGATTTGGAGAATGATCCAAATGAAATGAGAAACGTTTATCATGATCCGGCTTATGCTAACATTGTGAAACAGTTGAAAACCGAACTTTTGCATCTTAAAGTCAAATTTGATGATAAAGATGATAAATATCCCGAATTAATAAAGATACGAAACCAGATTTGGTAGTAAATTTGAAATTTAAAAAGTAGATTTTTTTAAGCCTGGTCTATTCATAAAATTTAAAAACAAGAAAAATTGATTCAAGAACAGCCAAAAATCTTAGCCTTTGATTAGTCTAATCTTTCATGGCTGACTTCTCTTTCTATTTGTTTTAAAGTTTTGTATATCAATACGTTATGAAAGGAAACAGCTTTTTTTATGAA
>QMPV01000206.1 GCA_003648765.1 Candidatus Aminicenantota bacterium
CAGTCGGTCAGCAACTTCTTCGCTGCGGCGAAGCATGTTCATGATTCGTCGATAAACCTCGGACTAAAAAATACTTCTTTTGGAAATTGGAGACGAGATGAGCAATAAAATACTTATTAATTTAGAAAACATAGTTAAAACCTATAAAGTTGGCTTAAGCGAAGTTCAAGCCCTTCGGGGGGTCTCGCTCCAGGTGCACCGGGGAGATTATTTGGCCATTATGGGCCCTTCGGGTTCCGGCAAGTCCACTTTAATGAATATCATCGGTTGTCTGGATAAAGCCACCAGTGGTCGCTACTATCTGGAAGGTACAGATATTTCCACTTTTAGCCGCAATCGACTGGCTGAGATCAGAAACAAAAAAATTGGCTTTGTCTTTCAAAACTTTAATCTTTTACCTCGGACCACAGCCCTGGAAAATGCCGAACTGCCGCTGCTCTATTCGGATGTACCCCCTAAGGAAGCTCGCCGGCGGGCGCTGGAAGCCCTGGCCATGGTTGGTCTTAAAGGCCGAGAAGGCCACTACACCAACCAACTCTCAGGTGGGGAAATGCAACGAGTGGCTATTGCCCGGGCCTTGGTTAACCATCCTTCTCTGATTCTGGCGGATGAGCCTACTGGCAACTTAGATACAAAAACTGGTCAGGAAATAATGGCTATTTTTAAAGCTCTCAACCGTGAACAGGGAATAACTGTTATCCTGGTGACCCACGATCCGGAAATTGCCCAGACTGCCCCCCGACGGATTTATCTCCGCGATGGATTGATTATTAAAGAAGAAACATCTGAATGAGACAATCGCCTTCTTGGAGGAGTCAAAATGAATATAATTAAGACCACTCAAATCGCCCTGCGAGCCTTAAACAGAAATAAAATGCGGTCTTTTCTCACCGCCTTGGGAATAATAATCGGCGTTGGAGCTGTGATCGCCATGGTTAGTATCGGCCAAGGGGCTAAAAGGGCTGTTGAGGAAAGATTCGAACAGATGGGGACTAATCTTCTCTTCGTTCGTCCCGGGAGCCGGGCCTTTAGGGGAGTTCATGGCGGTGCCGGTAGCTTTCAAACCCTCAAACCAGAAGACGCTGAAGCCATCCTGAAATCCTGCGATGCAGTTCAATATGTCTCTCCCAATGTTTCCACTCGGGCCCAAACAGTTTATCGCAACAAAAATTGGAACACTTCTATTCAAGGAGTGGGCGCCGATTATCCGGCTATCAGGAATTGGAATGTGGCTGAGGGAGAGTTTTTCACTCAAGGCATGGTCAAAGCTGCCGCTAAAGTCTGTGTTCTTGGCTACGAAGTAAAAGTCAATCTTTTCGAAGATGAAGATCCAATTGGCAAAATTATTCGCATCAAAAACATTCCTTTTCGGGTAATTGGAGTTATGGAACAAAAAGGCGAAGCCGGGGGCTGGTTTAATCGGGACGATACTATTTTCGCTCCTTACACGACGGTGCAGAAAAGACTATTAGGTATAGACCATATCCACTCCATTGACGTCTCAGCGGCCTCAGCTGAACTTACTTCTCTAGCTCAACAACAAATTGAAGAGTTATTGCGAGTCCGTCACCGAATCCTGCCTGGAGCTGACGACGATTTTTTTATTCGCAACATGAGCGACATCGCTGAGAGTGCAGCTGAATCAACTCGTATCCTGACTATTCTCTTGGGCGGCATTGCTTCTGTTTCCCTTTTAGTGGGAGGAATTGGCATCATGAATATTATGCTCGTCTCGGTGACCGAACGTATCCGGGAGATTGGCATCCGCATGGCTATTGGAGCCAAAGAACGGGATATTCTCCTTCAATTTCTAACTGAAGCCGTAGTTCTCAGTGTCATTGGCGGCCTCATCGGTATCGGAGTGGGGATGGTCACCTCGCGCTTAATTTCCCATTTTGCTGGTTGGAAGACCATCGTCTCCCTAGGCGCTATCATTTTGGCTTTTATCTTTTCCGGCTCGGTGGGGGTTTTCTTCGGGTACTATCCGGCCCGCAAGGCTTCCAAGCTCGACCCCATTGAAGCCCTACGTTATGAATAAAAAAACCATGAGGTTTAAAGTATTTCAAAATCGGACAGGAGAATTTAGAATAAAACTTTCTCCTGTCGATAAACGTGAAGAAATTTTCTTCCGAAGACTACTATATAAGTAAGACTTATAAAGGAGGACGGCATGAGCCATGACAAACTTGCTCCCCGAAGCAAAATAATTCTCTTTTCACTCCTTCTGACCTTTATCCTCGCTGCTACTTCAGTCGTTGCTCAAACTCCCCAAGAAACTGCAGCTACTTCTCAGGAAAAGGCAATCTCCCTTACTCTCGAAGACTGTATCCGCAAAACCATTGAAAACAATCTCAGCTGGGCGGTCGAAGTCATCAATCCCCAACTGGCTGAAATATCCATTGCTCAGGCGAAAGAAAAATTTATGCCCCAGCTTTCTTTCTCTTTTAATCGCCGCGATACCAACTCCGCCTCTTATTCCTGGCTGGATGCGGCCGGTAACGTGACCACTCTTTACTACGGCTCCTCAGCCCGACTTATTCAGGAATTACCTACTGGAGGTAACTTCTCCATCTCCCTGGATACCTACAAGAACGATTCTAACCGCAACTTCCAGACGATCAATCCTCGTTTTGGCAGTACCCTCCAATTCAACTTCACTCAACCGCTGCTCCGCAATTTCGGTTTCAATATTAGCCGCCATCAAATTCTGCTGGCCAAAAATAATAAAGACATTTCTGATTATAACCTGAAGAAAACCCTTCAGGATCTTATCTACACAGTAGAAGAAGCCTATTGGAATCTGGTTTATAGTATTGAAAATCTCAAAGTCCGGCAACAATCTCTTAAGCTGGCCCGGGAACTTCTGGAAAAGAACCGCCGCTCGGTGGCCATTGGTACCATGGCCCCCATGGATGTTTTAACTGCTGAAGCGGATGTGGCTACCCGAGAGGCAGATATCCTGGAAGCTGAAGCGCAGGTGAAAAATAACGAAGACCGTTTAAAAACCATTCTCAATCTAGTCGCCGAAAATAAGGAGCTGGAATGGGCCCGCTTGATTCCCAAAGACAAACCCACTTTTAAGAAAAAAGAGATTAGTTTGGAAAAGGCCCTGGCGATTGCTCTGGCCAATCGGCCCGACCTTAAAGCACTCCAGATCGATTTAAAAAACAAACAACTCACCGTCAACTACACCAAAAATCAACTCTTGCCCGAACTCAACTTAACCGCTTCCTACTGGAGTCCTGGAATATCCGGAAGCCGGATTATTTATCTCAATAATAATCCTCTCACCGGAGTGATTGTGGGCACAATTCCCGGGGGTATTTCCGATTCTTTAAAAGATACTTTCAATTTTAAATACAAGAACTGGTCAGTAAGTCTGAATCTCTCCATTCCCATGAGCAATTTCCTTTCCCGGGCGGCCTACGCTCAGGCTCGGCTCAACTATGAACAAGCTCTTCTCCGGCTGAAAGAGCAGGAGCAACAGATTTTTCTGGAAATCAAAAATGCGGTCAGGGCTGTCCAGACCAATTACCAGCGCGTCAAAGCTTATCGTGTGGCCCGTGAGCTGGCCGAAAATAAACTCAAAGCCGAAGAAGAAAAATTCAAAGTCGGTCTTTCCACCAATTACTTCGTCCTTCAGTATCAGCGTGACTTAGCTAATGCCCGCACCATGGAATTGAGAGCCATAATCGACTATAATTTATCCTTAGCTCAACTCAATCGAGCTCTGGGAATAACTCTTAAAGAGAAAAACATTAAAATAACCGAAGCCCTAAAGGAGTAAATTCACAAC
>QMPV01000207.1 GCA_003648765.1 Candidatus Aminicenantota bacterium
ATTCCATGCCACAACAGGCAGTCACAAAAGGATATTGGAAAAGGGAATATTTTCTGGCCCAGCCCAGAAGCTCATTAAACTTAGTGGTTATGAAACCTCCCTCAATCGGGCGACGGGGCTCCCAACGAGGGAAATCATCGATTATTTTTCCCACTCAAAGGCTCCTTTTTTCCAGGCATATATAAAACCGAAAATAAGGACTAACAAATAGGATCCCATAATGAATAGTCCTGAGGATCCCAATTTTTTAAACACAACAGCCCAGGGAAAAAAGAAAACAACCTCAATATCAAAGAGGAGAAAGATGAAGGCCACTGTGGCGAATTTAATGGGTATGGGATTTATTTCGTCTTGAAGATAAGGACTACCACATTCAAAAGGGGTTTCTTTGATGGGGTTAAGACTGCGGGGCCCCAGAATTTTATTCATTATAACTAAAACAAGACCTAGGGCACCAAAAATAAGGAAGGAAAGTAGAATTTCTAACATTGACCCTTAAGAGAGCAAAATTTTATCCAAAAGAAAAGGACATTGCAAATATTTTTTTTATTTTCCTAAAATTTTTTTACTTAAAGAAGGTGGTCTTTATTAAGCAATAAGGTTTATTCATCTTGGCGCCAGCAGCAAGGTAAAATATCCCTCAGAACAGCCGGGCTGAGTCTTGATGGAGACGGCGTTAACTGGATTGACCTAAGGCTTATTTCCAGAATAATTTACCTTCTCCAGTTGAGATCCGAGATAAATTTCTTCTCCCTGAAGTAAGGTTGACAAACTTCAGAATTGTGGGAATAATCAATGGTTATGATTGGGCTGATAAAATTATTGTCACCAAAAAAGTTGGTACGGTTAACTATCTTTTTCCTTTTGGCAGGGTTTCTCTTTTGGGCTTGTTCTTCATCGGCTCCTCGCCCTATTCCAGAAGCTCCCGTGCGTTTTATCGATCTGCTCCAGGAAGAAAATATTGTCAGTTCACCTTTCATTAATATTGAAGACCATTTTCAGCCTTTTCGAGAAGAACATCAGAACGAGGCACTTTTTATCCCCGAGTTATCAACTAGTGAAATTAAATGTTGGAGTATAATGACCGAGCGTCCAGTTTTAACCTTAGGCAAAACCCAGAAGCCTTATTCACTTCAGGTGAAACTCAATCAGACAGTTCTGCCGGAATTGGAGGAAGAAAAAGGGGATGATATCTCTTGGCAGTTAATAAAAATCGCCAAAAAAATCGATCTCTCAGCTGATGACAATTACAACAAAGTCTTTCGGTGCGTGGTGCTTGATCTGGATGAAGAATTGTCTTTTGAATTTCTCGCTCCAACTGCTCCTCTTAAGCTCTTCATAAAAGCCCGGCGGAATTGGCATCCTTCTTTTATGCAGATTTTCATTGACCAACAGCCAGTAACAGAAATCGAACTTTCGCGAACTAATCACTTTTTTACTATTGATTTGAATCTTCCTCCAGGTTCCCACCACCTCACAGTAAAACCACTCATTAAAGGCACTCAGCGTTCGGGAGGGCCCACGCCGCCGCGGATTTTGATTTATGAAGTTAAATTGGATTCTCCTCATGATTTAATTAACTTTTATGTACCGGCCCATCGCCAAGAAGAGTTTCAAAAAGGTTTAATCCAATTGGAATATATTTCTCCTCTTCTAGAAGATGGTCGGCTTAATCCCTTTGCTCCACTTCTAGAGTTAAAGCATACTGAGGTTATCAACGCCCAACTTCAGCCCATTAATCCTGAAAAGATAAAGAAAAAAATAAATTTTGGTGACCGAACAATTGATGTGCTAATGTCGCCTCCAGAGAGTCGCTACGAATTTGAACTATCTCTACCTCAAAAAGCTGTGCTTGAATTTGGCTACGGCCTTTTAATAGAGGAAGACTCTGTTCCTCCACCAAATGGGGCAGCTTTATTTCAGGTTATCCTCCAAAATAAAAAAAGTGAGCAAACAATTTTTCAGGCTTCTCTTCCCCGGAAAGAACAAGACTCCTCCTTTTTTCAAAAGGAAAAAATCGACCTCAGCGCCTATCAAGGCCAAAAAGTAAAAATCACTTTGGTCACGACTGCCAGCGAAAATCAATCTTCCACCCATAATATTTTTTCCTTTTGGTTTAATCCCCTTATTTATGTTCCCCGCAAAGAAGCACCCAAAGTTATTTTGGTCTCACTGGATACACTCCGAGCTGATCACTTAGGCTGTTATGGATATTCCCGAGAAACTTCTCCCTACTTGGATGCTCTTTCCCGGGAAAGTGTTCTCTTTGAAAATGTGTACGCTCAGAGTTCTTGGACTTTGCCTTCTCACACCTCGATGCTCTTTTCTTTAAATTCGGCTTCCCACCAAGTTTATTACAACGATCAACGGATCGACCCCTCTTTACCCTCCCTAGCCTCTCTTCTTCAAAAGGCAGGTTTTCTGCCCTATGCTTTCACGGGAGGAGGTTATGTAAGTAGTATTTACGGATTTGCTAAAGGTTTTCATTGGTACGAAGAACCGGCGGGCGGCCGTCATGCACCCTTGGCCCGGGATGAAGCCGAAAGGTTAGCTAATTACGCCAGCCAATGGATTAAAGCGAATCAGGACAAACCTTTCTTCCTTTTTCTTCATACCTTTCAAATTCATGGTCCCTATGACACTCCTCCTCCTTGGAATAAAAAGTTTCTCCACGAAAATGCAAAATGGACAAGAATTGCTCTTCGCAAATATCTGGAGTCTTGGGAAAAAGAGCCTAACTTTACGCCTGAAGAAATCCAAAATATAATTGACCTTTATGATGCCGAAATTTTCTATACTGATGCTACTTTAATTAAAAATTTGATTGAAACGTTGAAGAGTACCGGTATATTTGACCAGACAATGTTAATTGTGACTTCCGACCACGGCGAGGAATTTTATGAACATCATGGCTGGCTCCATGGCCAGACACTTTACGAAGAACAACTTCGGGTTCCTTTAATCATCAAGTTCCCCCATTCGCGTTATAAAGGCCACCGCCTTCAGCCGAAAGTCCGGTTGATAGATATTCTACCCACGGTTATGGAAACTCTGCGGCTATCTTACCCAGCCAAATCGTTTGAAGGCCGCTCCTTACTACCAGTAATTGAAGGGCGCGAGACTTCAGATAGAGTGTTTATTAGTGATTTAGCCTTAAAAGAAGTTAAGAATCCCTGTCCGGCTTTAATGGCCACCAATCAAGGAGATATGAAAGTAATTATCGAAAAAGCTGTGGATACGATCAAAAATATGGAAATTTATAATTTGGCTCAAGATCCTCATGAACACAAAAACCTTTTACGGAGTCAGCGACAATTAGGCCTGAAACTTTACCGTCGATTGGAAAAATATTACCGGGAAAAATTAGCGGTGCTGCGAGAGACTAAAAAAGTTTTCCTTGATGAAAAACTAAGAGAAAAGCTAAGAGCTTTAGGCTACATAAAATAAATTTAGTTGTTTTTTTCGGCCATTTCTCGGCAAAGTTGATGGAATTCAAAATAAATTGGTTTTTTTTGGCTCTCCTGGTTTTAGTTTTCCTGGGGATATTTACTGGATGTTCAAAATCTCCTTTAAAAGAAGAACCTGATTTTGTTTTTTTGATTACTCTAGATACTCTCCGAGCTGATTATGTCAGCTGCTTTCCCGAAGCTAAAGCTTCTACCCCAACTCTGGAAGAATTCGCCCACCAAGGGATTGTTGTGGCTCCTACTTACTCGCCTATTCCGATTACAGCTCCGGCCCATGCAGTGATTTTTTATTCACTCCCCCC
>QMPV01000208.1 GCA_003648765.1 Candidatus Aminicenantota bacterium
ATAATCAAATAATAATCCCCCGAATGGTTGGCGTCAGCTAAAATAACATCGTAGTCACCATCCTGGTCATAATCCAGCACAGCACTCATATCTACGTCATGGGGAGGAGGCAAAATGGGCTGGCAATTATTCAAACAGCGAAATTCCAAATCAAGGGTCGTATCTCCTGTATCAGGATCGGTGTAAAGTCCATTGTTTTTATAAAACCACATCCGAGCCTCATTGCCAGCATTCCACCGGTCTGTAGCTCCAAAAATGTCCACCCAGCCATCCATATTAAAATCCCGGACACAAGTGGCCACAATTCCGGTACAATTGGGATTGGGAATAAGAATTTCTTTGCGGGTAAAAAATCCGGTGCCATCATTTTCGTAATAAACTAAATAGGGAACATCATTGACCGTCCCCCCAATAACATCAATATCACCATCTTTATCAAAGTCAGCCGCATCTACCGAAGTACCTCCCCGACCTAAAGTAAAGCCTGTGCGCTGGTCATAATTTAATTCTGATATTTCAAAATTATCTATCTCAAAGTTATCGGTCCCAGGATTACGAACTAAAAAGATTTTATCCTGACTAATAACTAAAACATCGACATCTCCATCCTGATCGATATCCACGGAACAAAGGTGGTCACCGGCCCAATTACAGTAAATTCCAGCAGCCTGAAAGAGGGCCGTAAAGTCCAGATTAGGGGCCATATCATGGGGATTAAAATCAGGATCTGTGGACGTACCGATGTTAATATACATGGCCGCTACAAACTGATTATAGCCAAACTCATCGCGGCGGTTCTTGTAGAAAAAGAAATCTAACAATCCATCATTGTTGTAATCGGCCACCGTAATTGAAGCTGGTCCAACATATAAACCTTCTTCATAAATCTCGGTTGGGTCAATCTGAAAAACCACATTATCATCATCATATCCGTCTCCATCAGCATCCTCATACATGTTTCGGATGAGAATCAAACTATAATTATTATCTAAATCCAAGCCGATAAGATCGGGCAACCCATCTCCATCAAAATCACCCGCATCGCAAACATAAATTCTTGAGCCCATTCCAGATGGTTCAGCTACAGCGAAATTAGCCCCCAAATAATTCAGGGTAATATAGCCATCTCCCCAATGGGCTACCGAGGTATGCTGAGTATCTTTATAAGTAGTAGTATCAAACGATTCAGTAATATTGGTTCGGTATTCCTGACATTCTTCCTGAGCCCAAAAATGAAGAACCAGGATGAAAATAAAAGTGAGAGACATGGCAAAAAGTGTGTATTTCCTAATTCTCTTTCTCATTTTTTCTCTCCCTAGAAATTAATTATCCCCCTGTTTGAAGTTCAACAGCTAACTCAATTTCTATCCGAGCCGTGCTGAGATTAGCCCCTTGCCCTATCACTCCAATACAAACTAAAAGGGCATCCGTAGGATCAGCTGCTCCACCGCCTGCTTCATCGTCAATTAAAAAGACAGTATAAGTATAATTAGGGTCATAAGTGTCATCAGCTCGTCGAATATAGGGCTGTTTAAAAAATAGAACATTAGATACATCAGGCTGGCCGTCATTATTAGGATCAAGCATATTTAATATTTCCAAATCAGTTTTTTTCCGAAAATAATTATCATCCTGGGGCAAGTCTATCCCAGTTGGTTCCCGCAAATAGTGTCCTTCAAAGCTAATCCACGCTTCATTGGCAAAATTATCCTCAATCGCTAACCAGGCAGCATCAAATCCAGCCTCGGCAGCATTAAACGCCTGATCTTGAGATCTAATGTTGGCGGAGACTTTAGGACCGGTACTAGTAATAGTGATTAGAGTAACCCCAATACTCAAGAGAAAAGCAATAACAATAATAATTACAATCAACCCCGTGCCTTTCCTTGAAGGAACCCTAAACGATTTTCTTCTATATAAAACTCTTTTTTTTGCCCACATTATCTTGTCCCCAAATTATAGAGATTTAAGACTAAATTACGAATAGTCACCGCTGAATCGAGCAAAACCCGGCGGTGCATATCATCTTCAGTTGCTCCAGGACTATTAGCTAAAGGTGGCCTTCGGTAAAGATATATATTATTGGGGGGGGAACCAGAGACACCCATCACTTTTTCCTCGGTTCGACCTAAAACCCAAATCCTAACTTGACTAATAGCTGATATTCGATCAAGTTTACTCTGGCGAGTAGCGTCATCGTCTGTGGGTTGAATTGTCCAAGTAATATCCCAATCCAGAAAACCGTCCAAGACACCATCATTATTGAAATCACCATTATACTGAAATTGAATATTTTCAATATTTTGAGCTATCGCATAATGAACCACTTGCCCTTGATCATCAATAGTCGTTAAATAAAGGGTATAAGGAATTCCTAGGTAGCCGTGATTACTATCTAATGAAGGAATATTCGAATAATCACCTGGATGGCCAGTGGTATCCAGCCAGTACTGTTTAATTTGGCCAAAGGTAACAATGGCATCATCCCAACAATCTGAACCACAACCTGTATCAATCAAACCACCGGGAGGATTAAGATCCGATTGTCCAGGCTGCATGTTAAAATGGGAAGCTCCTCCTTGTTGAGGGCAGCCATGCATTCCATTTCTGGGAATAAAGCGAAAGGCGAAGCATCCGGGGCAAGTTGTCGACATAATCAACACCACCCTATTCTCATAATACTCAGGGCATTCATAAGGGGCATTCCACAATTCATAATCGTAAAGAAAAGCTGTAGCGGCCCCTCCTCCACTCCCACCTTGATAATCTCTGATTTTAAGAGCTAAAGGATCATCAAAATTGCCAATAAGCTTAATTGAATCCGCTGCCTCTTCTCCTGGACTAAAAGCATCATAGCCTTCTAAAAAATACCCGGCAATTTCCGGAACTAGCCCCACTCCAGCTGAACGGACATCTCGAGAAATAAAAAACATAGCAGTGCGAACATCATGCTGAAGCTCAGCTATTCTTTGCTGGTCCACTGCAATCCTATGGCTCCGCATATAAATAGCTAAAGTTCCTAACACCACGATTAACATAACCGCACTAGCCACTAACACTTCAGCTAAAGTAAAACCTTTTTCCAAAGGCCAAGTCCACTTAGAAATTTTCATCTTCATCTCCCTACCGGGCTACAATAGTCCTGATGTCAGCCATCACCCGATGCTGAAATGGATTAGCTAATAATTCATCCCTCTGCGTCGAAATTTGAGCTGGACCAAAAACCAGGACTCTTATTTCTGTATATGAACCTTGGGATTCCAACACGGTTATTCGCCGATAGTCAAATGTACCATCATTATTAATATCAATCTGTTCATCCAGGTTTCCTCCTGACAAGGCAGATAATTCCACTCCAGTTAGATTGCGTAAAAATTCAATTTGTTGTTGAGCTAAAAAAGTAGCATTAGCCATTTTATTAGCCCGCGAATTATTCAGAATGCCAAAAGTAAACAACTGAGCCAACCCTATTACAGCGATAGCTACTAAAGCAATTCCGACCAAGGCTTCGATCAAAGTCATGCCTTCCTTTTTCAACGAAAAATATCTAATAATAAAATCTCTCTTAATCTTGAAAAAAATTCTTTTCTGTTCTTTTCTCATCCCCCACTTCCTTCCTTAACATAACGAATTGATCCCCCTTGATACACCCATATTCGTCTGATATCAGGTTGACTTGCTTGTTGTAAGCGGTCACTCTGAAGAACAATAGAATTACGCTGAGGATCATAATTAACAACTATTCCTA
>QMPV01000209.1 GCA_003648765.1 Candidatus Aminicenantota bacterium
CCATCTGCCTGACCTGCTGAGAAAAAGACTAAATTACAGGCTCTGGTGGCATGCTACTTGGCCGATTGATCGGGATTACATGGCATCTCCTGCCTTTGGCAAATTAGTAAAATTGAATCCGGCTCTAATAGTTATGTTGCCCCCAGGATTAGAAGTTAATTGGTTATGTCCCAACAGATGTGCCTCAAGAAGCATCTCAAAAATAAAAGAGTTTTTTTACCCAAAGCTAACTTTTTCTCGTTTAATTTAATCTTTTTATTTAAATTTAAAAACAGCGATTTCAGCCAAGCCGGCGTTTTTGGTCTCTCTGGAAACAGCATTTATAATGAAGGCCAGCCAGGTTATCTTTTTCGGCCGGAAGGAAATTTCTCTGGCTGACTTGGCATCATTTGGCAATTCACCAATTCTGAGGGTACTACCATCACTGAAAACCAGCAGCCCTGACAGAACATGATCTTTTAAATTGGGTAGGTCAAAAAGCCAGATTCGATTGATAGTTTCAGGTTGATCCCAGCTTAAACGAATCATCGCTGTTGATTTTTCCTGACTAACCCATGCGTGTTGATTGGTCTCTTCTCGATATTCAATGACGCCATCAACTGCTCCTTCACCAAAAAATTGAGGAATCTCAGTCATGGGTTTGCTTTTTTCCTGAACTGAGGAAACACTAACGTGAGCCCGAAGAGCAATATTATTTTCGCTCTTGACGGGGTCCTTTTGATGCTTATTTTGTAATAGATTCAAAGTCTGTTCATCGAGAAGCAGAACTTCCTGCAAGCACCAGGCATAACGGCTTCCGAGGGGATTGGCGATAGCGCGATTAGCAAAATAATTTTTATGGAAGTTGGCCGAATAGGAAAGCCAGACTGTTCGGCCGTCGGATTGGATAAATTTTGATGGGAAATTAAGAAAATAGCCTTGAGGGCCAAAATCCCTCATATAGCTAATTAATCTATAAGGTCCGGTTAGCTCATCGGCTTCGAGAATATAAGAGTTCATATTCTTGACACCTGGCCAGCCATCAGTAATGCACATCAAATATTTATTCAAAGGAGCATTATAGGTAATAGTTGTGCATCCCATATGATCATTCCAGACCAGCAAAGGCTTTATATCAGAAAAATTATTGGACCAGATTGGCTTTCCTTCTGAATTGAAACCGGCAAAAAACTCATAGGCTTTTAAATTGTTAATGTTTTGAGGAGAAGGTGTCACCCGGGCTAGGTAAACAGCATCCCCGGCAATCCAGCTGTTGCCGGCTACCCGAGGAGTCGGGTCATTATCCAGGGCTCCGTGACCTACGAGGTAAGCTTTCCCATCCGGGGAGTATTCCAGATTGCGACCAAAATCAACAAAGTGGGGAGTGCCCATCTTTACTTGATGGCCGTTTTTACCCGATTCTGGAAAAAGCGGATTCTCAGGCGATAGCGGGCTTGGAATCCAGGTTTTCCCGTAGTCAAAAGAAATTCTAAAACCCGGAACAGGGCCGCATATAGCCCAGCTATATTCTTCTGAATATTCAGGTTTAGTGTAATCGAAGTCTATACAATAAGTTCCATAATACCAAATTCCATTATAGACAAGGTTGGCGCTTGGATACCTGCCGCCATAGGGCAGGGCTGAAGCTGGTAGGGTGCCGAGCGATTGGACAACCAGGTTCAAAGGATCATCACCGATGATTTTCGCATTTCCTGTACGAGCTTTTGCTCCGCCTGAAGAATGACAGCTTTCTTTTCCGATTTCTCCATCAGTCCATCCACTGTACATGTTTCCGTCATCTGCCCATGATGGATACCAGGTGTCCGCGTCAGTATAAGTAGCATATCTACCGGTAAAAGCGATTCCTCTTATGTCTCTGGACGATTCAAAGGGGCAGCCCTCAGGAGGCTCAGAATTCCAGACCTTAGGAATCCAGGCTTCCGATTCATAGGGTACTATGGCCTGCTTCGGCTTTTGATAACAGCCAATATCTATTGAAAACAATAATAGTCCCAGAAGACTCAGGCTGATAATAATTGACCTGATTTTTTTAAGGTCTATTATCATGTTGGCCTTTCTCATTTTTTTTCTTATATCATGTTTTAAGATCATGTCAAGTTTTGATCGCGATTTGGCATCGTAATCTCTCCATTTTCAGGCCTCAGTTAGCTCCCTGGGCATCATGGAAGCCAGCACGCTGACTGCTCTGCGAACCGGTGCGGCCTGTGGCTTGGCTACCGAACTGCTCAGCCGGCCAGAGAGCAGGAAGATGGCTCTTTTTGGCGCGGTTTCCAGGCTCGATTTCAATTGGAAGCTGTGGCTGCGGTCCAGAGCCTGGAAGAAGTTCACGTCTTTGACCAGAACAGGAGGCGAGCGGAACAATTTGCTGAACAGATGTCTGATAGATTGGAACTTAAAATCCAGGTAGCCGAATCAGCCAGCTAGGCTGTGGCCGAGGCGGACATAATCTCCACAGCTACCACTTCTAAGGTGCCGGTCTTTGCTGATAAAGACATCAAGCCAGGGGTTCACCTCAACGCCATCGGTTCTTATAAGCCGGCTGAACGAGAGGTTCCTTCTGAAACCGTGGCCAGAGCCCGGGTTTTTGTTGACAAAAAAACATGGCTCTAGAAGAAGCTGGTGACCTGATTATTCCGATAAAAGAAGGTATTTTTTCGGCTGAGAGAATTGTAGCTGAAAATGGAGAAGTGGCTTCCGGAAAAAGGCCAGGCCGGTTGAGCCCGGAGGAAATTACCTTTTTCAAAACGATCGGGGTAGCTGCTCAAGACATTGTCCTTGTAAGCCAGATACTTAAAATGGCTCTGGAAAAGGGTGCGGGTAGAGAGTTTGATTTCTACCGCGGATAACTCATCAGAGGCTGACCGGGTCCTTAATTTTTAAAATTTTAAGCAAAACCATTCTCGTCTGCTGCGACTCAATAAGGCAGGTTTTAGCGGAAAAAAGTATTTTTTTGATAAAAAAGGGCCTGAAAATTAGGCTCATTAGTTGATGATAATTTTTCAGGTCCCGTCCTTACCGCTCATACAATTCAATTTTGTACAACTATATATAAATTTAAAAAGATGTCTTTTCCCCAATCTGGGGCGAATGACTTAAAGGTTATTCTTGATAAAATTAAACATTGTCCGGTAAAGGTGCAACGTGGTGTTTTTTCCTTCGTAGATTCCGTGCGAGCGGTTGGGATAAATCATCATGGAAAAAAGCTTGTTGTTGGCAATCAGCTCATTAACCAGTTTTTCAAAGCTCTGGTAATGGACGTTGTCGTCTCCAGTACCATGAATGATGAGCAATTTCCCCTGGAGCTGGTGAGCGAAGGTGATGGGTGAACCATTTTTGTAGCCTTCTGGGTTATCCTTTGGCAGTCCCATGTATCTTTCCTGGTAAATGGTGTCATAAAGTCGCTGGTCACTGACAAAAGCTATAGCAATGCCCATCTTGTAGAGTTCAGGGTAACGGAAAAGAGCATTCAGGGTCATCTGACCGCCACCGCTCCAGCCCCAGATGCCTACCCGTTTCGGGTCAATGAAATTCCATTTTTTCTGCACAGCCTGGAGGGCAGCCGCCTGGTCAGCCGGGGCCAGGATGCCTACCTGACGGTAGATAATTTTACGCCAATCCCGACCGCGTGGCTGGGGTGTGCCCCGATTATCTATGCTCATCACCAGGTAGCCCTGCTGGGTAAGGAATAGATGGTAAAGGTAAGTGTTCCCACCCCAGGCATCGC
>QMPV01000210.1 GCA_003648765.1 Candidatus Aminicenantota bacterium
GATTTGAGGGCGGTTTCCCCCCAGGCCGGAGGTACAGAATAAAATATTAGGCCAAAACACAAGAATAAAAAGCTTATTCTCCGCCGAAAAGTGAATTTAAATTTTTGCTGAAAGCTAGCTATAGATATTTCGTTCATAATATTTTCCCCTATTTAACTTTTTCTTACCGTGTGAGATATAGCAGATTCTGTTCAACAGGTAAAGTTTTCCTTTTTTTAGGTAAAGTCTATATTTTCAATTATATCCACAATTATGTTTTTTAATAGGAGTTATCAGCAGATATTTTTAGCGAATAAAAAAATTGGAATTGAGATATTATCATATGAGATATTATCTTTGAAGCGATTCCTATTCAGATATTGTTATTGAATAAAACAATTTAAATTTTACGCCCGGATTATTGCTATCATATTAAAGTGGAGATAAAAAATTAGAGAAATAAAGATTCCAGATTGAGGGCCCCAAATCTTGTTTTACTCCAGATGTTTATTTAATATACCCTAAAGCGCGCATGCTTTTTTCAAGCTCTTTTCTTCCTTTTTTTTGCGGTCTAATCATTTTTTTCATTTCTTCAATATAAAGCTTATTTATCAACCGAATAAATTGTCTGACAAGTTTTGGATGATATTGAGCTATGTTTTGCTTTTCCTCTGGGTCTTTTTCGATGTTATAAAGCTCAAATTTTGCAGTTGGCGGTGGTGCGGGCTGGAAGTGTTCAGGAGGAAGATTAAAATTATTATTTATAATAAATTTAAAGGGCCTCTGATAAACTGCAATCCGTGAAGGGAGTTCAGGAGGATAGTGAATTGCTTCTAAATCAGAAATGGAAATCCTGTCTTCTTTTTTTCCTTTGAGTAGAGAAAGAAGGCTTTTTCCATCTAGTTCATTATCATTGTAATCGAGACCAATCACCTCAAGTATAGTTGGCATTATATCCGTTACTCGTCCCACCTCTGTAACCCGGAGGTTTTTATATTTCATATTGGGAAATTTAATAATTAAAGGAACATGGATGAGTTCATTGTATAGAGAGTGACCATGGAGCCAGGCCCTCCTTTCAAAGAATTCTTCTCCGTGGTCAGAGGTAAAAATTATCATTGTATTTTCATATATTTTTAATGATTTTAATAGATTAATTAGAGGTTTTATAAGTTTTTCGTCTGTAAAGCGAATTTCACCGTCGTATAAGGCAATGATATTTTCTCTCTGTTCAGGTGTAAGAGCTTTGAATTCGTCGGGATGATTTGGAGAAAATAGAAGTTTTTGCATATTTGCCTTTTTCCAAGGCATTTTTTTGCCCTCAAAAAACATGGAATTGAAAGGTTCAGGTGAGAAATATGGTTCATGAGTTTGATAAGTATGGAGAAAAGCAAAGAACTTTTTACATTTATTTTTATTTAGCCATTGAGAGAAATCGGCAAACAGCAATCGGGCGGAAGCTTTCCATTTGTGTGAATTTTTATATTCAATATATGACTCAAATCCTTTCGCAAATCCAAATCGAGCGCTGACTAAGCCTCCACCGGTGATTGCTATTGTTTTATAACCATTATTTCGAAGGAAATCGGCCAAAGTAATTAAATTTGTTTCTATATAAGGATTCTTTTTTGATACAAGGTGGTGACGGTTATCTAATCCAGTCAAAAGAGATACATGAGCTGGAAGGGTCCACGAAGTGGTTGAGAAAACATTGGCAAACAGTACAGCTTCAGAGCATAACTTTTCCAGATTGGGAGTAGTTTGCCTCGGGTAGCCATAACAACTAAGATGATCAGCTCTTAAAGTATCGAGTGATATAAGAATCACATTTGGAGAAGAATTATTTGAAGATAGATGCGTAGATTTATATAAAGTTGGATTTTCCCAGTATGAAAGAAGCAAGCCTGGCTTGATTGTCTCTTTATCTGGGGAGAAAGACATCCTAGAAGTAATAAATCTCAGTCTAACTTTTTTCCCCCCGTAAGAGGTAAGGTTTATTATTTTTCGATTGAGATAGGAAGAAGTTTCCTGGGGATTGATTGTTAGTTGGTCTTCAAAAAGTACTTTTTCTTTATTGTCCACTTCAATTGTTAATTTATAGAGAACTTCTTCTTCTAACGAAGAACTTTCAGATAACAATTGGTTTGCTACCCCATATCCGAATTCCAGATAAGTGGAATGAGGAAGCCGGAGGGAGAACGAATATTCTGAATTCGGTGGTGCAAAGATTACAGTTACCATCTCACTGAACGCTCGACTGCTTTTGTCATTCATAATAACTATTTTCTTCTTTAATCCATAAGGATTTTTCTTTATCCCTAGGTCATAACACAGGGCAGTATTTTCAAGTTTGGCTAATAATGAAATTAAGGATTTTATGGGATTTCGGATTATGATTGCTGTGAAATAAAAACTGGCGTTATGATTTTTCTTGGAGAAAAATGTAAAATTCAGTGTAGTTTTCCCTTTTTTTGGATCAATTGAAAAACAAATTGTATTTTTGGAGCTGAAATTTAGAGATAGTGTCTCTACCATGGATTCTTTTTTAATTTTTAAAATTCCTTCCTCAGAGGTAGAATAACCCAAAATTTCTACGGAAACTTTGCTGGGGAAGTTAATTGGTAATTCACATTTGTAACTTTGATTGGATCTAATTATTTGCCTTATAGGAATAATGCCATCTATAGGTGCGGGATAATAAGTGGCATATATTTTGAAAGGTTTATGGAGATACTTTTCAGGAATGGACAGAAGTAGAAGGTCTTTTTGCGATTTAATAAATAATTGCGAGATAGACATGGGTACTTTTTCTTCAGGATTTATTAAGTCGTATGTAACAATTATCTCATTTATCCCAATACGAGCTGTTCCTAACAGAGAGAATTTTCCTGAATTTCGAATGATGGTTTCATCTGATAATTTATCGTTAACAAAAAGTTTTAGCTTAATAGGAATTCTTGGTAAATGATGAAATTTTATTTGGATATCAAGCCTGAATAAGCCCTCAGGAAGGAGAATGTCCGTTTTCCATTTTTTTGCTTGACTGAAAGGAAAGTTATCTGTTTTTTTCTCTTTTTCCATAAATTCCGTAAATAGTTTTTCTCCCTTTTTTAAAACCCAACTCAATTTTTCTTGTTGTTTTATCTCTAGATAAGGGATTAATTTTCTATCTAATCTTAAAGAAATAGACTTTGATATATCATGTTGCCCTCTATGAAACACAGGAAATTTTGTGCTTGCTAGATAATATTTATGACCTTTATATAAAATTGGTTGTAATTGAGAAAAGTCCCATTGCTGATTAAGCCTTTTTAAATGTTTATTTACTAGCTTATATGGAGAAGTAATAATATTCTTATCGTTAAGTTCATCTATCAACCGGTAATAAAAATAATCTCTATTAATTGATTTCGAGCAAGATAAAACTGTTGATAACAGGATTGAGATAAAGATATTTACTTTTGTCTTTTTATTCATTTTTTATCCTTATATTAATTTTTCGCATTTGTTTTGTTTCCATTAGTTGGAGTAACAAACATAAATAAAATTATCATAAAAAATGAGAAGAAATGAACCCCCTTCAATGAAAAATGAACTGCCCCCCAAAATTTGTACCACCGGTAATGTTAGTGTTTAGGTGTTATAATAGGCATCATCAGAGGGTAGAGAGAGCCCTGAAGGAGGCTGATGATGTCTGCAAAACGAAAGAAACGC
>QMPV01000211.1 GCA_003648765.1 Candidatus Aminicenantota bacterium
AATAGTTTGGAAAATGTCTATGTCGGCCCCTGCCTCTTACCCGACCTGAGTATCGACGAGATTTACTTAAATGATGATTGTGAAGTAGTGGTCGTAGTGGAAAATAAGGGGCCGGGGCGGATTCCCCTTAATATTTGGACCATTGAGGAGGAACCCGAATGCCTGCTGACTATTTTTCTCAATGATCGCCAATGGTCAGTTTCAGTAGCTAGTGAATTCGATCCCCGGCGGGATCTCCACTATCCTTTAGGGAAAGCCGCTTTTCCCACGCATCTGAAGATTACTCAAAAAGCCATTGTCACTGCTCAAATTGATTGTTCCAATATAATTCATGAACAGGATGAAGAGAATAATGTCAAGACAGTGGTTCTGGAATGTCCGAGTTCCAAGAAAAGAGAAGAGGATAAAGGTAAGTAAAAGCATTAAAAATGGGTAGCTCTGAAGAATAAATTTTTTCTAGTAATAATCATTGTTCTTTGTTCGGAGGAGGGAGAACCCCTTATAAAATTAAAAGGTGTTCATTAAGCTAAAATCACTTAAGAGAGTTGTTAGTTCCTGTTTTTGCTGGTAGAAAAACATAAAAAGTGACGTTCAGCGGGTGTTTGTTTTCTTAAGAGTCCTCTCTAATGAGAGTTACCTTGAAATTATAGCTTCTCAAATTAATCCAAAGTCAGGAAGGAAAAGTCTGGTTTTAATGGTTAATTTTAATTGCTGATTTTCACTGCTAAGCCGGTTTGGACAACTTAAAGGGGGAAAGATGGCCGTTATTTGTTCCCCGACTTCCCAAGAGAGGAAAACCAGACTATTTTGGGTAATTAGTTTGGTTGTCATGATTTTTGATTTCTTGAGAGTTCATTTTTCGAGGTGCGGAAAAAAGAGGTAAGTCAGGTGATTCAGAGAAGCATCTTCATTTCCATGATGATCGGGTTATCTGGAGAATTGATTACCTAGGCGAAATTGGAGGGTCAAGAGCTCGCCTCCCTCTCTTACGGAAATAAGGAGGCTTACTTGATTCAGTTTAAAAGACTTCTTATAAAATGATAGAATACTGACTAGATTGAATTAAAGAAGGAGGATTAGGTGAGAAAAGGAATTAATTTTAGGTTGGTGATTGTGCTGCTGGGGTTGTTTTGGAGTGGAATCTGTTTTCCCGGCTGCCGTTCGGAGAGGTCATTTGATTATCCTTTTCAGTCAGTGCATTTCACTCAAGTTAAAATAAAAGATAATTTTTGGGCTCCTCGGTTAGAAACTAACCGCCGGGTGACTATCCCTTATGCTTTTAAAATGTGTGAGGAAACGGGCCGAATAGAAAATTTTAGGGAAGCCGCTCGAGTGTTAAGAGGAGAAATTGCCCACGGACGTTTTTATTCCAAATATCCCTTTGATGACTCGGATGTGTATAAAATAATTGAAGGGGCTTCTTATTCCTTGGCCATTTATCCTGACCCTCAACTTGAGCAATATTTAGATGAACTTATTGCTGAAATTAGAGCCGCTCAGGAGCCAGATGGCTATCTTTACACCGCCCGCACGGTGAAAGCTGCCAAACCCCACCCGTGGATTAAAAAAGAACGGTGGGCTAATCTTTATATGGCCCATGAACTTTATAATGTGGGCCATCTTTATGAAGCGGCCGTGGCCCATTATTTATCCACTGGAAAAAGAGATTTGCTAGATGTGGCTTTAAAGAATGCAGATCTAGTGGCTCAGGTTTTTGGGCCAGGGAAAAAACACGGTGTTCCTGGGCACCAGGAAATTGAGATTGGCTTGGTGAAACTTTATCGCTTGACCGGGGAGAGGAAATACTTGGATTTGGCTAAATTTTTTCTGGATGAGAGAGGGCGGGCTAAGGGACGGAAACTCTATGGCGAGTATTCTCAGGACCATTTGCCAGTTGTAGAGCAAAAGGAGGCGGTAGGTCACGCTGTCAGGGCGATGTACATGTATTCGGCTATGGCCGATGTGGCTGCCTTGACTGGAGATGAGGCCTATATAGAGGCAATTAAAACTATCTGGAAGGATGTAGTCTCGACGAAGCTTTATCTTACAGGAGGAATTGGCGCTGCTGGTCGAATAGAAGGGTTCGGTGAGCCTTACCAACTCCCCAATGAAACTGCCTATTGTGAGACTTGTGCTTCTATCGGACATGTTTTCTGGAATCAACGGATGTTTCTTTTTACTGGGGATTCCAAATATATCGATGTTTTGGAAAAAACCCTTTATAACGCCCTGCTTTCAGGGATAAGCCTGGAGGGTGATCGCTTTTTTTATCCCAACGTCTTGGCTTCAGATGGTCAACATGAGCGGAGTCCTTGGTTTAGTTGCGCTTGCTGTCCGAGCAATATTACCCGGTTTTTGCCTTCTTTGCCTGGATATATCTATGCCCTTCAGGGTGACCGTCTCTATGTTAATCTTTTTATCCAGAATGAAGCAGAAATAAAAGTGCAGGGTAAGAGAGTCAAAGTGAAGCAGATAACCAATTATCCTTGGTCAGGAAGAATCAAGTTGATCGTTGAGCCGGAAAAAGAAGCAGAATTTACTATTATGTTCAGAATTCCGGGATGGGCTCTGGGGAAAGCCGTGCCTTCCGATCTTTATCGATTTAAAGAGAAAGAAATTCCGCCACCTGAAGTTAAGGTTAATGGGAAGAAAGTAACTTTAGAATTGACCCAAGGTTATCTTCCTCTACGACGACGATGGCAGACAGGAGATATGGTTGAAGTTAATTTACCTCTTCCGGTTCATCGAGTGGTGGCTCATCCTAAAGTAAAGGCAGATGAAGGGTTAATAGCTTGGCAAAGGGGTCCACTGATTTATTGTGCTGAGGCAATTGATAATGGAGGAGCGGTGACCAATATCGTTATTCCAGAAAAAGCAGATTTGCAACCGGAATTTAGAGCAAGCTTGCTCGGAGGAGTGGTTGTTCTTAAAGGCGAAGTTTGGGGATTGTATCAGAAAAAGCCCCAAGGAAGAACAGAAAAAGTTAAGCAGCCCTTTTTAGCTATTCCTTACTATGCTTGGGCCCATCGGGGTCGAGGGGAGATGCGTGTTTGGTTGGCAGAAGATGAAACTAAGGCCCGACCCCGGAGGTAGTTTTCTAAGTTTCCTTAGAATGATTTGGCTTCAACTTTTTGGCGATATTCCTCTTATTAGCCATAATTCAAGAGAGAAAAGGAATTGACTGCCAAGTAATGGATAAAGATTGGTGGTGCCTGCAAGAATCTTTCTTATGGCCTTTCCTAAGTGATTAATTAGAGAGTATTTTAGGGCCAGATCTTCACCTTTCACCGTTGAAGAACAGAATTTTCTGTCATTCTTACTCAATCTAATAATCAAAACATTCTTTCCTGCCCTCACTCTTGCCTCAAATTACTTCCCCTTGAGGTGAGGAGAGAGTCCAATCGGATAATAAAAGAGCTTATGATTTTAAAGGAATTAACCGATAATTTATTTCCCCCGAGGTTTCTTTATCTCAAGGGGAAGGGTGAAGAGCTGACTCCAACTTTCGATGGCTGAAGGTCTTGCTGAGAAGGGAAATTGAAAAAATTTTTTATTTATGGCTCATCGCAAAAATGAATACCTCATAGTTTAAAATATTTATTAAGAAATAGTTCAGCTCACCATATCCATAGATCCTTCGTTTGACTCCATATCCGGCTTTAAATGACAGCATTGCTCC
>QMPV01000212.1 GCA_003648765.1 Candidatus Aminicenantota bacterium
ACCAAAGCTATTCCTGAAGGCGAAATTCTGCTCCAAGTCAGGGAAACTGGCGATCCCTTACTGGCGTTGCGGCAAATCGGCCAAGGCCGAACCCTGGCTTACACTTCCGACCCGGCTCCCCACTGGGGCTGTAATTTTGTCTTCTGGGAAAAATACAATGACTTCTGGCTGAAATGCCTCAACTATCTCTTGAAAAAAGATTAAGCTCTGCTCATCAAAATTCCTACCTCAGGACTGTTCCCCTCAAAGAAGAAAAATTCGGAGGCGGAGACTTCACCTGGCCTTTTTGACATTTAATATTTAACATGGGTTAAAGGTAGATTAAGACCTTTGAGACAGTGACAATTAAATTCACAACTCCGTTAAGATGAATAATTTTATTTTGTTTTCCCTCACATGTTACCCCCCAACTTAAAGTCAAAGGTGAAGACCTCAACTTTTTTTGACTGACACCGTTTCCCTTTGGAAAAGGGAAAATCCCACCCATCATTTTCTATAAAAAATGCGTACTAGGTAAAAGATTATGTAGCCTCACCCATAATTTTTTGGTTATAATATAATCAGTTTTAATACCTTCTTGTTTAAGGAATGTCACTCAGCGAGAGGGGCCGATGATTCAGACCAGCAGGAAGGTATTAATATTTTTAATTGGCTAGGTGAGGAGGGTTAGACCATGAGTTTAGTTCTCAAAAGCGCCGCCTTCAGTGAGGGGGGCTGGATTCCCGAAAAATATACCTGTGACGGAGACAATGTTTCTCCGCCTCTGGAATGGAGCGGTCTGCCGGCCGGAACAGCCAGTCTGGCCCTGATCTGTGACGACCCGGATGCTCCCATGGGCACCTGGGTTCACTGGGTTGTCTTCAACATTCCTCCGGAAACCGATGGTTTACCCGAGAATGTCCCCCCGGAGAGGGAACTGAAACAGGGTGGACTCCAGGGCATCAACGATTTTCGCAAAATCGGCTACGGCGGGCCCTGTCCTCCAGGAGGCACCCATCGTTACTTCTTCAAACTCTACGCCTTGGATTGTCGTCTCGATCTGCCGGCGGGCATTACCAAAGCCCAGCTGATGGCCGCCATGGAAGGTCACATTTTAGACCAGGCTGTTCTGATGGGCCGTTACAGTCGTTGAAGGTTTTATACTGACTACTGATTACTGATTAAATCTCTCTTAATTCTTTTCTCCGGCCAGAAAACCCGCATCTTCAAAATGCAGGGTGATTCAGTGGTTATTTTCACTAAAATAGATATTTTTCTCTGAAGGAGAGATTAAACCAATTCCGCGAAATAAGCCTCAAAGTTCCCGCTTAGCCGGGTTGAGCTTGGACGAAAAAGTACATCCCTTATAAACAACGGTCTTCTCCCTAGGTAGATGGCCGGCCAGAGAGAAGAGAAGTGAAGTGAAGAGAAGTAAAGATGTGGTAAGTTAAGATAAAAAATAAATCTCCTCAGAAAAACAACAAAATAGATGACCATACTCTGAGGAAAAATATCTTTAATCCAAACATCAAAGAGAACAAAAAGAGGAGAATCAATCACATAGCTTATTTCAATTTAACATCCCTAAACAAAAGGAATTAGAAAACTTGAGGGAATTTTGATTGATTTAAGCCGGCCATAAAGAGTAAAATAAATCTCTATTTTCCCATGACTAAAAGACTGACCGCTCTTGATGTTTTCCGGGGAATGACGATTGCTGCTATGATTATCGTCAACAATCCTGGTAGCTGGCGTTATGTCTGGCCGCCGCTCCGTCATGCCCAGTGGCACGGCTGGACGCCCACCGACCTTATCTTCCCCTTTTTTCTCTTTATCGTCGGTGTTTCGCTTTCTCTCTCCCTGTCCCGGCGTCTGGCTGCCGGCGAGACCGGCTCTCGTCTTTATGCCAAAATTATTCGGCGCAGCCTCATCCTTTTTTTACTGGGGCTGTTGCTTAATTTCATTCCCCGTTTCGACCTGGCTCATTTGCGGATTCCCGGGGTGTTGCAACGGATAGCTCTCTGCTATTTTCTGGCTTCCCTGTTGTATCTTAAAACCTCCCGCCGCTTCCAGCTCGGCCTCTCGCTTTTCATTCTGGTGGGCTATTGGGCCGTGCTGAAATTTGTGCCTTTTCCCGGACAGGGGGCTGACGCTTTCTCTCCCCAAGCCAACCTGGCCGGTTACCTGGACACCCACCTGCTGGCCGGACATCTCTATCGCCCTCATTTTGACCCTGAGGGTCTGTTGAGCACCTTCCCGGCGCTGGTAACCACTCTTCTGGGCGTTTTTACCGGGGAGTGGCTGCGACAGAAGCAACTCCCCTTGAATGTAAAAATGGCCTGGCTGGCTCCCGTAGGCTTAGTTCTGCTCGGCCTGGGGCTGGTCGGTCACTCCTTTTTCCCTATTAACAAAAATCTCTGGACCAGCACCTACGTTCTTTTCACCGGTGGAGCGGCTATTCTGATGCTCAGCCTCTGCCTGCTAGTAGTGGAATTAGGGGGCTATCGCAAATGGGCTTATCCCTTTCTTGTCTTCGGCACCAACCCCATAACTGTCTATGTCGGCAGCTCCCTGCTGGCCAAGCTCATGGGAGTCATTAAGCTGGCTTCCAACTCTCAGACCATCTCGCTCAAAGGTTTCATTTTCCAGAAACTCCTGGCTCCCTGGGCGGGCAATTACGGCGGCTCGCTGTTGTTTCCGCTGTTTCTCCTGGCTTTCTGGCTGGCGGTTTTAGCTCCTCTCTACCGCCGGAAAATATTCATCAGGATTTAAGTAGGAAAATTATGAGGAGGCGACCATGATTAAAATAAAACGAAGTAATCTCAATAATCTTTTCTCTTCCCGCGGTTTAACTTACTTGATTATCTCCAGCTTCATTTTGTTTTGGCTGGCTTTTTCTGGCCCTCCCTTACTTCAAGCTAACTGTTTCGCTGTGGTGGTGGGCAAAAAGGCCTCCAGCGATGGTTCGATTCTGGTCGGGCATAATGAACAAAATAGAGGCCGACGGATTGTCAATTACCGCTACGTACCCCGGTTAAAATTCCCACCCGGCATCAAAATAAAGCTGAAAAATGGCGGTACTCTGGAGGAAGTCCCCCAAACCTTCGCCTTTATCTGGCAAGAAAACCCTGGGGTCGAATTCGGTGACTCTTATTTTAACGAATGGGGAGTAGTAATCGTCTCGGATGCCTGCCCCAGTCGAGAAGACTCTTATGAAGAACTGGTCAAGCGAGGTGAGATTAGGGATGGAGGTATCGGTTATCTGCTGCGGCGTCTGGTAGCCCAGAGAGCCCGCACCGCCCGCGAAGGAGTTAAAATCGCCGGTGAATTGATTGAACGCTTCGGCTACACTTCCATGGGCCGCACCTATGTTATCGCTGACCCCAATGAAGCCTGGATTCTGGCGGTGGTCCGGGGACGCCACTGGATAGCTGAGAGATGCCCTGATGACGGAGTGGTTTTACTGCCCAATTTGTATATTATCGGTCAAGAAGCCGACCTTGAGGATACAAATAATGTCCTCTCATCACCTGGTCTGGTGGACTATGCCCGTCGGCGAGGCTGGTATAACCCGGCTTCCGGCCAACCTTTTAGCTTTAAAGATGTATTTACCCCGCCGCCCCGGAAAAATAGCTTTCGGGAAAAATACGGCGTTGACCCTCGGCAATGGTATGCCCAATCCCTGGT
>QMPV01000213.1 GCA_003648765.1 Candidatus Aminicenantota bacterium
CCAATATTATTCAAACAGGTTGATTGTTGGGAAAGATTGCCTAGTTTTTTGGCAATATCAAGCGCTTTAAAATAATATAACAAGGCCTGGGAATAATCATTCAATTGCCAAAAATACAAACCCAGATTGTTTAAACATTGTCCGATTTCTCTCTTATGATTTATTTCTTTGGCTATATTCAGAGCTTCTTTATTCAACTCATAAAATTTCTCAAAATCGAATACTTCCCAATAAGTCACACTTAGTTGTCTTAAGCATTTCAACTTATGGTCGGGACTGTGTACCTCTCCAGCTAAAGCAATAGCTTCATTAAAGGCCTCAATTGACCCCTGATAATCTCTTTTTCTTCTTAAAGATTTCCCCTTTTGATAATTTTCCATAATCTTTAGAATTACTGTTCCTTTTTCTAGCCATTGCCGAAAGCTCTGTCTTTGGGCTATCTGCAATGCCTGCCTATATAAGCGATCCGCCTCCAATAACCTCCCTTGATTCCAGCAAATATCGCCTAATTGAAACAAGAATTCTACTTGGGCCAAAAAATCATTTTCATTTTGTGCTCTGGACAAACCTTTCTGAAAAAATATTTTAGCTTCTTTAAATTCCCCTTTAATTCTTAACTTTTTTCCTTCTTGTAATAATTTAGAAAGAGGCTTATTTTGCCCTTGCCTCCCAATATCTTTTCTTCCTAGGACAGGATCATATCCAGAGCTAAAAAACACTAACCCACTTACTAAAGCAATCAGAACCAGATTTCTTCCTCTTATTTTCAATTCAATAAAAAAACATTATTAAATTTGTTTTTTCACTATATTTTGTCCGAAATATTTTGTCAATTATCGAAAATATCCCTTAAGCCAGCTCTCTCTTCATTGATTTTTTTTAAATGTTCTCCTAAGATGAATTTATTCTTAAGCCATTATAGGAGACGAGGCAAAAGATGCGAACATCCCATTATTTCCTAGTATTCACCTTAATCATCCTTCTTATTTCTCCTTCATTTGGAGAACCAACCCGCCCACGGGCAAGAGAATTTGGGATTAAAACAGGTATACTTCCCCCAGGTCCTTTAAATGCCATTACTGATGTCCCTGGAGTAAAAGTGGGGCATGTTACATTGATTAAGGGCAAAAACATCCGCACTGGTGTCACGGCTATCTGCCCCCATGGAGGTAATCTTTATCAGGAAAAGGTTCCAGCCGCTATTTATGTGGCTAATGGATACGGAAAATTAACCGGAATTTCCCAAGTCGAAGAACTGGGGAACATTGAAACACCTATTATCCTTACTAACACGTTAAGTGTCCCTGTGGCTGCTGAAGCTTTAATTGAGTATACTCTTTCCTTACCTGGAAACGAAAAGGTGGCTTCTGTAAATCCTATCGTGGGTGAAACAAATGATGGCTGGCTGAATGACATCCGTGGCCGTCACGTCACCAAAAAACATGTCCTAGAAGCCATTAAAAAAGCTCACTCCGGACCAGTGGAAGAAGGAGCTGTAGGTGCAGGAACAGGAACCATTTGTTTCGGTTTTAAAGGTGGCATTGGCACAGCTTCTCGAAAATTACCTGATTCCCTAGGAGGTTACATAGTCGGAGTTCTAGTTCAGACAAATCACGGCGGAGTACTCCAAATAAACGGAGTTCCTGTGGGTATTTATCTAGGAAAATATTTCATGAAAAATTCACTTTCTTCCGAATCAACCGGCTCCTGCATGGTTGTTGTAGCTACAAACGCTCCTCTTTCTTCCCGAAATCTAAAAAGGTTAGCTAAACGAGCTCTTCTCGGTATTGCCCGGACAGGAGGTTTTTATTCTAATGGCAGTGGAGATTATGCCATTGCCTTTTCCACTGCTCCTGAACTTAGGATTCCCCATCGAAGTAAGTCTCCTTTTCTTCATAAAAAAGTTCTAAGAAATTCTCGAATGTCTCCTCTCTTCCTGGCGGCTGCAGAAGCCTGCGAAGAAGCAATTTTAAACTCTCTTTTTAAAGCCACTTCCATGAGTGGTCGAAATGGTCATAAGGTAGAAGCACTACCTCTTGAGAAAATAAAAAAATTCTTTTCTCAGGATATCAAAAAATGAAAAAAACAATAGGTATTTTAGGAGGCATGGGACCGGAAGCAAGTGCCTACATGTTCCAGTTAATCATCAAGCACACCAAAGTCAAGCAAGACCAGGACCACCCCCCTTGTGTCCTCCTTAGTCTCCCCCAAATTCCCCCTCGAACTGAAGCCATCCTCGGAAAAGGCCCAAGCCCTGTTCCTCTACTGATAGAGGGCACACGCCGTCTTCAGGCTGCTGGGGCAGACTTTATAATTATGCCCTGCATCACGGCTCACTATTTCCTTGATGAAGTCCAACCCCACTCTCCTCTCCCTTTTATAAACCTCCTTGAAGAATGTTCGTCGTGGGTGGAAAACCATCTTTCTCGTGTCCGGACTCTTGGCTTAGTTGCCAGTACAGGCACTGTAATCTCTAAACTTTTTCACCATTCTATGGAAAAACTGGGTAAAAAAGTCATTCAACCAACGCCAGAGGAACAAGAAAAAGTCATGATGGCTATCTTTGGACCTGGAGGCATAAAAGCAGGCACTACCTCTGGTCCTCCCAAAGAAACTGTGGTCCAAATAGCCCATTCTCTAATTACTAGAGGAGCAGAAGCCATAATTGCCGGCTGTACAGAAATCCCCTTGGTTCTTTTCCCAACGGATATTTCTGTGCCTTTAGTAGAGCCAATGAAAATAGGCGCTCGAAAAGCAATTATTGAAGCTGGCTGTGAACCAATTGAATAATTCTTTCCAGAAGCTGAAAAGTTATTAGAGTCTTATTTATCTTTATTTCTCGGCTTGAGGCTAAATATTGCTTTTTTCACTTGATAAAAACGAAAATTTTTACTTAAGAAGAAGAAGAAGAAGAAGAAGAAGAAGAAGAAGATAAATTTTAAGAATTCCCAAAAGAAAAATCATTTAAGAAAGCCAAGGAGTTACTTCTAGGATTATCTTCACTCTATCCTTTGCTTTTCTTGACAAAATAATATTATTCATCTATAAATCAAATACTCATAAAGTAAGGAGGTGATTAAAATTGGCTTTTGTCGTAGTTGAAGAAGGCGAATCTTTAGAAAGCGCTCTCAAACGTTTCAAAAGAAAAGTTCAGCAGGAAGCTATAATTAAAGAGATAAAAAAGCATTCTGTTTATCTCAAGCCAGGAGAGCGCCGCCGTCTAAAAGAAGCTCAGGCCAGAAAAAGAATGCGCCGTCGCCTCAAAAGAGAAAGAGAAATGGAATATTAGCCACTCTCATATCACCTCCATATAACTCAGACAAAAATAAAAAAGAAGACCCTCTTTTAGGTTTATTGTGACTAAGCATGAATTCCACCAAGGTCAAAAACCTCGCTGGCTAAAAGCCCAAATTCCTTCTCATCCTAACTATTTTTCTGTCTTGCGTATTGTTACTCAGAAAAAATTACATACCATTTGCCAAAGTGCCCGATGTCCCAATATTGGACAGTGTTGGGCTGAGAAAACAGCTACATTTCTTATTATGGGTGATATTTGTACCCGGAATTGCCTCTTCTGTGCAGTTGACAAAGGAAAACCCCAACCCCTTAATCCCCAGGAACCAGAAAACGTAGCCCAGGCTGTCA
>QMPV01000214.1 GCA_003648765.1 Candidatus Aminicenantota bacterium
AGAGATTTCGGGCATTTCCCGGGAAGCCCTTCATCTACTCCTGGGCTATTCCTTTCCCGGTAATATCCGCGAGCTGGAAAATATTATTGAACGGGCCGTGGTTTTCTGTGAAGGTGAGATCATTACCCGCCGCGATTTACCTCTATTTGTGGAGGAGACCAGAGAGGCGGAACGGATGACTCAGATGTCAGCAGAGGATTTGCCTTTGCCAGAAAAAATCAAGAAATTGGAGATAGCCGAAATTTCCCGGGCTTTAAAAGAGGCCCGGGGCAAGAAAAAAAAGGCCGCTGAACTGCTGGGTATTACCGAGCGCATGCTCCGCTATAAACTGAAGACTTATGGCTTAGAATAGGCTCTTTAATTTTAGTTAATTTAAATTTTTTTACCTGGTCTATTCATAAATTAAAAAATTTGAGCCAAGAACAGCCAAAAATCTTAACGGGTGATTGGTCCAATCTTTTTTGGTTGTTTCCTCTCACTTTTTTTCTAACATATTATATATCAATACGTTATGAAGGAAAATATCTTTTTTATTAATTATCCAGGTTTATTTTTTTGATTAACAGGCATCGGGTCTCGGGAAAGGGACAGGCTCTCTCTTTTATTTCTTTTAGGGTGAGTTTTTTGTCCTTAAAATGGGGTCCGTTCTTCCTGGAACTGGCCTACCCCAATTGTTTCTCCTCTTCTTATATTTATCATCTTCCTACCTAGTTCGCCTCTATTTTTAACTTACGAATTTTAAATTAGGAAGTCTTCACCTTCTACCTTCAGCCAATTCCCTTTTTTGGTATTTCTGATTTAGTTTAATCTTCAAACTTCTTTTCTTAAATTTTTTGTTGCTTCTTAGTTAGCCTAATTAAAAAATCTTGCCTGAAGCGCAATTAAAGACCAAGACAAAAGAAAAATTGAAAAAGTTGGCCTAATTAATAAGTCTTGCCTGAAGCCAATCCTCCGTAATAGTTGAGGGGAATCTTAAATAAGATGAGTAACCAGGGACCAATTTTAGAGTCACTAACCGAAAGCTCCTTCTCCGAGAAGGCTTTTCTTTTCTTTTCTTTTCTTTTCTTTTCTTTTCTTTTCGTCCTGCTCTTCTTTCTCTTTCTCCTCTTTAAACCTTCCTTTCCTTTCCTTTCCTCTCCTCTCCCCCTCCTCCTTCTTAGCTTTTCTCTTCTCTTTGACTCCAAGGTGACAGATGAAGGTCGGTCCCCAACTTTGACCACTTTGATGGGGGCCAAGGTAATAGGTGGAGACTGCACCCCAGTTTTGACTATAGGCTTTTCTTCAACAAAAGAAAGATTTATAATGTTTTTTCGACAATCTTTTATGAGAGAGGGTTAAATGAGTGACTCGGAGAGTGGTCCAGGTAACAAGCCTTACCTGAATCAATCTTGGTTTCCAAAAAGCTTTTTAGCTAGCAGCCATCTCAGGCCCGCGGCTTGGTTGGCCAACAAGTCTTTCACTCTTCGAGTTGACTGAAGGTTCTCCTCCAGCCGCGGCCAGAAATGGCTGGCGGCTAGAAAGGAGGAGAACGATGAAAAACTTACTTCTCATCCCTGAACTGAAAGAATTAATCTCCCGCCAAGACTCCCAAGCTCTGAAAGAGTTTGGAGAAACCAATCATCCAGCTATTGTGGCTGAGTTAATTGCTGGCTTGTCTCCGGAAGAGATTGTCTTTGTTTTGCGCCAGATTAACCTTCAGAAGAGAGCGGAGATTTTCAGCCATCTCGATGAGGACTCTCAAATCAAAATAATTGATGTTTTACAAAGAGATGAGATTGTCCAAATTTTAACCGAAATGTCCCCGGATGATCGGGCAGATTTATTTAAAGGACTAGCTGAGGAGAAACGAGAAATTCTCTGGCCAGCTTTAGCTCAGGCTGAAAGAGAAGATATTAGGCGCTTAACTTCCTATAGAGAGGGGACAGCGGGGGCGGTGATGACTTCTGATTATGCCACCCTTTCTCCTGAAATGACTTCATCACAGGCCATAGAACACTTAAGGAAAATTGCTCCGGATAAGGAAACAATTTATTACTCCTACGTGGTGGATAGACGGCGACGATTAATTGGCTTTGTCTCTTTAAAAGACCTGATCCTCGCGCCGCGCACAGTTCAAGTTAAAGAGATTATGCATCGCGATGTTATCTTTGTCCGAGTTGAGGACGATCAAGAAAAAGCGGCCCTTTTAATTCAAAAGTATGATCTTTTGGCGCTACCTGTGGTCAATGGAAATAATGTTTTGGTGGGGATAATTACTTATGATGATGCTATGGATGTTCTGACTCAAGAACAGACGGAAGATATGGAGAAATTTATGGCGATTACCGGCAGTCATGAAGTAGCTGTTTACATGAGAACCTCTGCCTGGGATCAATTTAAAAATCGAGCTCCTTGGGTGGTTATTTTGGCTTTATTGGGTTTTATTTCTGGAGCTGTTGTCCAAAAATTTGAAATGTTATTAATGAACTTTACCATTTTAGCCGCTTTTATGCCCATGTTGGCTGATACAGGCGGGAATACAGGTAGCCAGTCGGCCACGATGATAGTGAGAGCTTTGGCTCTCCAAGAAATAAGACCAAAAAATTTATTAAGAGTTCTCTATAAAGAATCACAAATCGCCATTTTACTAGGAATATTACTGGGAATGATAGCTTATGGAAGATTTCTCCTGGTCGCTGGTTCTTATCAAGGCGAAGGGGTGCCCTTAGGTAAGATAGGCATAGCTGTGGCTTTGGCTCTCTGTTTCCAGGTGATTACGGCTACGTTAATTGGGGCTATTTTACCTTTAGGGGCAGCTTTGTTTCACTTTGACCCAGCGGTAGTGGCCAGCCCGGCCTTGACCACAATTGTTGATATTACCGGACTTCTCATTTATTTCACCACGGTTAAAATCTTTATTGGCTTGTAGTCTGAAGACAAAAAATTAAATGTAAGTAATAATTATTATAATCTCAAATAATTAATTAGGATAACAGATAATATCCATTAATGCGTATATACAAATATTATATTAGCTGGTTTCGATTTTATTTTAATAGCAAGCAAAAACAACTTTTATAGATAGTTAAAATTGACTGAATTTAACTTGACAAGCTCTTCTTTATTGGTGAAAATTCTCCGTTATGACTCGGGACGGAACGGTCCATCCCCTCGCTTCTGCTTTTCCTGACCTCCAGACTCCGGCTGAATGGTGTTCGGGTTGCGGCTTGGGGATTGTGCTTCAGAGTTTATTGCGGGCTGTCCAAGAGTGTGCTCTGGCTTATCCCAAAAGTTTGGGTCTTGTTCTTTCGGAGATGGGCTGTCTCGGGCTGTTAAGCCGGGCTGATAAGTTTCCTGGACAGGTAGTGCCCCCTGGGGAGTTGTTGAGTCAGGCTTTTTCCTTAGCCAACAGGAACCCGAAGAGAAAAATTGTTCTTCTGGCCAGTGAAGCGGATGTTTTAGTGGGTGGCTGGGCGGCGGTCTTACCGGGTAGACCAGGGTTGGGCCGGAGGCGGTCTCAAAGCCTTCAAGAGATGAAAAGTGTTGGGCATGAAGCTGATCGGCAACTCAGAAATCCTCTTGGCGGAGATTCTTTAGGAGAGGAGGAAAGCTGGGCCGAAAGCGGGCCCCAGGTTAAC
>QMPV01000215.1 GCA_003648765.1 Candidatus Aminicenantota bacterium
ACCTAATTCCTAAAGAACAACTACAGCCGCCACAACCAGCCCCCAAGCAACTGCCACAGAAAAAACAGCCACCATCACCCCAACCTCCCACCCCGCCTCCCATTCTCTCTCTTCGTGACCTGGGTTTTGCAGCTTTTTCGTATCAGGCGAAGCATCCACCGCTAGCGTATATTATCTATTTTTTAGCTAGTAACTTATTGGCTCCTCTTCACTTATCATTGGGTTCTCAGCTTATTCTTTTTCGGATAATAGCTTTATTGGCCGTCGTCATTGGTTTAATCCTGATCTATTCCGGGTTAACTCGACAGCAACTTGATCAGCCTGTTTTTTACCTGCCCCTCATCCTCGTGCCTCTTTTAGCCCAGGATATGTATTTTTCTCTTAACATAGATGTGTTTACTTTTCTCTTTGGGGGGCTCGTCATAAATCGGATGTTTTATCTCTGGAAGGAGCCAAGAGCCAAAAAGAATTGGTTCTTCCTCTCAGGAGCAGTCATCTTAACTCTATGGGTAAAGGCCACTGGCCTCCTGATATTGGGGGTTTTTGGTTTGTTCGTCATTTATCTTGGTATTAGATATCGCCACCACCCCTCTCTCTCAAAAAATATTTTCTTAAATGGCTCTCTATTTCTGCCTCTTACCCTGATTTTATCTTCGCCTTGGTACATTTTTAATTTAATTCGTTTGGACAATCTTGTTGTTATAAATAATAATTTACAAGTCGGACTCCCCCAATATCCAGCCAAAGCCATATCGTGGGCCAATATAGTCGAATTTGTCCAAGCCTTCACCAGAACATTATTTCGGGGAGAATTTATCTGGCATGGCCATTACTTTGATGTTCTTCCGCTATGGGCCAATGATATTTTCTTAACTGTAATCCCCCTCGGATTCTTTATTCTCGGGATAAGCTATCTGTTCCTGCCCAAGCAAGCAGTAGAAGAAAATGGCTCCACGACTTTCTGGCAGAAATTTTTCTTGCTCGCTGGTGTTAGCGTAATTGCCGTTCTGCTGTTTGGCTATTTTTTTATTGGTGAAATTCCTTATTATCAAGCTAGAATGGCATTTTGTTGTTTATATTTTGTAACCTTTGTTTTTAGTGCTGGTTGGTTAAGGGTATTTAAAGAAAGAAAATATTCCCTTTTTCTCTTTCCAATTATCTTGTTAGCCTATAATTTGTTTGTTATGTTCAAACTTATCTCCGAGGTGATTTATCATATTTAGGAATTTTAATAGAAAATTAATGGAGAACTTCCCATCTTTCCAGGCTCATCGGCTGGGCCTATGGTAGAAAATTTATTATAAATTTATTATAGGAAATTGATGGGAACCACAGATAACCCAAATAGAAAATGGAAAGAGGTAATAATGGGGAAAAATCCATCTGCAAAATCATCACTAAAAACGTCCTTTCTTTTAACATTAGCTCGCTTTTTTCTTCCTGCTTTTTTGATTTTAATTGCCGCCTTAATCGTCGCCATAATCGCCGCCTTCACCTCAACCTCTCCCACATCCTTATTGGGGGCTTCATCACCAGATATATCTTCTAATGCTTTAGATAATTACTTAAAAACGACCCCTAATGTTTATCGGACAGGATTGGTCTTTCAGAATCCGGCAATTGACCCAGCCGGAAAACAAGTGCTTCAAGTTGTTCCCCTGGGAGAGTTGAGGAAATATCATCCCTTGCAAACCACTTCACATTTTAATTATGACTATCTGCCGCCGGTCAATTCTCAAGGTTCTCAGGGCTCCTGTGTGGCTTGGGCTGTGGGGTATTATCTAAAGACATATCAGGAGAATAGAGAAAATAACCGGACAGATCCTAGCCAAAGAAGCCAGCCCCAAAACATCTGCAGTCCAGCTTTTATTTATAATTTGATTCATCTTAAAAATGATCATGGGGCCTATTTCAGCGATGCTTTTAGAGTTATCAACGATTTTGGCTGTCCCTCACTTCAAGAGATGCCCTATAACGCTCATGATTACCAAACCTGGCCTGATGAAAATGATTTTGAGGGAGCGATTAAAGCCCGCTCTTTGCCTCCTTCAGGAGGAGAGTATTACTGGCTTTATCTGGACTCAGAGTCAGCTCTCGACCAGATAAAACAAATGCTTCTTAATGGAGATCTGGTGGTTTTCGGCATTTATGTTTATGACAATTATTACAATATAAAAGATTATAATAATATTTATGCCTTAGCTGATAAAACAGGCACAAGTCATGGTGGCCATGCTCAAACTATAGTTGGTTTCGATGATAATCTGGTTACGCCTGATGGTGTTGGAGCTTTTAGAGTAGTTAATTCTTGGGGAGTTTCCTGGGGAGATAGTGGCTACTATTGGATAACCTATGAAGCCATTAAAGCCGGCTCAGATTATTCTCAAGGGTATGCTTATTGGGTAAATGACCGCGTAAATTATGATTCTCAGAAAAAAATTCTTTTCAAATTGGAACACGATTATTCCCGAGAAACAGACACTTGGGTTACTGTTGGAGGAAACCAGATAAACTTTTTTGATTTTTATGTTAAACAGAAGGATCGAGAGTATCAGAGTTATCCTGGTTCGCTGATTGTTCTGGATGTTAAAGATTTGGCCTCATATCTTCAGGAAGGTGCTGAGCTTAGGCTTTACATGAGAGATATTTTAACCAACGGTACTTCCGGCAATATTCTTCAATTCACCTATCAAGATGAAGAAAATTCTTTGGTTAAGGACTCTTCAGACCCCCCAGTTATTGTGGCAGATGCTACTGAGAATTATGCTTCTTTAATTATACCAACTATAAAAAAAGCCAAAATTAGCCTGAATAGAAATAAGCTGATTTTTGGAGCAAATGAGAGTGGTCTAATTACAGGAACTCAAGAAATAATTATTACCAACTCAGGTGAAGGTAATATGAGCTGGACTGTTACTCCTGCCGATACATGGCTGATTAGTGAGCCGTCATCTGGAGAAAACAGTAAAATTATTCAAGTTTCAGTTGACCCAACAAATTTAGTTTCAGGGAATTATTCCTCTTATTTGACAATCATTTCTCCTGAAGCCAGCAATTCACCCTCAAAGTTACCCGTTGAGTTAAAGGTGATGGCTACAGGGGGAACGAGAGGCCCTATAGGATATATTGACACGCCGGGGGAGGGGGCGACGGTTTATGGGAACGTACCGGTGACGGGGTGGGCGTTAGATGATATAGAAGTAGAGAAGGTGGAAATTAAACGAGAGCCAGTAAGCGGTGATCCGGCGGCGGCTATAGGAGTAGACGGATTAGTCTATATAGGGGATGCGGTTTTTGTTGAGGGCGCGCGGCCTGATGTGGAGACGGCCTATCAGGGTTATCCCTTAAATTACAGGGCTGGTTGGGGTTATATGATGCTGACCAACTTCTTGCCGAACAGTGGCAATGGGACGTTTACCATCTATGCCATAGCCTATGATAAGGAAGGGAACCGGGTAACGTTGGGGACAAAGACGATTATTTGTGACAACGCTAATTCTGAGTTACCGTTTGGGACGATAGACACGCCGGGGCAGGGTGGAGTGGTTAGTGGGGCGGAGTATGTTAATTTTGGTTGGGCGTTGACGCCGCAGCCTAAGTA
>QMPV01000216.1 GCA_003648765.1 Candidatus Aminicenantota bacterium
ATCCAGAAGTTCTTTTGGGCCTGGGCCAGAAGCATTTCTAAATTTTCCAGGGAGTAGCCCAGGTAAAGATATTTTATCTGGCCCGCAATTTCGGGAGAGGCGGACTTAGCGGGAGGATCAGCTTTACTGGAGGCACCGGCAGGGGAGATTTTTTGGGAGGCAGCGGTTTTCTCGACAGGGCCAGACTTCTCCCTAGGAGTAATCTTGTCGTGAGTCATGTCCCCACCGACAGCACCGCTCTCATTAGGACTCTCGGATCTATCAGTACTGCCGGCTTTATCTAGGTCAGTTGTCTCATCAGCGCCAACCGCCTCATCGGTAGGAAAGGCGGTAAAATAATTGTAGATTTTTCCCCGAGGCGACTCAATCACCCAGCCCTTCTCGGGCTCCAGATAGCGGGCCGAGAGAGGCAAATAGCCCTCAAACCGGGAACTCCAGCCCAAGACGTTTTTCTGGGCATCCAGTACAGCCATAAAGTAAATATTTTCTTCACCCGAATAAAACTCAAATACTTCTTCTAGAGAAAACCCTTCCTGAAGAAGGTGATTGATATCCTTTTTTAAAATCCCGGCCGTGGCTTTCAGCTGTTCGTAAACCACTGCCTCCACCTGGCGGATGATGTAACGACGGTTGAGGTCAGAAAGAAAAGAAAAAATAAGAATCAGGCTCAAAAAAGGAAGATAAAAAAAGAGGAAATAATTTTTTCTCTTCAATGTCCCTTTTTCCGTCGGCCCATCCGGTACTGACGGCCTCCCCGCCAGGTGGGAAAACCATGCTTATCCCGAAGAATAAATAGTTCTCCCTGACAGCGCATCTCTCGGGCAATGACATAAGAGCTCTTGTCACTCTCATTGACCAGAGAGCCTTTAAGTTCAATGGATTCCCCTTGGTGAAAATTCCGTTCAAAAAACCAAATCGGGCTGACTTCCACAATAAATTTGCGTCCGGTTTTCTCCTCCTCAATGTAAAGAACAAGAAATTTGGGTTGCCCGGGATAACAAGTTTCCATTTTTATTTCAATAATCTTGCCTTTGAGGGTTATTTCTTTATCCACATTGTAGAAATGCCTTCTCTGACCTACCTGGGGAGCTGGGACAAGTTGCCAGACGAGCAACAACAGTCCGCTGGCTACTAAGAGCCTTCGCCAAGAAAGCAGCCGCCTTTTAAGGCCCCTCATTCTTTCCTCCCCACGAAGAAATTCCAGGATAAACCTCCGGAAATAAAGTATCCCTGCCAGTCAAAGTAAGGGTCATTGGAGTGATGGCTGACCAGCACCAAAGAGAGATAAAGGGAGACCTGACGAAAATTCTTTTCCAAACGAGCTGCCATTTCATAGCGTTTATCCTCCCTTTCCACCCCCAGAGGATTGCCTTCTAAATCATAACTTTCAATACCAGGAAAATTCTTCCAGGAAACAGTATACCCTATTTTCCCCTCGATATTCCAGGGAGCCACCACAGTTAGCAACCCCGAGATGATTCTGCCCGACCAGGCGAAACGGTCATAGGTGGGATTTTCAACCAAATAATATTCATCCAGTGTCCGAAAAGGATTTTCTCCGGCAATGTTCCACTGCTGGGTGGCGGTGACTCGCAGGCCCACTCTTTCTCCCAGTCCCTGGGCGACCAGCAGGGACAGCGCTGCCACCTGGATAGATTGGCCAGCTCCCTCACCACCTGGCTGTGCATAGTCAGTCATCCCAGTATAACCCTTGGGAGAACCATGATGATAACCTTTACCTGAAGAATTCCTCCAAGGGGAACCACCGCCCATTCCCCCCATTAAAGAAAAAGAAGAGCTGGTGTAAGCATCCTCCGCCGAGGGGAGAAAAGGATGGCGATAGGCCTTCCATCCCCAAAAAAGACCGGTCTTCAGGGTGGTCCGAGAGGACCAATATTTATCCAGTGTAATCTCCACCGAGGAATTAAAATGGTCATAGATTGAACCGGCATAATCTCGTACCTCGGCCAGCGAATCAATCTGGAGGATAGAGGAAGGATTGAGATAGCTTTTAAAACTCACCTGACCTTGGAGGGCGAGATAATTAAAATCAGTATAACTTTGTCGGTAAAAGGCGCCCCGCCCGAGAACACCCAGATAAAGAGCCGACTTTTCTCCTACCGGCCATAAATAATCAGCGCCTACCAAATGGGTATAATAGGTCAAATCGCTGTTCTCAAGTACATAACTCAGATCACCCTGGGTAAAGAGAGAGAAAGAGCCGATATTCTTGTCGGCTTCCAGACTCAGTCGGGAAATCATATCCGAGACCCCTAGATAATTTTGATAGAGATTATTGGTCATACCCTGGAATAAAGAAAAGGAAATCGTCTCAGCCGGGAGCTGGGTGGTGGCGGCTGCCATGGCGACCAAGAAGAGAAAGGGCAGGGACAAGGCGAGGAGACGGTTCAAGCTGATGCCAGGCCAAATGATTGGCCTAGATTTTAGATCAAGGAACAATCTGGACTTTAAAACTGACCAGGTGAATCTACCTGTCGGACTCTGTCCGCTTCCTGCAACCAGTCCATTTAGCTTTGAAATTGCCGATGAAGGATTATCCTGGGTGACCATTCTCTGAGAAAGAGACGAGAGGGTGATTTTATGCTTTTTCCCGCGGGAAACATGAGATAAAAGGGAGCTATTCCCGAGAAGGAATTGGGGAGCCATCTGGGGCAGTATCCAAAAATTTGCCTTTCTGGAAGCGATAAATCTTATTGACTCTCCAACAGAAATATGGGCCAGGGCCACCCAAGCTGATTTCAGACAGCCCTGGGTAATCAACATGGTTTTTAAAACCATGAGGTGAATAATCATGGGCCATCTTCCTCCTTCTCCACCGCCACGCCACTTCTTTAATTTTTTATAGTAGAACAACTTCAACCAGAGGTAAAATTTAGAGATTGAGGATAATCTGGCTCCTCTAGCTACTTTACCCTGAATTCGCCTCTGAAAATCGCTCTTCTTCAAAGCACGGTGAGTTTTTGGCATTGGCTCCTCCTGAAAAAAAGAGCCCCCCTTCCGCCAGGGAGGGGAAGGGGGGATCAATAACTGTGAGAATTAACTTTTATCGCCGACCGCGGCGAGAAAATCCTTTCGGCCCCGTTCCATCACAAAGAGGGCTGCCGGGTCCCCCGATTCCTTGCCGAAAAGAACGATTGGTAAAAGCTCGTTGGGCAAAAGCCCGTCTGGCCCCACTCAGAGAAGTGAAATTCCGGAAAGTGGCTTTATTGCCCATCTGGGGTGCACTACTGCCTTGACCATGGCGAAATCGCAATTGCTGATTATTACCCTGATTATTGTTGTTTTTATACTGATGATGCCGACCTATCCGATTTTGATAACCCGTCCCGTCTTGAGGCCGTTGCCAATCAGGATCCTGGCAATTAGGTATACCATCACCGTCATGGTCCCGGTAATAGTCGTTAATGCCGTCACCATTCATATCCCGGTACATCATCTGGGAACGCCACTGCTGCCAGGTGCGCATGTTATTCTGAACCGGGGCCTGCTTAGTCTTAAGCTGATTATTTGGCTGCGATCTATTCTGAGGAGCAGCCAGCATCAAGCCGGCCCCTACCAGAAGAGCAACCCCTAGGA
>QMPV01000217.1 GCA_003648765.1 Candidatus Aminicenantota bacterium
TCATTATCTTCAATAAGTGCCTTCATCTAGAGCGGAGTGATGAAATCTCTCTTGACTAAGAATTATTTTCAAAATTATCTGTTCTAAACAACTCTCTTTCCCAGAGAGTTCTGGAGTGAGGTAATGACATTTATTCACCGGCTCTTAAAGCAAGAAGTCTCTCCTTTCCCGGCCAAAAACCGCCTTTTTCTTTTATTTACCCTGGTAAGGCACTCCTCGGGTAAGCCACTCTGGGGCCGGTAATTTCTTCAAATAGTGATCAAAAAATTGTTTCATTTTAAGGGCATAGTCAAGTTTATTCGGATACTTCTGGAGATGATGAGGTTCTCCCCGGTATTGAAGGAAGACACATTCCTTACCCAGCCGCCGCAAAGCCAAATACAGTTCAATTCCCTGATACCAAGGCACTGCTCCGTCTTCATCACCGAACATAATTAACAAAGGAGTCTGAATCCATTCAGCAAAGAACACCGGAGAATTAAGGTAATATCGCTCTGGAAATTCCCAGAGACTGCCGCCAATCCGACTTTGTGTTTTCTCATATTGAAATTGACGGGCCAGGCCCGAACCCCAACGGATGCCACTGTAAGCACTGGTCATATTCGAGACGGGTGCTCCAGCCACGGCACAAGCAAAAATATTGGTCTGGGTAATCACAAAAGCAGTCTGATACCCACTCCAGGAGTGACCATGAAGCCCAATAGCCTTGGGGTCGGCTATGCCTAAGTCGATTAATTTCTGAACCCCCGGCACTAAACACTTGGTCGCCGAAAATCCAGGCCGGCCCACCTCAAATCTAATATCAGGCAGAAAAAGAGCATAGCCATTACTGGTGTAAAGAGGAAAACATGGACGATGGTTGACCACGGGTTGATTAAACTCATACAACCGTTGGGAGAAAAAGCGATAAAAATAGACAATCACCGGATACCGTTGCCCCGGGACATAATTGCCTGGTTTGATTAAGACACCTTGTAAAGGGAGACCATCCAGACTACGCCAGGAGATAAGTTCAGCCTTCCCCCAGAGAAAATCCTTCATTTGAGGGTTAACTTCTGTTAATTTACGTCGTTCCCGAAATTCAAGATCGGTTATCCAGAGATCAGGAAATTCTTCATAGCTTTCCCTGGTATAAATAATAACCGGCGCTTTTTTGGCCAGGGCAACAAACTTAAATTTTTTCTTCTCTTCCAGTAATCTCTTAACTCCCGCTTTGATGAGCTGAGCTTCATAGAAACCAAAATTCTTCTCCATCTCCCGGTAAGAAGAAAGAAGCAGTTTTTCGCCTCGATGGAAAAACTTCTTTTCCGGGTCAGTCTTAATAAGACGAAAGATAATTTTCTCCTCCCGCCCCTGGCCGCCAGTCAAACAAAGAGGTTTTTGCCCCTCCTCCATGGGGAAAAACCAGATATCATATTTATCATAAATGAGCACTCCTTCATCTTTAGCCAACCAACCAGCCAGGCCGTAACTCGGTGCTTCTCGGGGATAATCATGATCCTCGTTGGCAAAAGAAACCGCTAAATTGTGAGTTAAATTCCGCGACTTCTGACTCCGAATATCATAGAGATACCAGTCGCCTTTCTGAAAATAAACCACCATTTTTCCTGAAGGCGAAAGGGAAAACTGATCAGCCAACTTGACCGCCACTTTGGTTTTCCGACCATCCTGAAGAGTGATCAAATAAAGGTCGTTAAAACGGCCAGCCCAGGTGACTTCTTTCCGGTAGGGGAGATTGGATATTCCTAATACGGCGTAGGAATTATCACTTAATCTTACTTCAGGCACAGTGGAGTCAGCCAGCTGAACATACTTCCCTGAATCAATATGGTAAACAGCAGTATAAGTTTTATCCTTTATTTTGGGCCAGAGTTTCTTTTGATGAGGAATAATATAAGGATCATTCCAGTGCCAGACATCCACCTCTCTTTTCTTTAAAATCTCCTCTAAATCATAAAGATCTTTTGCCCTTGAGGCAGAACTTTCCTGGGAGGAATTCTTCACCCAAGATAATCCGCCTGAGCTATCACGACCGAGGTCATTGAGAACCCGGGGAGTTGCTGGTCGATTCAAATTGGTCTGGATCTCGAATTTGGTGCCAAAAAACAACCGCTGCCCGTCCTTTGACCAGCGGAGGGAGTTTTTTAAAGGGATGACCCAACCAGGCTGAAGTTCCTGCTGCGAAACACATCTCACCAAGTGGTTAGTGGATCCCTCCCAGAAATAAAGAGTCATCATTTCTTCCTGGTTTGCCTGGTTTGAAACATTTTTCTGAGAAGTTACCCCACTGGAAGACTCGGCTAACTTTTCTGGATTTTTGACCTTTTCTCTCCCCAAAAAAGCCAAGCGAGGACCTTTCGACCACCAGGTTAGTCCCGACCATTCCGCTCCTTCTTTCTGCCAGACCGCTATGGCCTGAGGACTAGAGGCCATTTTATGTAAGTCATAAATGACTAAGTTCTGACCTTCTCCGGAGGAAGTCCGGGAGACAACAGCTAAAAAATGAGAATCGGGCGCCAAAGCATAAGAGATAACCCGGGAGAAATGAAATTCCTGCCCCGTGGCTAAATGTCTAAGAGTGAGAGAAGTCTCTTTCTGTGGCCTCTTGAGAGAAGCTGATACCTTTTCCTTTCGACTCTTTTGAGCTTTTCCTGTCTCGGCTTCTTCTTTTTTCTCCTCTTTGGCTGGAGTCTTTTTTTCTGGGAAGAACTGATAGAGTAACCATTGTCCGTCCTTAGAGAAAGCAAAATCTTTTACTTTCTCCCACTGCTGAATTTTGCCGGTGGTCGTCTTCAGAAGAGCCATGCCTGGCTGAAGCTTTGTTTTTCCCTTTTCCCCGGCCTCTTCACGCTCCAAAAGAGGCGGCTGGACCCGGCAGACCACCCATTTTCCGTTGGACGTTATCAGAGCTGCTTCTCCTCGGGGAATTACGTACCTGACTTCCCGGTTGGTTGCCTGAACCACCACTTCACCATCTCCCCGATCCGGCCATACTTCATACACCAACCATTCACCATTATCCGCTATCTTGGCGGATCGAATGGCTTTAAACTTCATGACATCGACAAAAGTAAGAGGCCTTTTAGCCCCAGCCATAATCTCTGCGTAACTAACCAACCAGAGGAGGAAAACTAAACAAAATGCCTTGAACAGAAAAGATTGGCTAAAATAAATCCGAGTGTTTCTTTTCATTATTCCTCTCCCATCACAGTGGAATTGTTTCCCCTCTTTTAAAAGGGGAAGCTAACTTACTATCTGACAGCCTCAGTTTTATACCACAGGCATTTTAACTAAATCAACTTATCTGATCTTTTCGGCAAAAAACATCTATCTCCCTTTAGAATTAAAACCAAATTAATCCCCAAGAAAGTCAAAATATAAGCTAAAAATACGTAAGGACAGCTATAACCAAGAAATAAAAATAGGCTTTGTCTCAAAGTGACGGGAAACAAAATCGAACGAAAGGCGAAGGAGAATGTCGGAGCAACCTTGAAGATTTAGCCTTCCGGAACCCTCCTTCAAGGGAACCCGACCGCCTCGGGCGCCGAGAATGTCTTGAGCCCGACGGAATTAGAGTTTTGAAA
>QMPV01000218.1 GCA_003648765.1 Candidatus Aminicenantota bacterium
ACCAGAGGAGTAGCTCTGGCCAGAAAAGGATATTTTCGACTCTGTTCATCGACAAACCGATTAACCAGGACTCCTAATCCCAGGCTGAGCTGACCGAGAAAATATCTCTTTACCTCTCCCCCCACAACGATACACCCTACATCAACCTCTCGGGGAGACGCTGAGGGGAAAACTCTGGCCAACCGCTCAGCCCCCCTTACTCCTAAATGCCGGGCAATATCATTGGAGGAGCCCAGCCCGACAATGCCCAGAAGAGGACGGCGAGGCAGCTGCATAAGCTCATTAACCACCAGATGAACTGTGGTATCCCCCCCGACACAGACTATTACTTTATATTCTTCGGCCAGTTCCCGGGTCAACTGACCCAGGTGGGCCTCACTTTTTGATTCAAAAAAATCCCACCCCAGACCCCTCGCTCGAAGAGTGGCCTGAAAGGAATCCTTTTTGGCTGCGGCTCTTCCCCGGGCAGCCCCTGGATTGAAAAGAATGGCTATCTTTTTCATCTCTTCGCCGGTGGCTTCAGAAAATAACCAAGAAATAAACGCCCCGCCCTTCAGGATAGGTCTTGACGAAGTTTCTCCAGAGGTTTAGGCAGCAGAAAAGCTCGTTGATGAGCCTGAGGACTGTAATATTTTAATCCTCCCGGAGGTTCTCGGAGAATCTGAGTCGGGTCGATTGTCTCACTCAAAAAAGCATAACTCCATTCACCGGCTGGATAGGTGGGCACCGGACCGGTATAGAAGAAAACCTTTTTAAAGATGGTTCTCAAAAACTCAAACTTTCTAAAGAGTTCATCCTGATGAAAAAAGGGTGAGCCCATTTGAGCTACGACTATTCCTGGCTGAGAGAGATTGTCTCGTAGGCGCTGATAAAATTTCTTCTCATGGAGAGAGACCGAAGGGCCCACGGGTTCAGAAGAATCAACCAGAATAATGTCATAATTCTCTTTGGCCTGCTGAATAAATTCAAAGCCATCCTGGAGAACCAGCTCCACCCGCTTGTCCTGGAGGACCTTCTTCAACCAGGGGAAATATTTTTGGCAGACCCGGATCACTTCCTCATCTATCTCGACAAAATCAACTTTCTCCACCGGATAGCGGAGAACTTCTTTTACCACGCCGCCGTCGCCGCCGCCAATGACCAGCACCCGCCGGGGTTGAGGATGAGTAAGAAAAGCCGGATGGACCAGCATTTCATGGTAAAAATATTCATCTCGTTCGGTGGTTTGAACCAGGCCGTCCAGGAAGAGAATCCGGCCAAAATATTCATTTTCCACCACCTCAATCCGCTGGAACTTGGAGTTCTGCGCGTAGAGAACTGATTTTATCTCGAAGAAAAGACCGCAATTATCCGTATGATATTCCCTTTTTTCTCGCCAAAAAGATTTATAGCCTTCATCTTTCATCTTATAATTTCCAGATAAAAGGTTCTTTATCCGTCAGCACTTTCCCCTGGCGAAACTTCTCCAGCAGGTACCGGGGCAAAGCAAAAAGACCTCGGTGAAGACCCGGATGATAAAATCTTAATCCCTTTACCCCGCGGTCATCCAAGCGGCGAGCCAGTTCGGCCTCTGCCAGCGAAACGGGATCAGGCTGGAGTGAGGCTAGAATAAAGCCCCAGGGAAGACTGAAAGACAGAATAAAACTCCAATATGGGCGAACTACCGGAAACACTTCTTCCAGGGTTTTCACCAGCGAACTCATAAATTGCGAGTACTCTTCATCGGCGCTGCCTGCCTGGAGGACCAACACTCCTTCAGGAGTCAGGTGCTCTTTCAGAATTTCAAAAAACTCCCGGGTAAAGAGATAGACTGAAGGGCCGCCGGTGACTGGTTCAGTTAAATCGGAGATAATCACATCAAACTTGTCCTCGTGCTCTTCAATATAACGGCGGGCATCGGTAAACTCGACCTTGGCTCGGGCATCAGTAAAAGCTCCGGCCGACCATTCCGGCAGATATTCCTGGCAGATTTTAACCAGTTCTTCATCAATATCCACCATAACCGCCTGGCGAATGGTTTGATGGCGAAGCACCTCCCGCAGGGTGGCCCCTTCTCCGCCGCCAATGATAATCGCCCTTTCGGGTCGGGGATGAGTGAGAAGAGCCGGCTGGACCAGGCTTTCGTGATAGATAAACTCGTCGACCTCCGCACTCTGGATTTTGTGGTCGAGAAAAAGAACTTTCCCCAGGAAATTATTATAAAAACAATGGACTGTCTGATATTTGGTTTTGCCTTCGAAAAAGACCTTCTCGACTTTATACCGGCGGGAAACATAAGGGGTTAAAGTTTCCACATAATAAATTCCTTCTTCCATGATTCGAGATTATATCACTTGACCCAGGAGAGAGCAATGAGAAAAATGGACCACTTGAGCTCTAAATTAGTGGATTTCAGCCGCCTTTTGTGATTATATATTTAAAGGAAAATGGGAGGTTAAAATGTACGGTCGAATAAAAGAACATCTCTTAAACGAACTTCAGTCAATTAAAGAAGCCGGGCTGTTTAAAGAGGAAAGAATCATTATGACTCCCCAAGGAGTCGAGATCGAAGTCAAAGGCGGCCGGAAAGTCCTTAATTTCTGCGCTAATAACTATCTCGGGCTTTCCAGTCACCCCAAAGTCATCGAAGCAGCCCATAAAACCCTGGATGAATGGGGCTATGGCCTGAGCTCGGTCCGCTTTATCTGCGGCACCCAGGAAATCCACAAGATTCTAGAACGAAAAATCGCCGAGTTCCTCCAGATGGACGATGCCCTTCTCTTCGCCGCCTGCTTTGATGCCAACGGCGGCACCTTTGAGCCCCTCCTGGGTAAAGATGACGCCATCTTGACCGATGAGCTTAATCACGCCTCGATTATCGACGGTATCCGCCTCTGCAAGGCTCAACGCTTCATTTATAAGCATGGCGACATGAACGATCTGGAAGAAAAGCTCAAACAGGCTCAGGGAGCCCGTTTCCGGCTAATCGCCACTGACGGCGTCTTCTCCATGGACGGCGACATTGCCAAGCTGGATGAGATATGTGACCTGGCTGAGAAATATGATGCTTTGGTCATGGTCGACGACAGTCATGCCACCGGGTTTATCGGCAAAACCGGTCGCGGCACTCATGAATATCGTGGCGTCATGGGCCGGGTGGATTTGATCACCAGTACACTGGGCAAGGCCCTGGGGGGAGCTTCCGGAGGCTTTATTGCCGGCCACCAGGAACTAATTGACATGTATCGGCAGCGTTCCCGGCCTTATCTTTTCAGTAATACCCTGGCCCCGGCGGTTGTCGGAGCTTCCATTGCCGTTCTGGATCTCCTTTCCGAAACCACTGCCCTGCGAGACAAGCTGGAAAAAAACACCCAATACTTCCGCCAGAAAATGACCGAAGCCGGATTTGAAATCAAACCGGGTATTCACCCGATTGTGCCCATTATGCTGGGTAAATTCCCCAATGATGCCAAACTGGCCCAGGATATGGCCCGCGATCTCTTGGAGGAAGGAATTTATGTCATCGGCTTTTCTTATCCTGTAGTGCCAAAAGGGCAATCCCGTATCCGGGTCCAAATCTCAGCCGCTCATGAACAA
>QMPV01000219.1 GCA_003648765.1 Candidatus Aminicenantota bacterium
GAAGGGGCCTGGCCATCATCTTCAAAAAACGGCGTCTCACTTCGGTCATATTTAAAAGCCAAATTATAGGCCTCAACGATTGAAATACGCCCATCATTATTCGTATCAGCATCGACTTTCCATCTTTCTCTGGCTGCTTCTGCACAGACAAACCGCCCATTATGGGCCTGAAGAGCCACCTTTCCCGCCCTATTTCTGATAAGCCTGAATGTTTCCCATTCTTTCCGTTCGGTTCTATCCGCAATAAGAAAATTATAATAGTTGGCATCAGCACAAACATATTTCCCGTTATCGGCTCTTAAGGCAATCTCACCTTTCCCCAGGTCTTCCAGCACAAATGTCTCCCAATCACCTATCTTCTCCCCATTAGCTGTAAGTAGACAATCGAAATTAGGATTATATCTAACATAGAGCCCATTGTGAGCTCGGAAAGCAACTTTATCATCTCCTAAATCCTCCAGGTCAAACCACTCCCACTCTCCTGCATTTGCCCGGTCAGCCACCAGAAAACTCCTGGGTAATTCACCTCCAAGAAAGGCAGAAAAATACCAATAAGTATATACACCGTAATCAGCATAACTGTAAGAAAAATTATATTCAGAGGTGGAAGCCATTATTGTCCGCCTTGGGGCCCTGAGATCTTCAATAAAACCACCACTGAAACATTGTTTCATCTGGATTATTATTCGCTGACACCGGGAAAGGAGATTTACCAGCTGGGCAAAGAAATCATCAGTAACAAATTCTCCTCCCCAAAGGAAGAGAGTTTCATCATAACTCAGGACATCTTTTTTATCTCCATCACGATTAAGATCTAAATCAACCGCTTCTTCATCTATCTCATCATCTTCATCTCCATTGCGGTCAATAACTGCTCCATAAATTCCAGGTAAATTACTACCTGCTCTTTTTAAAAGAACGCCTCCTCCATGATCACCCAACATTATGTAGACAGTGTCGAGGCTAGTTACTTGTTGGGCAAGGTCGCGGAAGGCCTGCCGAAGATTAGCCCGAGTTGCAGAATAATTAATGGGTAAATCATTATCGCGGCGTGAACCATCAGCATAAATCACCGTTATATTCTCCGGCTTATATCCATTAGCCAGAAGAATTCTGTACATAACTTTCAGATCGTTCCAGTAGCGAATGTGATTATTGGCTTCATCTATCCCGCCGGCAATCAGGATGGCGTATTTTTCAGGCAGATTAACCCGATACTTGGGCCTAAAAATAAATCTGGTTGTGCCTTTCCGCAGAGCGCCCTTAAAAGGAAGAATTTTTAACTTCAATAATGAATGGAAAGGCTCTTTTTCAGGAGATCTTCTTTTATAAACAAGATTTCCCACTCTAATCAAGGACGGTTCCTTTCTTACCCAGGAAGGATCGGAACTTAATGGCTTCGATAAAATACCCTTTACCACAATTTTCTGGCCTGAAACAAGCGAAGAAGGAATATTACCCACTAGCGGAATATAATCTTGCCGTGAAAGAGGGTAATCCACCAAAACTCGATCATAATCACTCACCAGCATGGGAATAGACCCATCATAAAAATATCCGGCAATCTCAATTGACTTGTTAAGGTACCGTTTTAAATCAGGGCCGCGAAGAAAAGACAAAGCAACCTTGAAATATGTCTTCTTTATTAAAGGCCTTTTTTGGAGTGACAAAGACGAAGAATACTTTTTGTTGACCTTGGCCTGCCCACCACCGGTATTTAGAATAAGGAAAAGGCAAGTCAGGCCCAGCAAAGAAGTAAAAGATCGTTTCATCTATCCCCTCCTGTTATTTTAAAATTAGAGAGATCCAAGAAATGTTTTCTCCTCCAATGTTGGTTAATGAATTAATAATAAATTAGAAAAAAACTTGTCAATAAAAAACTAAGAAAATAATTCTCTCTTTTCTGAGGCGGAGAGACTATTGCTACTATTCTTTATTCATTCCCGGGGAAAAACAAAAATTTGGCTCCCTGCCCTTCCTCTTCAACATTGAACCATAATAAAAACGTACTTCTGGTGTGATTTTAATTAGGCCCCCGGGCCGAACATGATAATTATCCCTTCCATCGGCTCATCGTTTTCATTCCAGAACATATGAGACATCCCCGCCGGAATATAAACCATCATGCCTTTTTTCAGAGTAATTGTTTTCCCGCCCAGTTTAGCCCGGCCTTCTCCTCTCGTGCAGATAAAGAGCGTCGGGAAAGGATTAACCTGGTCAGACTCATCCTGATTAATGACCATGCCTTTCTTTACTTGATACCAGGCCGTGCGTAATCCCGTAGTATAGTAAAAAATAACCACATTGCCGCCATGAACAAATCGGCTGTGCGCCTCATCAAAATAGATTATTTCCGGTGTACCTGGAATAAAAAAATGAAAGCCGTAATGAAAAATTTTCTTCATAACTTCGGGAGAAGGCTGGACATCTGGCATGAACTTAATATCCACAGGAGCTGAATCACTGGCTTTGGCCCGACCAGCGGCGGTCAAAGCATTAATTTCTCCTTTGTCAATTTTCCTTAAGGTGGATAAATCAGTGGTAAAGAGAAAAGTGGGTTTATCTGGTTCTCCTGCCCTAACTTTAACTTTTCTTCCGGGCTCAATAGAAACCGTCCAAACTCCCCCACCTTCTCCCTTTATTTCTATTCCAAAAAGGCCTTCTTCTTCTGGGGATACTTTCTTCTGATAAGCCGCGGCCCAATCTGTGATTATCTTCGCCGCTGTCTTTTCCTGCCCCACCAACGGCTGAGAGCCCAGAGTCCAAGCCATTAATAAAATCGTTATAAAAAAAATCCATCTTTTCATCCGATTTCTCCTCAAATAAATTTGATTATCCCTTTCAAACTTCCTTCTTTTGAAGATATTCATTTTATATAACGGATTTGACTTAGAAATTGTTTGCCTACTTTCACCTTTTTCCATATCCCACCCAGGCCAAAATTAAGCTCCAAGGACACTCAAGAAAACAATAAATTATCCCTTCTCTGACCCTACTTCAGCCCTTAATGGCACCTCTTCTCTCTTCTTTTTCTCCAGAGATTTTTCTCCGAAGATGAAACCTGAGCTTAGCCATAAAGTTTTCCTTGTAGTTGAAAGGAATTAAGTGACCACTTAGTCCATCTTAAGATAATGCAAAATTTTGGAAGCCATAATTAAGCGAGATAGTTTAAGAACTATTGAGTCAATCTTAAGATGATTTAAACCAAAGAACTCTACCCCCCGAGGAACTACTTGAGCCCTCAACCCAAGTGAATTAATCAGGCTGAATCAATAACTTTTGAGCTTCAATCCGAGCGTATTCTTTAGCTCCCCAGATTTTTAGCTGATAACCATCCTCGTCCTGGCCACAGGTTAAAATCTTCGGCCCCATAGCCACCACATCGTAATTTTCCACCCCATGACCGAAAATTCTTTGGAGGGAAAGTCTCTCCCCCTGAAATTCCATCAAGAAAATACCAGAGCTATTATTCGATTTACTTTCTTCGGGTAATTGGCCACTGAGAAACACCCGGCCATCTCTTATCACCGAAAATCGCCGGGGTTCCATTCTGGCGGGCAAAAAATAATGCC
>QMPV01000220.1 GCA_003648765.1 Candidatus Aminicenantota bacterium
TACTCGGTCCCTCATCGCTTTGTCGGTAAACAGGTGGAGGTGCAAAGTGATAACGATTTTATCCGCATTTACCATCAAGGCGAGCTGATTGCTCTTCATCCTCGTTTGGAAGGAAAATACCAGGTTAGAAGTGAGAGGGCTCATTACCAGGGTATTTTCAACCATCGTCAACCGGAGAGTCGGTTCTATTTGGCGCAAAATGGTCAAGAAGAAGTAGAGGTCAGAGATCTGGCCTTCTATGAGCGCCTGGTAGAAGGAGGTAGCCGATGAGCACCCAGCTTTTCCGTATCCAGGAGAACCTCAAGCACCTTAAACTCTATAAGACTTATGAGCACCTGGAGTCATTGTTGGAGGAAGCATCCAAAGAGAACCTCTCCTACAGTGATTTTCTCGATCAACTTCTAGCCCGGGAAGTAGCTGCCAAAAAGGAAAAGAATATCGCCATGCGCACCGCACTGGCCAAGTTTCCTTTTATCAAGACGCTGGAAAGCTTTGATTTTTCTTTTCAGCCCTCCATCGATAAAAAACGCATCAAGGATTTGGCCACCTGCCGGTTTATCGCCAACGGAGAGAACGTTATCTTCCTTGGGCCACCAGGTGTGGGAAAAACTCACCTGGCAGTGGCTCTGGGAATAAAGGCCGTCACTGAAGGCTATCGCACCTATTTTACTCAGGCCCTGCCGCTTATCGCTAATCTCACCCGAGCCTATGCCGAAAACCGGATTGAAGAACGCCTGAAGTTCTATTGCCAACCTAAACTTCTCATCATTGATGAGATCGGCTACATCCCGATTGACCGTCACGGTGCTCATCTTTTCTTCCAGCTCATCTCTCGCCGTTATGAAAAAGGAGCCATGATCCTCACTTCTAACCGCAGTTTCTCCCAATGGAATGAAATCTTTGGTGACCCAGTTATTGCCACAGCTATTCTTGACCGTCTCCTCCATCACTCGACCACTATTAACATCAAGGGTAATTCTTATCGGCTTAAGGAGAAGGTCAAGGCTGGCCTGGTAAAAGAAAGAGAGACTCAATTATCATGAAAAAATTAATTTTAATTAGGGGGGGTCATTTTTCAATGACCAAAAGGGGTCAAAATTCAATGACCATTGACAATTAATTTAAATGATTTAGATTGTAATAGCCTTTCTGATAGATAACTTTTAAATTTTTACCTTTTCCTCCTCTGAGTTTGACCTTTACTTTATGGTATTTGCCGTCCTCATCTGAATATAAATAGTAGCCTAGGACATAATAATTACCGGTTATTTTTTGAAGGTCATCGACAATGCTTTGGGAGTTGTCGATATTTCCAAAATATCTCCCTCCAGACTCTTTGGCTAAATATTTTAAAGAAGATTCTCCCTGATTATTTCCTCCAGTGAGCACACCAAGGGGTGTTTCTGTACTCACTGCAAAAACCAGGCAGTTCGAAGCAGAAAGCTCCTTAACCATATCCTGATAGCTGCGGCGAAAAATGTGGTCGGTGTAAAAAAACTCGTTGACATATCCGGCAGAAAAATAAACTATATTTTTGTTTCCGGGAATATTTTTAAGGGAATCTGCCAGATTTTTAACAGTCTCAATAAATTTAAGGCCGATTTGCCTTCTCAATATTTTTTCTGAGGAGACGGTTCCGGCAAATCTTATATCACTTTCATAGCTAAATAATCCCTTTTGGTCATTATGGAAATCTTGTCTGAAATCAAGCCCCTCTGTAGGGGGCGAAAGTATTAGGAATTGCAGTAATCCTCCGGCATCCACTCCTCCCGGAACTGATTTTAATCTCTTAATTGATTGAATAATCTTTAGATGATCAGTAGTTAGCTGTTCACAAACTTCTAATCCCCTTACAGTTGAATAGACTAAAACAGCAACTTCATCGGAAGGAAGAATATTTTCCTTTAAAAAATTTAAAGCCAGCTCCTTGGATTTATTAATTCCTTCCTGTCCGTTTTTTTCGAAGTCGAAAAAAAAGAAAAACTTGCGGTTCAGAAAAGAAGCCGACTCCTCTTTTTGTCCTTTTTTATCAGGGATTATTTCACCGCTTCTTTTCAATTTTTTACTTAAAAAATGCTTTTCAAACTCAGTGATATTAACTTCTTTTCCATTATCGTAAACTATAAAATCTGACTTTTTCAGATCATCCACCGGGTTTCCTTCTTTGTCTTCAACGTAAACCTGAATTAGCTTTAAGGTAACCTTAACCTCATGTTTTTCTATTTGATAAGAACTCATTATACAAGGCAGATAAATTAAAAATAGTAATAAAAGCAATAGGAGAAAAGCTCTTCTGTAAAAGTAAAACATTATTATAAATCTAGTTTTTTTTCATTAACTACAAATGATACAATTAATTTGAGAATCCGCAGTTAACCCAATCTTCTCCCCAATAAGGACAGATATTTCTAGCTATCCTCCCACTTTGACATACATATTTCCATGAACTACAACATAACCCAGTCCCACAACACCAAGATGATTCTTCCCAATACATTAAACACTCTCCATCATACAATCCGCAATACGAACTACAATCATTCCATGCCCAATCATCACATTCAGATGCGCTCAAACACTCTTTATTTGCATAATTCATCGCAACTAATATTAAGAGTAAAAAACGACAACATATATTTTCTTCATTTTTTTTCCTCCTTCTAAATATATTTTCCAATTTTAATTTTATTAAGAATCACATAGAAATTATTGTCCCATGTAACATCATAAATTCTTAATGTTTTATCTGGTAGTATTAGTAATCCAAGAAAATTTTCCTTTAAATCATATTTATAAATTTCTTCCCTTTCTTTTGAAGTGTTTGAATAAAGTAATGATATGTTTCCTTCATTATCAATTTTTATATTAAATGGGATAATAAAACTTTTTTTCTCTACTGCATTTTTTAATCTCTTCTTAAAATCCATTTCGAATTGATTATTATATATTCTGAAATTTTTTATTATTTTATTTTTATCATTAAACAGGTAAATATTAAGCGAATAATTAGATAGGATAACAAGATTATCATCTTTAGTCATAACCTTTTGTAATTGGTGACAATCAACAAATTCATCTTCCTTCCAAGGCAATTTGAAGTATGGATAACGAAAATGAAGACCCCGGGAAAAAAATCTATTTTTTATATTGAATTTTCTATCATAATGAGAAATAAGTTTTTTCCCTGTTTTTGAAAGAATGTAAATATCTCCTCGCGATGTTACTGTAGCTGAATCATATAAAAAATAAGGCAAATAAAATTCTAAATAAAATACTCCTTCTTTATTAAATTTCAGTATTTTTTTATTTTCTGTATCAATAATATATAAAAATCCATCATTTCCAAAACTAATTTTTAAAGGGAATTTTATTGGTTGTCCCAAAAATTCTCCTGGTCCCTGGGCTTCTCTTCCGAATGAACCAAGAAATTTTCCTTCTGGGCTAAACTTAAAGATCTTGTTCCAGCCGGAATCAGCTACATAGAGGTTACCCTCATCATCACAGCAGAGGTCATCAATATGCCAGAAATAGTCTTCTTCCCCTTCACCA
>QMPV01000221.1 GCA_003648765.1 Candidatus Aminicenantota bacterium
AAAATTAGAATTAAAAAGGTTTATGTTTATGAAAGTATAGCTTATAATTTATGAAAATATTAGTAATAATAATTGTCATTTGTCATAATAACGAATATAATTAAAAACAGATTAGTTTTAAAGAAGCTAGAGAAAAGAATGGTGGAAATTGGTGAAGAAATTGTTTTGTAAATTAAAAGTAAGTGTTAATTATAACGATGGAAACATTCACTGTCTAGCTCAAGAGAAGCTTATATGGTTGGGAAATGTAACTTTATTTGATTATATGAATATTTTATAACTTTGTTTAAAAGGGATTTTATTTTGTTTTTTATTGCCCATGAAATGGAATTAAAATGAATAAAAAATTTATTAGGAGGTAATTTTATGGAATATCGTTTTGTAGGTCGTACTGGAGTTCAAGTGTCACCTTTATGTTTGGGAACAGATTGTTTTGCTGATCCTGTTCCTGAAGAAATCTGTCATCAGATTTTAGACCGTGCCTTTGATGCTGGAATAAACTTGATAGATACAGGAGATTCTTATGCTGAAGGTGAAGGTGAGCGAGTGATTGGGAGATGGCTAAAAAAAATGGGACGCCGTCATGAAGTTTTAATTATGACTAAATGCAATCATGGCCATCGTGAACCTGGTAAAACTTTAGATGAGGTTGTTCCTGATTTAGGGCCTAATCAGGGAGGACCATCAAGACTAAATTTAGTCCGAGCCTGTGAAAATTCGCTGAAGCGTCTTCAAACTGATTATATCGACTTTTATCTCATTCATCGGCAAGATGTGACTGTTCATATCGAGGAAACCTTGGGCGCTCTTACAGATCTAGTCCGTCAGGGCAAAGTTCGGTATGTAGGTTGTTCAACTTTTCCCGCCTGGGCAGTCCTTGAAGCAATTCTTCTGAGTGAATTCAAAGGGTATGTGCGTTTCGCAGTTGAAGAACCACCTTACAATCTACTAGATCGAAGGATTGAGAATGAATTAATTCCTATGGCCCAAAAATATAATTTGGGACTTTTAACCTGGTCTCCACTGGCGATGGGAGTGCTAGCTGGGGTTTATGAAAGAGAAGATGAGTATCCTCCTGATTCTCGGGCTGCTTTGAGAGGGGGTTTTTACGCTGAACGGGTGACCAGAAAAGGAATTGAAGTGGGAAAAAAATTCGCCAAGCTTGCGCGCCAAGCAGGACTTACTCCAGCCCAGTTGGGAGTCTTATGGGTAAAAGATCAACCTGGAATCACAGCCCCTTTAATTGGACCTGAATGTGTTGAGCATTTGGAAGATTATATTCCAATTCTCGACATGAAATTGAGTGATGATTTAAGGGAGGCTTGTGATAAATTGGTTCCGCCAGGAAGTGCAGTGGCGAATTTTCATAACACTTCGGGATGGTTAAAAGGTCAACTTTTATAAGTTAAGAGCTAAATATTTGATAAGTTCCAATTTTATTCTTCCCAGTGGTTGAGAGGAAACTGGTTTATTAAAATTGAAAATACCGTTGATTAAAGGACCGGTTGTTTATGGTGTCTAATGGACAAAGAGTAAAAGGTTAGAATTAAAAGAGAGAAGGTTGAGTTTAACCAGAAGGAAGAGATTTGTTTGTTGTTTTTCAGGGACAAGCCTCTGAGTTGATTAATTGATTTCAATTTAAAATCAAGAAAAGAATTTTTGAGTGAGGTGAAATAATGAGCAATCAAGAAGTGTTAGTTCCTCAGATTGAGGGCAAGTGGTGGAAAATAGCCGGTAATCCGGACTTGGGGCCTTATAACACCGAGCGTCAACAACCTTTAGATTTTGGCATTTGGCAAGCTGCTGATCAAACCTGGCAACTAGTCTCTTGCGTGCGGCGAACAGGTTGTGGGGGAAGAGGGCGGCTTTTTTTCCGATGGCAAGCTAATTCTCTTCTGGAAAGAGATTGGCAACCTATGGGGATTTTTATGGTAGCTGATCCAAATTTCGGAGAGAGAATTGGGGGACTTCAAGCACCATTTGTTATTAAATATCAAGATGAATACTACATGTTTTACGGGGATTGGGTTAATATTTGTTCAGCTTGGAGTCAGGATGGAAAAACTTTCGCCCGTCTTCTCAATGCTGATAAACTCAGTGGCTTGTTTACTGAGGGACATCGAAGTAGTTGCCGGGATCCGATGGTCATGGCTTATCGTGATAAATTTTATATTTATTACACCGGAGTTCCCGCTGGGAAAGGAGCCATTTATTGTCGGATATCTTCTGATTTGCGTCATTGGAGTGAATCAGTTGTGGTCAATAGGGGGGGTGAAGCTGGAGATGGCCCCCAAGATGCTGAATGCCCTTTTGTCCTTTATCTTCCCCATCAATATTCTTTTTATCTATTCCGGGCCCATCCAGCTAAGGATAAAGATGGATATGAAACCTCTGTTTATTGTTCTCCATCTCCACTAGACTTTGGAGTTGATTCTGATGAATATAAAGTAACCTCTCTTCCCGTAGAGGCAGCGCGCATTATCTTCTATGAACAGCAATATTATATAGCTGCTTTACAACCTGATTTACAAGGGATAAGGATGGCCCGGCTGAAGTGGGTTCCTAAAAAATAGGGCCAATTTCAACTCTCATTATTAAACTTTAAATCAGTTTTTTTCTTTACCAAAACAGGACACTAAGAAGAAGGTCTTACTAGTTAAATGTAGACAAAAACAGTAAAGTAGATTTATATATATTCACTTGACGAAGGTAGAAGAAATATAATATAAATAAAATCAAATTAAAAGTTGACAAATTATAATAATAAATTTTTAACTAAGAACAAGTGATTTAAAAAGGAGGTCAGCAATGAAAGGAAGGTTAGTTTTAGTAATTTTGGCCATTATAATTTTTATAGGAACTCAGAGTTGTGCTCCTTCTGAAGAACAGAAATCAAAAGGGGAAGAAGTTGTAAAGCCTGTTTCCACACATATCGGTGGTTGTATTCTGGCTTTTCCAGCTGCTGAGGCACCTCAAAATGTGTATCAGGAAACTGAGATAATTCCCACTGATGAGTATAAACCTTTTACAAAAAAGAAAATGGTATATGGAATAACCCTTATTGCTCGTGATGAAATTTCAGATGAGTTTATTAATAAAGTGGGGGAAACCATAAAAGCTATGTTTCCCCAAGAAGGGCCGGGAATTGACCTTGAGCTTCAACAAACTCTGCTGAAGAAATTGTATCAATATCGAACCGTAATCCCTTTATTTAAAGGGCATAATTATCAATTTACCCCTGAAGAGGAACAGCTTTGGGAAATGACTAGGAGTCAAAATAGTATTTGTGACATTATTATGGAAGGTGTTCAAGGTCAAGTTAATGAAGTTGTCGAGCATATTTTGCATCATGTGACTGATGTTGGTTTCCATTTTACATTTCCCGACTCATGGGGAATTTCTAAGAATTCTACTCTTTATAAAGTGATGCAAACAGCTATCGAAAAAAACTACTATAATATTACCCAATACCAAGATATTGAAGATAATGAAAAACTTAGAGTTTTACTCCAAGAGTTTGCTTACTGGTTAATTTATACCTCATGGGA
>QMPV01000222.1 GCA_003648765.1 Candidatus Aminicenantota bacterium
GCCTGACTGGTCTGAGGAAGTCCATCGCCGCCAAGAGAGGTTGAGAATAGTCAAATCTGGTCACTGTTGTAAAAAAGGGTCGATGGTTTAGCCAGGATAGATTTCAACCTGCCCATCGCTGGGGCCACCGCCTTCACCCGTCTCTGTTTTTATGCTTCGAGCCTTGGTGGGAAATTTTTGTCTTCAACGTCGAATAAAGGCCAATTATTAAATTAGAATCGTAGTCAGCTCTTCACCTAACACATTTGAGGGTTATCATACACAGGGTGTCTGACACTGGGTCATATTCAATATCGAAAAGAGGCCGATTTATTAAATTGAAATTGGGCTCGACTCTTCCCCTGGCAAGTTTTAGAGTGATTAGGGTGCTTGGTGTCAGAAGCTGGGTCATGTTAGGGTTTTTATCGGACGAGAGTTTATCATTTCCTCTTTAAATAATTCAATTTTTTGTCATTTCTTAGTCAGTTCGCTCTTCAACCTCCTTCCCGTAGTCGTTCCTCAGCCAGATCAAAAGAGAGTGTCAATTTAGGTAATAGGAAGGGGGGGACAATTTAAACCAGCTAACCAATGACTTCTTCCCTCAAGAGGCTTTATGATGATTTGATGCAAGCCATTTATTTATGCCTCCTTTTTTTATCTTTTTAGGTATTGTGGACTATTCTTTTATCCATGCCCTTGATCCTCTAAGTTAAGTGTGCACATATTGTAATATCAGGTCTTGGTCCCTTAATCTTTCTGAAGAACGCAGCCTTAAAGGCTCTTTCAGCCTCCTAGAAAGCAGCCGATTATCTTTCCTTTAAATGAAAGGGGCCGGCCTAACCCCAAAATGTCATTGTGAAGATGAACTTTAAATTCCCTATAAATTAACCTTAGAATTAGAAGGCATGAAAGAAAAATAAAAAGGTTATAGACGAGAAAAAAATGAAAATGATAAAAATAAGCGAGAGGCAACGATGAAAGCAAAGAAATTAATCGGGCCAAGGACCAGAAACAGAGAAAATCAAAAGAAAAAAGGGTCAGCGCTGAACGAGAAAAAAGTCTTGACCAAAATTGGCTTCTGGTGGCTTTGTCTGGTAATTGGGGCAAGCCTTTTGGCCGGGCCTGGCCTTAAGGCCAGTGAAGCCCAAGCGGCAGCAACGGTCGGCACTAGACTGGTTTTGCTGGGCACCGGCACTCCCAATTGTGAGCCCGATCGGGCTGGACCAGCCCTGGCCGTTATCGTCGACGACGTGGCTTATTTGGTCGACTGCGGCCCGGGAGTGGTCCGGCGAGCGGTGGCCGCCTCTAAGAAAAAGGGACTAGAAGCCTTGAAACCGGCCAACCTGCTTTACCTTTTTATCACCCATCTTCATTCCGACCACACCCTAGGTTATCCTGACCTGATCCTCTCACCCTGGGTGCTGGGCCGGGCCAAGCCTTTGGAGGTTTATGGTCCACCGGGATTGAAAAAGATGACCCGCCATCTGTTGAAAGCTTATCAGGAAGATATCTCGGTACGGCTCCTAGGTTTACAGCCGGCCAATCGGGAGGGCTACCAGGTGCATGTTCAGGAAATTAAGCCGGGTCTTGTCTTTCAGGATGAAAGAGTCAAGGTGGAGGCTTTTCCCGTGAAGCATGAGTCCTGGCCCTATGCCTTTGGTTATCGTTTTGAGAGCCGGGATAAGGTTATTGTTATTTCTGGAGATACCCGCCCCTGCGAGGAACTTATTGCTTCGGCGCGGGGTTGTGATATCCTTGTCCACGAGGTTTATAGTGCGGCCAAACTCAAGGAGAAGCCGCTGGAGTGGCAGCGCTATCATCGGGCCAGCCATACTTCAGGCGAGGAGTTGGGTAAAATCGCCCGGGAGGTGAAGCCGGGTCTGCTGGTGCTGGTCCATCAACTCTACTGGGGAGCCTCGGATGAAGAGTTGCTTCAGGAAGTAAGACGTTACTTTAGCGGCCGGGTTGTCTCCGGCCGCGACCTGATGGTGTTTTAGAGCCAGGAATAGAGATGAGTTAAGCTGTTTTGGTCGAAATTCAGCGCTTTTTTCTGCTTTTAGGTTAATGGGAGAGTGACCTGAAGTGTGAACTTACAAAAATAGTTGTCTTTTCAAAATAGGCTTAGGTTTGAACAACAATAAACTTTAATTAGTAGCCTAGCTGGTTAGGCTTAAGAATGTAGGCAAAAAAGATATCCAGAGATACCCATTTATTGGTTGCCTCTTAATTTCGTATAAGGCAGGTATATGAAATTCCAATTAATTGACTTTCTAATACTTTCCAGCATGGTCGTTCCCCTTGACTCTCGATTTTCTTGGTTGCCTCGGGTTCTCATTTAAAGGAAACTCGTAAGTTACACTTTTCCACCTCCTCATCAGCCTTATTGCCCCGGGTTCTCATTTAAAAGGGAACCAAACTCTTGATTTATCTTTGAAGACAGCTGTTTTTTCTCGATCCAGTCCAAGGAGTAGGCACCAGTAATTAACTGCCCTTTTGCTTAAGTTTTTATTGGTGGTTAAGACTTTGATGAATTTGTCTCTCCCATATTTTGCCTGAACTTCAGTTATATAGTCAAATCCGCCAAAGTTTATGGCGCGTTCAATTTCTGTTTCAGGATCAAGATGCTTAAGGTCTCTATCCCAGAAAAGCTCTTTTCTCATAGGCATAACTGAAGAAAGAAATTTTTAATTTTTTGCCAATCGGCCTTAGATATTTTCTTTATTTGCCCCTTTTTTTTTATTAACCAAATAGCTTCCAGTTCTCGCTCGGCATCATCAAAATAAACCAAAGCTTTTTTTAAGTGATATTCATATTCTTTGGTGAGTCCATATTTCTCTTTGGTTTTGGCGAATAACTCTGGAAACGAATGGCCGGTTTTTTTTAATAGAAAATATAGATCAACGAAATCCTTGGCTGAGCCTCTTTGAACTAAAGCAATAGCTTTCATTGCTTCCATGTCCTCTAGAGAAGCGAGATTGATGAACTTGCCAGGCGCCAATTGGTAGGGATTAAGAGGAGAGAGAAGTTTATAAGGGAGAAAAAAGAGAGAAAATCTTATTTTTTCGGGGGATAAATAAATGATTAAGGTGTCCTTTTCGATAAGTTCGGTCATTGTGTCTTTTATGGTTTCTCTGATCTTAAATAAAAGAGATTCACTTCTAAATTGTTTCTGAGTGAAGAAGTCAAGATCGATAGAGACTCTATGAGAGAAATAGAAATAGAGAGCTGTTCCCCCGGCCAGATAACTATCCTGGGGAAGAATTTCGTTCTCCACAATAAGTCTTACGAGATGCTTAAGATGCTTCAGTTTTTCCTGAACTTGCACAAATCTATTTTAACATGGATTGATTTTATCTTAAATTAAAATAAATCACAGATATATATTTTTGGCTCATCGCAAAAATGAATACCTCATAGTTTAAAATATTTATTAAGAAATAGTTCAGCTCACCATATCCATAGATCCTTCGTTTGACTCCATATCCGGCTTTAAATGACAGCATTGCTCCA
>QMPV01000223.1 GCA_003648765.1 Candidatus Aminicenantota bacterium
AAATATACATGCGGACTCCGGCCGAAAATCCCGAGGGCTACCGTAAATCAGCTCCGATCAACTATGCTGAGGGGCTAAAGGGGCACCTCCTCATCATTCATGGCACTGGCGAGACTAACACTCATATCCAAATAACGGAAGGGTTAGTCGACCGTCTTATTGAGTTAGGCAAGTCTTTTGATTACATGGCTTATCCCAATCGAAACCACGGTCTTCAAGAGGGCAAGGGAACATCGCTTCATCTGCGGATGTTGATAGTGAGGTATTTGCTCACTCATTTACCTCCTGGACCAAGGTAAGTGGAGTTAAAGCCAATTTAAAAGGGCATGGGTCCAAAAAGAGCTAATGATAGGTCAATATAGCTAAGGGAAAGAAAAGCAAATAGCGACTTAGCTTCTGAATGAATTACTTGAATAGTCGCTAAAGTGGATTTCTAAAGTTAAAATGAACTTTAGAGTTAAAATAGGCGCCTATCTTGAAATAATTGAGGAAAAGAGGGAAGGCCACCATAGATGGAGACCATTTTGTTCGTTTCTATTTGCTCTGTGGCCGCGATAGCTCACCTGATCTATTCGAGATCAGCCCGGGAACAATCAATTTTAGGAAGTTTTTAGAGTCTAAAATTGTTTTTAACTTCATATTAATAAATAAATTTCATGTAGGCTAACAATACAGCCAATTGTGGTTTGCAATTTCATTTCTATTAAGATATAAGTTTAGGCAGTAAGAAAAAAATTATTAAAAAAGGTGATTTATCATGGCCAATAATCTTGGTCAGAAGATCAAAAGGTTAAGACAAGATCATAACCTGACTCTTAAGGAATTAAGTAGTAAAACAGATTTATCGACCGGTTTTTTATCTCAGCTGGAGAGAGGGCTAACCACGGTGGCAGTGGATGCCCTGGAAAGAATTGCCAAAGCTCTTGGCGTCGATATTACCTATTTCTTTGCTTTTCCTTGGAAACTTCATGGAGAAATAACCAGAAGTTATGAGAAGCAGCTTATTCAATATGATCAAGGCAGCCATTTTATAAACTACCTTCTTAGTGGCAATCTGGAGGGAAAGCAACTTTTTCCAAGAATAGTTGAGCTGTTGCCCGGAGGGAAAAAAAGAAAGGACGTAAATTTTTATTCTCATCAAGGAGAAGAGTTCATTTATGTTCTGGAAGGAATCTTAACCTTAATTTTGAGAGATGGTCACCATGAATTGTTCCCTGGAGATAGCGCTCACTTTTCATCGGAGATACCTCACAATAGGGTAAATAACACTACTAGAAAGGTAGTGCTGCTGGTTGTTAACTGCCCCAACCCCTTTGAGAAAACTTTAGAACAAAAGTGAGTGAATCCTGGGCGAGAGAGCTGTTAATGTTTCCGTTCACCTTAAAGAAGATGAGACCAAGCGTATGAATCATTCGATTTGTTTGCCTGCTTATTATTCATTTGTTCTGATGATTATTCATCAAAATAAATATTTTCCTGTGGAGCTAAAAATTTGTCGAGCAATTATTTAAGTTTAATACCTAATTAAAAGGAGGCGTTTATGAAATGGTCAAGGCGAAGTTTTCTGCGTAATCTAAGCCTGGGCTTTTTTGGGGCTGGATTAACCAAGTCTTCGTTCCCTTCAGTTTCTCCTCCGCTTAAAAAAGAAGACATCAAGGGAGACTCGGCCAAGCTTTTGGTGAAAAGCCCCGATCATCCTCAGCCAGCTCCCAAAGGAGTTGATCGTCTTCCTTTAAGCTGGTACCAGAAGAGGGTTAAACGCCTGAAGGAGAGAGTGGGCGAACGGGATGTTGACGTTATTGTACTCGAAGATAGTTGGAATATGACTTATTTTTCGGGCTGTTTTTTAACCAAGACCGAGCGGCCATGCTGGTGTGTTTTTCCCGTGGCCGAGGAGGATATCATCTACTGGTTTAGTCCGGGGCTTGACAATGAATTGGTTAAATCCTGGTGGTGTACCGAGATGAATTATTACTATGATTATCCCCATGCTAAAGGTGGCTATCCTGATAAGGGGAAGGTGGTTAAAGGTTACCGAGTTGATCTTTTTGAGTGGTTCCTCGAGGGGATGAAGAAAAAAGGCTTTGCGGATAAAACGTTTGGTTTTGATTCCGAGTTTACTCCGTCGCGGATGAAAAAGTTCAAGAAAGTGTTACCTAAGGCCAAGGTGGTTGATATCAGTGACATTTGTATGAAGATGCGGATGGTCAAGACTCCAGAGGAAATTGCTCTTATTCAACGAGCTATGAACTACTTTAGTCAGATTCATGCTTTTGGCCGGGATTACCTTCTTACCAGGGGCACTGATGCCACCGATTTTGAGGTGGCCAAGGCTTGCGAAGAGTACGGAACCAATTTAATCATGCAGGATATCAAGCGCGATGGCCGTCCCCATAATGCCGTAGGAATTCGGGTAAGAATCGGCTGTCGTACTGGGCGAGGTACAGCCTATCCCCACCCCAATCAATTCCACCACAATAAAATAAAAAAAGGCGATGCTCTTCAGATTGCTGGCATCGTCACCATCGGTGGCTATGGTGGCGAACTGTATCGTTACTTCCAGCTTTACCCCTGGGATGATTGGCGGGAAAAGGTGTGGGAGGTTGTGACAGAGACGGTGCGAATTCAAGAAAGAGAATCAAAAGCCGGAGTAACCTGTGCTGAAGTGGCTTACAAAGTCCATAAATTTCAAGTGAAGCAAGGAAAAGACATCCAGCGATTACTCTACCAGCGAGTGGCTCATGGCCAGGGTATGGAGGGGCATCAGCCTCCATTTATCGCTTTAGGAGACGAAACAGTCTTAGAAGAAGGCATGACTTTTAGTGTCGAACCGGGACTTTTCGATCCGGTGAATGGATTTGGTTACAACCCTAGTGATTGCCTTTTAGTTACCAAGAAGAAAGGCGTGTTAATGGGTAGTGTGCCTTATTCTAAAGAATGGATGTTCTTAAAACTGTAAGCCAAGAGGCTGTATTAATTTGGGGTCGCCCATTAGAAGGTAATTTAAATTTGGGGCCGGGCCACACCAATTTAATTTTTAAATGGGGGTCGGGCCGCGCTAACTAATTGATAATAATCAAAATATCATCAAATACTCCCCTGAAAAAAGGCCTTATTCGCGATTTTTGCCCCCAAAATCGGGTTTTGTCGCCAAAATGAGCACCTGGAATTAAATAAAGCTTTTTATATCATTGTGGATGAAAAAAATGATGAGGTGTTAGTGTTTTTTTCGAAAAAAATTGGTGAATAGTTATTATGTCCCTATGTGTTGCAGTTATTTACCCGAAAAAATAGGGAGATGTTGGTGTTTTTGGCTGTGTATTACCATTCGTTTGATCAACTTTAAAATGGAAAAAAACCGAAGTGTCTCCATTTTTTCCTTGGCTAAGTACTAATTAATAAGATAAATCAGGGCTAAAATTTACGGCTTATCCTATAAATAGCTAATTGACC
>QMPV01000224.1 GCA_003648765.1 Candidatus Aminicenantota bacterium
CCAAAAATCTTAGCCGGTGATTAGTCCCATCTTTTTTGGTTGTTCCCTCTCACTTCTTTTTCTAACATATTATATATCAATACGTTATGAAGGAAGAGATCTCTTTTTATGAATTATCCAGGAAATAAAACATGAAGCAGAATTAAGAAAAAACTATCAATATTAATACATTTTTTGTTGACAGTATTATTACAATCGTATTACAATCGTAATCTATTTTTAGCCTCAAGGTGGTGTTATGGGCATTCCTTACCAAAAACTTAGCCTATCTCCTCTGCCGGCCACGAATCTCCTAACTAATTTGGCTCTTATTCTAGAGTTATTGATTCAAACTTATTTTGTCCTCACTTCAGGAGGAAATAATGGATAATATTTTTCTTCTCCTTCTAGTCGGATTTTTAGCTCAATTGGTTGATGGAACACTGGGCATGGCCTATGGCGTGCTCTCTACCTCCTTCCTTCTCTCCCTGGGCCTTCCCCCAGCCACAGCCAGCGCCAGTGTTCATACAGCTGAAATATTTACCACCGGTGTTTCGGGTCTCTCCCATTTAAAATTCGGCAACGTTAAAAAACAATTATTTCTAAAACTCTTGATTCCTGGCTCTCTGGGAGGAATATTAGGTGCTTTTATTCTAACTTCTTTTCCCGGAAAAATAATAAAACCTTTTATTTCAATTTATCTGCTGGTTATGGGAATTATTATCCTTCGAAAATCAACCAATCATCATCCTGAAGAAAAAGAGGTTCAATCTAACTTGATCCCTCTCGGCTTAGCCGGAGGATTTTTTGATGCCGTCGGTGGGGGTGGTTGGGGCCCCATTGTCACCTCCACTCTTCTCGTCAAAGGAAATCACCCCCGTTACACCATCGGGTCAGTCAATCTGGCCGAATTTTTTGTGACTTTAACTGAAGCCCTGACTTTTTTTGCCCTTATCAGACTTTCTCATCTCAAAGTAATTCTAGCCTTGATCGGCGGAGGGATAATTGCTGCTCCTCTAGCGGCCATAACCTGTAAAAAACTGCCTCCCCGCTATATCTTAATTGTTGTCGGAACATTAATCATTATTTTGAGCATAAGAAATTTATTTCTCTTTCTTGGGTAATGGCTCTTAAAAGGCTAGCTTCCATTCTCCTTAGCAAATAATTCTTCAAAGAAGGGAATCTTTTGAAATTATTATTTATTTTACTAAGTTCGAATAATATTTGTGTTAATCCTGCCTAATCGGCAAAATAACCCACCCGGAGAGTGACCCGATAGTTCTTCCCTTTGACTTTAACTTCTATCTGGTGAAACTGCCTATCAGCCCGATAATTTTTGGGTGTGGCGCAAAAGAAAAACGAGTAAAAAATAAAGAGAAACGGACGGCCCCAGGTCAGCGGGTTGGGCTACTGCTATATTCCCTGACTTTCATCACTGTATTGGAGAGAGTGCCGATTCCTTCTATTTGGACTTCCACCCTATCGCCGGGACTCATCGGGCCGATGCCGGCCGGTGTGCCGGTAGTGATGACATCCCCGGGATAAAGAGTCATGATACGGGAGATGAATCTAATTAAAAAGGGAACCGGAAAAATAAAATTGCGGGTATTTCCCGATTGACGGAGTTTACCGTTTAAAAAAGTCTTGATTTTTAAACGCGATGGGTCCACATCCGTGGCGATACAGGGACCCATAGGAGCGAAAGTATCAAATGATTTGGCCCGGGTAAACTGAATATCTTTATCCTGAAGGTCACGCGCCGTGACGTCATTAAAACAGGTATAACCCAGGATATAAGGCCGGACATCTTCTTCTTCGGACAGATTTCGGGCTTTCTTTTTGATGACCACCGCTAGTTCACCTTCATAGTCAACCCGGCGGGACTGGGGGGGATAAATAATAATATCGTGAGGGCCGATCACGGCCGAGGGCGGCTTGAGAAAAATCAGAGGTTCCTCCGGAAGAGGACGACCTCTTTCACGGGCATGGTCAGCATAATTAGCTCCCACGGCGACTATTTTACTCGGCTCAACCGGAGGCAGTATCTTCACTTCGGCCAGGGGTATGGTCACCTTGGCCAGATGAAAACGCCGGAAAACCGAACCCTGAATGGGTCTTAGTTGATCGCCTTCCAGTACCCCATATTGAATTTTCTTTTGATAGCGAAAACGAAAGATTTTCATCCTCTTCTCCTTTTTTCTCCCGGACTATAGGTGATTTTTGACTTTCGTTGCCCGCCTGATCCACAGCGGTTAAATAATACTCATAAAAATAACCAGCCACTACTTGGGTATCGATAAAGCTCAATTCGGAAAGAGGCTGGGGGGTCAGGAGTTGAAATGCCCTCTCATCCTCCCGACGACGCCAGATTTTATAACCGGCCACGTCTTTGGCCGGGCTGGGTTCCCAGCTTAAGGCTATACCCTGTTGACTGCCGATAGCCACCAGACCGGAAGGGGGAGGGGGGGGAAAAACATCCTTAGGCTCAACCTTAATTTCCCTAGAATCGTCGGTCTCAATATAAGGCTCCTGGTCATTAACGACGGCCCTTACTTTGTAAAAATAGATCTGGCCAAATTTAAAATTTTTATCCTCATAAATCCTCTGGCCAAGAGGTTTTTTAGTTAAACGAAGCCACTGGCCTTCCGGCTCCCGGCGGTAGACATGATAACCCTTCAGCTTCAGCGGCGTTCCCGCCGTTTTAAGAAGAAAACCGGTGGGCTTAGACCACTTCAAAACGATGGCTTTTTCTTTAACCTCTGCCTGGAGATCTCCAGGTGGCTGGGGCAGATTTTGAGGAGTGAGAGTGACCAATGGAGAAAACAATGACTTCCTCTGACGTTTATCCAGGAGGCGAAGAGCCAACACATATTTTTGCCGGAAAGATTCCGGGTGGGTTAAGTCCAACTTCCATTGGCCTTTAATTGACTCGGTCGGTTCCTGAATAACCAGCCGAGCCACTATCTCGGCGGCTTTTTCAAAATCCTCCTGATTGAGGTCGGCTGATAAGGATTGATTTTCACTCTCACCGCCTTGCTTAGCCAGCCAGACTTCTAAAGTTAAGGGAAATTCCAGGGAAGTCCCATCAGTATAAACTGGTTTAAAGTCCCATTCCAGGTAAAGAGCGGCTCCCCGCTGAAAAGCTTTTATTTGTTTTACCGCCTGAGGAAGGTGGACGAGCGGGGCCTGGAGCGGCCCTTTTTTCCCGCACCCGACCAGAAGAAACAAAAAACAGAGACAAGAGAAAAAAACGAATCGGTTAAAAGGTTTATCCATTAACACTATAGAATAAATCGACTGAGGTCCTCATCTTTAAGGATATCCTGGAGATGCTCCCGAACATAATCCCGGTCAATCACAATTTTTTTCCCTTTGAGATTGGGAGCTTCAAAAGAAATATCCTCCATGACCTTCTCCATCAC
>QMPV01000225.1 GCA_003648765.1 Candidatus Aminicenantota bacterium
AGTACCCAGAAGAATCTTTATATCCTCATCGCTGATATTATCACCCGAAAAAGCAGCCGCTTTATCTAGAATACTTTCGGCATCACGTAGACTGCCTTCAGCGGCTTCAGCAATTAAATAGAGTCCTTCTCGAGAAACAGATAAATTTTCTTTTTGGGCGATATATTCGAGATGGTGGACAATATCTTTCTGGGAAATACGATTGAATTCAAAATGCTGACAGCGCGAAATAATGGTTTTGGGGACTTTATGAGCCTCAGTGGTTGCAAAAATAAAAACAGTCTTAGGCGGTGGCTCTTCTAAAATCTTTAACAAAGTAGCAAAAGCCTCGGGAGTAAGCATGTGAACTTCATCGATAATGACCACTTTGTAGCGACTATGAAGGGGACTGTATTTTAACCCTTCCCTCAATTCCCGGGCCTCCTCTACCTTTCGGCTAGCCGCCCCATCTATTTCTAAAACATCAATGGCCCGGTCATTCATAATAGCTCGACAAAACTCACATTTATTACAAGGATGAGGTGTGGGGCCGTGAACGCAGTTGAGAGCCTTAGCTAAAATGCGAGCCACCGTAGTTTTTCCTACCCCCCGCATGCCGGAAAAAAGATAAGCTTGGCCTATCTTTCCTTTCCGTAAAGCATTAACTAAGGTCTGAACCACATGCTTCTGCCCGACTACCTCTTCAAAGGTCTGGGGACGGTATTTCAAGGCCAGGATTCTATAATGCTTCTCTTCCATGATTATCTAAATTACCACTCCTCAACTAATCAAAAATAATATTAGCATATCCCCTTGAGAAACTAAAATAATTTTCCCTCCTCTGGGAAACAAAAAGCAGTTGAGCAAGGGTAGCCACCTGGTATATGATTAGTCATCGTGATCCGGCGGGGACTTCTCGAAATCCAAGCAGCTGTCTTGCTTTTCGGCTTGGCTGGCCTCTTTGGCAAACTCCTGCCGTTTTCCCCTCTTTTGATTGTCCTGGGTCGAGTCTTTTTTGCTGGCATTACTCTAGGCTTGATTATTCATTTTTCCTCTCTTACTTGGCAGGTCAAGAATAAAGCTGACCTGATTCTTCTTCTTTCCCTTGGTCCTTTATTAGCTTTTCATTGGGTGGCCTTCTTCCAATCTATCCAAATTTCTTCAGTGGCTATTGGACTCCTGAGTTATTCCACCTTTCCGGTATTTACTGTCTTTTTTGAACCCTGGTTTTTTCGCGAAAAAATAAAAAAAAGAAACATCGGCTTAGCCTTTCTCTGTCTTTTCGGGGTCTATCTTATCACACCCAAATTCAACTGGCATCATCCCGAGTTTCAGGGAGTCCTTTGGGGAATCTTGGCTGGCTTGACTTTCTCCTTCCTCACAATTTTCAACCGTCGCCTTTCTCAAAAATACTCCAGCTTAGTGATTGCTTTCTATCAAGATGCTTTAGCCACGCTGGTTCTTCTACCCTGCCTTTTCTGGTTAAGCCTCTCCCTCAATGTCCGTTCCCTTGCTCTGCTGGTCTTTTTAGGGACCATCTGTACTGCTCTGGCCCATACTCTGTTTATCAAAAGCATGTCTTTTCTTCGAGCTCAAACAGCCGCTATCATTAGTTCCTTAGAGCCGGTTTATGGAATAGCTTTAGCCTTCCTTATCCTCGGTGAAAGACCTGCCTCGAAAACCATTATCGGGGGGCTCTTAATCTTGGCGGCTACCATCATGGTCTCTGTTTTTCGAGAAGAAGCCTCTCCTGAATAATCCCGTTGGCTGGTCCTAATCGTCCCCCTTGAGTTTAGGGCTTCACCTTTAATCTAGTTTGCTTGCGACGACCATGACTTGAGATTCTCTCTGGTGAGATCATTGAGTAGTGAAAGGTGAAAACCTGAACCCGATACTAATTTCCCGGAAAGCCATTATGTCCTTGAATCTAAATCCCATCTCACCCTAATAGGGGCTTTAAAGAAAATAAAAGCCTGAAGCAGTTTAAAAACTCTGTGGCTCTTGTTGTCTGGCTCCTGGCCAAAGTTCCCGGGGTTTTCTTAGAATAATCTTAGAATAATTAAGACCGCTCTTCTGTTTTATTTTCTGAATAAGCTCACTCAATAAACCAATTTAAAGGAAAAGAGCTTTCGATTAATTGGCCTCTCGACGTTTTATTTTTTTCTTTTTAACTTGGCCGCGGACGACTTTCTTCTTTTCCTCAGCCTGTCTCTTTTTCAGTTTATTCTTCTCCTGAGCGTGCTCACGGGTTACTTCTTGGATTTTTTTCTTATATGACTCTTCAATTTTTCTTTTTTCCGCTGGATTACGGACCTGAGCTTTCTTTACTTCTAATTCTTTCTGAAGAATCTCTACTTCCCGCTGATGGGATTTTTCCAAAAGTTTTAATTCTTTTTCATGAACACGCCGCAACTCCAGTGAGCTCTTAACAGCTTTTTGTTCACCGGAAGAAATAATTTCTTTCTCCCTAAGTTGTTTTTTGATCTTGGTCTTATCAACTATTTTTTTTGGTCGAGCTGAAGGAGAAGATTTAATCTTCGGTCGAAACATTTCCACACGATTCAACCTCACTCGGGTAGCTCCTGGAGTACTCTGAGGGGCCAATTCATATTTCCGAATCGTTCTTCTTGTCGCCTGCTCAATCAGTTGCTTCTCCAGGCCTCGATTGTAAACCAACCGATTATGAACCTCCAAGCGGGCCCGGAGACTTGTCTTCCGGACCAAGGTCAAACTTCTCTCCACTGGCAAGAGATATCGATATAAACGGGAATGGAGGAAGTAATCTACCTCCACAAAGACCCAATATTCGCTAGGAATGACTAAAGAATGAGAAATCAAGCCTACTCTCACATCAAAGCGTATCGAAGGAGGCAAAGGGGCCCACCCGACATAATATCGACTATACCGCCAAACTACCCAAGCTGGAGCCCAAATATCTCCTGGTACCCAAAACCAACCCAGGTCTCGTGACCAACCCCAACGGCCATAATGAAAAGGTATCCAACCCCAATTAAAACGAGATATCCAAGTCCAACCGAAATCTGTCCAAACCCAGTATCCATATGAATACGGACGCCATCTATATAACCGTACTTCCGGTACCCAGACATAGCCATAAGGAGGCTGATATACCCAGAAACCATAATCGGAAAGATAGTCATAAATATAATCTAGGTCATATTCTGGATAAACTTCCCCCGCCAGAGATGGACCTCTTTCTGGAGGAGGGAGATAGACAACACACCCAGCCAATAAAATTGTTAAGAGGCTAACAAAAATAAATATTTTTCTCATTCTTTCCCTCGTCTTTTTCTTTTATTTAACCTTAAAACAATATTTTAAGCAACTCTTATAGGCTAATCTTCTAGGCTAAAGAAACTCAGTCTCGTCCCAAATCTTCACCTCGTAACAACGGAAAC
>QMPV01000226.1 GCA_003648765.1 Candidatus Aminicenantota bacterium
ACGCCTAATTTACTTTCTTCTTTGGTTTTAAAAGATTCTGGGTCATCCAGGACTTCACCGTCACGGTTGCCGAGGATATTGGTGGAGAACCAACCATGGAGACCTAAAAGCCGGGCCTTTAAGCCAGGCGCAATGATTGTTTTCATCAAGGTCTGGCCGGTCTTAAAGTCTTTTCCGGCGATGGGTACCCCTTTTTCTTTGGCTAATTCGATTAAGGCAGGAATGTCGACAGTTAGATTGGGCGCTCCGTTAGCAAAGGGAACTCCAGACATAATGGCCGCGTAAGCATAAATCATACTGGGAGCAATAGCTGGATGATTTTCCTTCATGGCTTTTTCAAAGGATTCAATAGTTTCATGAACGGCGTGCTTCTTCATGAAAACCTCTGTACTGGCACACCAGACCATAACCAGGCGGTCAAGTTTTTTTTCTTCCTTGAATTTCCGAATATCTTCCATAAGAAGTTGGGCGTATTCGTATTTATTAGTCGCTTGTTTTACCCATTCACCATCGAGTTTTTTGACGTAGTTTTTATCAAAGACCGCTTTCCAAGGTTTAATCTGAGAAATTTCATCTTTAACTTGGTCTAAAAGTTCTTTTTTTAACACACCGGCCTTAAGGGCTGCCGAGTAGACATCTTCAGGGAAGATGTCCCATCCTCCAAAGACCAGATCATTTAAGTCAGCGAGTTCGACAAATTCTTTTATTTTAGGGATTCTTTTTTCTGTTCTTTTCCCCAAGCGAATAGTGCCCATCTGGGTCAAACTGCCGATGGGGAGTCCCAGGCCTCGTCTTACTGCTACAACTCCAGTGATAAATGTAGTGGCCACAGCTCCCATTCCAGGGAGCAGGACGCCTAATTTACCCTGAGGATTTTCAATTTTTATTCCTTTATCCATCGATTGCCCTCCTTATGTTGAAAAAGTAGAAAATATTAATTTTGATGAGTGTTCGAAATTTAATCAAAACAAATAAATAGCACTTTTAAGCTTAATATTCAATTGGTTTTTGCTTGCTAAGACACATTATTTTTTCTAATGTCGCCGCTAAAATTATCTGGAAAGCAATTTTAAGAGGATTTTATAAAGTTGAGCGGATACGATATTCAATGATTGAACAACCCCGCATTTTATCAAGAAGGAAGAGACGATCTCCGAAAATAAACACACCATCGATAAAAATATCGACCGGGATAAAACCCAAGTAATGGCCATCGGGTGAATAGATCTCTAAGATATAGGCATCGGTTTTCCTTAACTCCGTGTTGCCTTTAACTTTCAGGCTCATTGTTCTCTCTCCATTGGCGATACTTATTCCGACCATCATGCCTACCTCTTCTTCTCTTTTTAGTTGGCGGGATAGGGTGGCTACCCAAATTCTCCCTTGGCTATCAACCGCTATTCCTGAGGAACAGCGGTTCATTTTGGGCATCATAACGGAAACGCGACCTTCCTGGCGGTCAAGCTTTCCTTTTCCTTGAGGGCCAACTTTATAATTAAGGCGTCGATCAGCTTTCCAGATTAGCTTTCCTGAGGGAGAGTATTTCTCGATCCGGTTTTGATAATAAAAACTCACTACTATTTCGCCATCAGGAGTAAGGGCAAAGTCGCATTGGTTGCCTTGGCGGTTAACCAATAAATCGTTAAAATCAAATGGAGTGACAAAACTCAAGATGATTTTACCTGCCGAATCGCGGAGGTGAAGCAGAGGAGATAGTTTATTTTCGTCTTGAGATAACTGAATAAGTTGGCTACCAGTGTTATGGACTAATTTTCCATCGGGTAAGCATCGTATTTTGCCTACGCTTTCATCTTGAAGACGGATTGTTTTTATTTCGCGGCCCTCAGAATTTAGGATTTCAATCCTATTATTGTAAGGATCAGCGACGAAAAGATTATCTTTGGTGTCTAGACAAAGAGAAGAAGGGAAATAAAATTCACCCGGCCCTTGTCCTTGTCGTCCGATGGTAGCCATATAGTCGCCAACAGAGTTGAATTTTTGAATACGATGATTCCCGGTATCTAAGATGTAAACATTCCCTTTTTTATCTAGAGCCACATCAGAAGGAAGATAAAAGGCAAAATGTTCATCCGTTGCCTCTAGCTCGCCAATCTGACGGACAAATTCAATCCTTACGGGAAGAGAACTCTGGTTGACTTTTGAGGGATCGTTGTGAATAACTTCGGGTTTACTTTTTTGGCTTTTATTTTGAGTATTAGTTACGGCCGGAGAAGAAATCCCCAGCATAAAAATAGAGATCAAGATAAAAATGGCTTGGAGGAGAGTGACTTTTGGGAAGTTGTTTTTTCTTTTCATTTTTTACCTCAATTTAACTTTATCGGTTTTTTCTTTTAAACTTTTTTCCCAGGTTAATAGTTTCTACTTTTGCTAAATAACTTACTTTTTTGGGCTATTTAGCGTATACGTGGGCTAGATCCCATTTTTTGATGGTATCCTGGATTAGATTGGCTACCAGGTCATTTACTTTCCGGAAATAAAGTTTTGCTTGTTTTTCGTCAAAGGTGGGGAATCCTTGTCCTTCCTCATAAACAAGTATAGAGCTTGGAACCGGAACTGGATAGTAGCTTTCGGCTGGCGCCAGGGGAGAAACCATCTCCGGAGAATATCGCTCGGGATGAACGTGTTGGGGATAGACAGCCTGGATATAAGCGGTCTCGTTATTACCAGCATGACCGCCATTTTCTTTAAAAACATCTTTAGTAATTTTATCGGCCAGGCTCCACCAGTTAATGACCATCATTCGGACCTTCTTTTGATTGGCTACTTGGCGGATTAATTCCTGGAGGAATTGAGTGTTTCCCCCATGTCCATTGAGGATGATAATATTCCGAAAGCCGTTATCCGCAAGATTGCTCAGAATGTCTTTGACAAACGATTGGTAAGCTTCAGGGCTGATGGAAATAGCCCCTGGAAAGGCTTCCATGGCTGGAGTTACCCCGTAGTTAAGAGTGGGGGCGATTAAGGCGTTGACTTGCTCAGCGATAGCCCGAGCCATAGCTTCTGGGGCCAAGTTGTCAGTTCCGTTGGGGATGACTCCGTGAGGTTCTAAAGAGCCAACGGGAAGAAGGACAGTTTGGATTTTAGACGGTACTAGCTCTTGAAATTCCTGCCAGCAAAGAAAATTCATTTCTCTGGTAGTGGGAATATTTTTTTCTGCTGCTAAGTAGGGCACTAAAATTAAAATCAGAAAAGAGACACAACAGAGTTTTCCTTTTTTATTCATTCGCTCCTCCTTTCTATCATTTGATTATCACAGCCATTAACTAAGACACAAGGATGTAATTTGTATTAACCTGAATAATTTATTGCCCACCAAAATTTGAATACTGATATTAACGGGATTAATATTGATG
>QMPV01000227.1 GCA_003648765.1 Candidatus Aminicenantota bacterium
CTTAGGGAAAAATGAAAAAGTAAAAGGGAAAAAAACAGACTAAAGAAGAAATAGTATCTTTTTCGCATTTATCTTTTCTCTTTCATGAACTACTTTCACTCTATTATAGCTTAACTCTGGAATTTTTTCCTTGGTTGTCGTCGTTATGGGCAAGAAAGGAACCTACTTTAAATAATTCCCAACTGGCGACCACATCTTTCAAAACAATCAAGCACTTTATCCAGATCCTCATCGGTATGAGTGGCTGAATAACTAGTTCTGATTAAAGCCTCTCCTTTGGGAACGGCCGGATAAATGACAGGGTTGGTGAAGATACCGTTCTCTCTGAGCAAGCGCCAAAGCATAAAAGCCTGTTCATCATTGCCAATCATCACTGGAATTATGGGAGTTTGCGTGGGCCCCGTATCATAACCCATGCTCTCAAAACCTTCCTTCATTTTCTTGGTAATGGCCCATAACCTTTCCCGCCTTTCAGGTTCATTTTCAATAATTTCTAAGGTGGCCAAGACAGTAGCCACTGAAGCCGGAGTAATACTGGCCGAAAATATCAATGAACGGGCAAAATGTTTGATATAAGAGATAACTTTTTTCTCCCCAGCCACAAATCCCCCCAGGGAAGCAAAAGATTTACTAAAAGTTCCCATGATCAAATCTACCTCATCTTCCACCCCAAAATGTTCAGCTGTGCCTCGTCCGTGGGCGCCCATTACCCCTATTCCATGAGCATCGTCGACCATTACTTTAGCCTCATATTTCTTGGCCAACTTAACAATCTCCGGCAAGTTAGCCAAATCTCCCTCCATGCTAAATACCCCGTCAACTACAATCAATTTCCCCACTTTTTTATCAATAGAGGAAAGGACTCTTTCCAAATCTTTCATATCATTATGCTTAAATTTATAAATTGTTCCGTAAGAGAGACGACAAGCATCGATAATGCTGGCATGAACCATGCGGTCAGTAATCACTGCCTCCCCCCGATGAACCAAGGTAGAAATAATGCCTAAATTGGTTTGAAACCCGGTACTGAAGGCTAAAGCCGCCTCTTTTTTCATGAAATTAGCCAGCCTTTCTTCTAGTTTCATATGGAGATCGAGAGTGCCGTTTAAAAATCGAGAACCACAGGTAGCCACGCCATAACGTTCAATAGCTTCTTTGGCGGCTTGCTTAACTTTGGGATGATCAATTAAGCCCAAATAATTATTGGAGCCGACCATAATCATTTCCTGGCCATTAACCAGCACTCGATTACCTTTAACTTCTTGAATCGGTGTAAAATAAGGATATATTCCCATTTCCATAGTTTCTTCAGCTCGAGTAAATTTATAGCATTTATCAAAAAGACCCATATTTCCTCCTTTCATCTGGTTATTATATGTTTCGCCACAACTTTGGCAACTAAAAAATTAAAGTCCCCACCTCTCGTCATTGACCAAATGGTTCTATTTACATACAATTCGAAAAAATGAAAGTATTAATCACTGGGGGCACTGGCTTTATTGGGAGTCATTTAATAGAACGCCTCCTGGAGAGAAAGTTTAAAATTTATGCCCTGGTTAGAAACCCTCAAAATCTAAAATGGCTGGCTGGTCAACCGGTCACTCTGCTTCCAGGCGACATAAATAATTTACCTTCTTTTCCAGTGGACTTTGACTACATCTTTCATCTGGCTGGATTAACTAAAAGCCATAATCCGAGCGAATTTTATCGCATCAATTATCAAGGCACTCTTCAGCTTCTGGAAACTGTAGCTCAACAAAAAAAGGCTCCACAAAAATTTATCTTTTTAAGCAGCTTGGCTGTTAGTGGTCCCTCCTCTTCTTTGGCAGGAGTCACCGAAGAAGAGCCTCCTCGGCCTCTAACGCCTTATGGACGAAGCAAACTACTCGGGGAAGAAGCATGTCTCCGTTTCCAAGACATTTTTCCCTTAGCCATTCTGCGGGTTTCAGCAGTTTATGGTCCCCGGGACAAAGATTTTCTTCCTTTTTTTAAAATTGTAAAAAAAGGTCTCCTTCCCCTAGTCAGACCAGGCCGAAGATACCTCAGCCTCTGTTATGTGGCTGATTTAATCCGGGCCCTTGAACTCTGCCTAGATAAAAATTTTAGAAGCGGAGAAATATTCCATGTGGCCCATCCACAACCCATATCTTGGGATGAGTTAGGCCGCGAAGCAGCCCGAATTCTTCAACGACGAGTCATCCCTATTTTCATTCCCTTAGGGGTCCTCTTGGGAGCTGCTCTCTTTAACTATTTTAAAGACAGATTTAGTCATACCCCTTCACCGCTTAATCTTCAAAAATACAGAGAGTTAAAACAAAAAAACTGGGTAGCTGATACCAAAAAAATACATCGCCTTCTTGATTTTCGGGCCGAATATGATCTTTCTCGAGGATTGAGAGAAACTTTAACCTGGTATCAACAGCATAACTGGCTGTAATTCTTTCTCATCAATCACTTGCCCGACTTTTTTCGATAAACAGAAGCCCGAGTATAAAAGTAGGTTTCAAACTTAGCCGTAGTTTTCAAACACCAATTCTCGCTAATGGAATAAGCAAAATACTTCACCTTTCCCCGGATCACATGCCTGCCTCGTTTGGCTTTTAGGGGAACGGTAAAAGTAATCTCCACGGGTTGCGACAAATTTAAATATTCCTGCCCATCATCTTCTAAAATTTCCATACTTAAATCCGAGGCAGTAAAAAAATTTTTTGAAAATAAAGCTCCATCTGAAGGCTCAAATTCAATAATAAAATTAGGGAGAGGCTTAACCCTAAGATTTTCCGGAATTTTAAATTTCAAAACCACTTGTCCCTGCTGTTGCCGAGAGAGGCGAATGGGCTTTACCCAAGCTTTCACCCGTAAGCCTACTCCTTCTTGAAGAGGGGGGGTTGCATAAAAATAGTTTGGATAAGAAAAACAGAATAAAATAAAGATAATTAAAAAAAATATTTTCCGACTCATCTTTTCTATTTTATTATCTTTTCTTCTTTCGTGCCAACCCTTCTTGTTATTTAACCGAACATTTTCACTTCCATGAGAGCTTTGAAGGTGCTTAGTTTTCTTCTCTTAAAGGGTCGCTTAAAGCCCCGCTCAGAGTCTCTGCATCCCGCTTAACAATTAATTGGCCCTTATGACGGCCACTAATTGAAACCCCCATTATAATATTTGGCTCTGAACCAGCATGTTAATTAAAGACTGCTCTATCACCGTGGAGGGTATCACCGTGCAGATGGTCAGAGACCGTGCAGAGTGTCCAGAGACCCACACTATGCAGACCGATATTCGCAGAGTGTCAGACACCTAAATTATCAGAATGTCAGACACCTTATTATCA
>QMPV01000228.1 GCA_003648765.1 Candidatus Aminicenantota bacterium
CACCAATTTACCTGAAGTAGAAGTTTACAGTGCTTTCCTAGCCCCTCCTCCACCACCTCCTCCGCCACCACCCCCGCCAGCTAAAAAACGCTCCCGGTCTCGTTCCCGAACGAGAATTAAACCTGTTCAAGCTAAAACCAACGTTCAACCAGGACAGCTGGTCGCGCCGGTAGAAATTCCCGAAGAAATTGCTGAAGAAGAATTGACCGATATCGGTATTGAAGGCGGCGTGGAAGGCGGCGTGGAAGGTGGCGTCGTTGGAGGAGTTTTAGGTGGTGTCGTTGGTGGAGTTCTGGGTGGCGTCGTCGGAGAAGTCGAAGCTCCGGTCAGAGCTGTTGGAGAAATAAAACCACCTAAATTAATCAAAAAAGTGGATCCTGTCTACCCTGAAATTGCCCGGCAGGCTCGGGTCGAAGGAGTCGTCATTTTAGAATGTACAACTGATATTTATGGACGAGTCCAGAACATAAAAGTGCTCCGGTCGATTCCCTTACTCGACCAGGCCGCCATTGATGCTGTTCGTCAGTGGGTTTACGAGCCAATGATCATCAACGGTCGACCCCGTGGGGTCATTTTTACAGTTACGGTTACATTTAAACTGAAATAAAAGCTGAAATGGCTTTCGTCATTAAAAAAAGGAGGTAAGTAAAATGCAATTTGGTCTGATTGAAATGTGGCAGGCCATGGGACTAGTGGCCAAGGCTGTTGCGATCACCCTCATTTTCCTGTCAATTATTGCTCTGTATCGTTTCATCGAACGCCAGTTAGTCTTTGCCCGGGCCAGCAAAAAGTCTAAAGCTGTTGCTCCCAAGTTGGCTGATCTTCTAAAGCAAGGAAAAATTCAAGAGGCTTTAACTCTTTCGTCAAAGAAGGAATACAAATGGAGCCACTTAGCCCGTGTCACCGCCGCTGGGATTAAAGAATTCCTGGAAGGTAAAGAAGCCAACCTTTCCCTCGAAGAGCAAGTTGAAACAGCTCGCCGTGGTTGTGAAAGAGCTTCCAATATTTTCACCCAGGAATTAAAAAGAGGTCTGAACACCTTGGCGACAATCGCCACTTCGGCCCCCTTTATCGGACTTTTCGGAACCATCGCCGGAATCATTAATGCTTTCCGGGGCATGGCCTTAACGGGGTCAGGAGGTATTGGAGCTGTGGCTCAGGGTATTGCTGAAGCTCTGGTTACCACAGCTTTCGGTATCGGCGTCGCTGTTATCGCCCTCTGGTGTTTCAATTTCTTAAACACCAAAATCGAAATTTACGGCGCCGAAATGGCCAACACCGCTTCTGAAATTATTGACTTTTTTGTCCGCAAAACCGAACAGACCTAAGCTTTAAAAATAAGTAAATTAGGGGAAAAAAATGGGAGTTTCAGTTCGAACCGGTAAAGAAGGCGAAGTTAGCGCTGAGCCTAATGTGGTCCCTCTCTGCGACGTTCTGCTTGTTCTTTTAATCATCTTTATGGTGGTCACTCCCCTGGTCCAAAAAGGCGTGGATGTTCGGTTGCCGACCGCTCTCAATACGATTAACCAACCGGAAAATCCCGAAGTTGTTCTCTCTATAAAGAAAGACGGCACCATGTATGTTAACCAGGACCAAGCGACCATGGATAATCTCCAAACACTCCTGGAAGATGCTTTCATGACAGCTAGTGATAAAAAGCTCTATCTGCGGGCTGACCAAGAATTGGAATACGGAAAAATAGTCGATATAATTGATATTCTTAAAGAAGCTGGTGTGGAAATAGTCGGTATAATTACGGAGAAAAAGACCACCAAAGCCGATTAAATTAAAGTCAATCCTCTTGCGGATTTGACTCTTTTCAGAGGAAATCAAGAGGGGCGAGAAAGGTAGAAAGCAATCCCTTTCTCGCCTCTTCTTTTTTGGCCAAAAATTTCATCCCATATTTCCGGTGACTCCATACAGAGATAGTATTTCACTTGCTGATAAGAAGAAGAACTCCAAAAATATTTCATTATCTGGCGATATAACTGAAGGCGGATCGGCCGGAATAACCGGAACTTTCCATCCTTTCCCCGAATAAATTCCTGAGTCAAACAGAGAGAATTAGGAAATCTCTGGCGAATTATCTCTTTCAATTGCGGAGGAAAGCGCAAGGCTCCTAAACTAATCCAGGCTATCTTTTTGGCCGGAATACTAATCATTAACTCCTCTATTACTCGGCCATAACCTTCTTCCCACCCTGGATACCAAATTAGAGGATCAAAATGAAAGGCCACCCGATAGCCCTTCTGAATAGCTTCCCGAGCAGCCTGAATTCTTTCCCTGACAGGAGGGGCTCCATGCTCTTCTCGAAGAGCCACTTCTTCAGAGTTCAAGGACCAAGCCATGACTGCCTGAGGAGCCGGCGAGGGAGAGGGTAAGTAGTCAATAAGAGTGGTTTTAGTTTTTAATTCCAGCACAGCTCGAGGATAGGCGGCAAATACATTGAGTAAGTCACGAGCCCGCTGCGTCAAGCCATCTAGAGCCAATGAATCAGCTAACTCGCCCGTGCCGATACGAAAAAATGATGACCGTCGCCAGACCAGCTGAGCCAGTTCCTCGGCTATTTTTTCTTGATTGACAAAGATAGTCAGCCAAGGATCATCCAGATAGCTCTGAAGAATGCAATAGGAACAATCCAGAGGACAGTTCAAATCGGCATTGATGACTAGATAGCCACACCCTAAATAAGCTGGTGTGCAAGGGCAAGGCTTAATAAAACTTCCTTTTTTTAAAACATCCAAGACTAAAATTTTTTTGCCCGCCCCAATAACATCACTTTCTAAACAGAGTTGCTCCCGAATTATTTCCTGGTTATCTATGACTTGCGGCTCAATTGAGAGGTGATTTAAAATCCGTTTGGCCAAAGGATATGACAAAGCTTCCTGATGAACAAAAACTTTTTGAAGATCAATCATTCTTTTGGAAAAAAAATATTTTTTTTATGCCTGAGGTTTTATTCAGTTTAACCAATTGATCTACTTTCTTTCTAAATTCTTTCTCATTGGAAAAAGTGAAAGAGACTTGAAACTCGTCTTTTTCAAAATAGGGAAAGGGAGAGAGCTCAATATCTTCCGGCCAGCCTATCTCTTTTAAAATTGATTTGTAGCGGGCTAAAGCCTGAATATAAGCAGGATAACGTTTTTGCCGAAGATAATCCCTGAAAGCTTCGGCCGGCGGAGCCAAAGATTTAGATACTTCCTCAGTTGAGGAAGAGCGGTTAAAATCAGCTACTATTTGTTCTGGGGTGAGGTTGTCTCTCAAAGCAATTTCTTTCAACCATTCTAGAACCTCTTTAATTTTATTTTGACTCAAAGGGACTAACCACGG
>QMPV01000229.1 GCA_003648765.1 Candidatus Aminicenantota bacterium
AAGAATATAGGGTGTCTGACACCACGAGTTGAGGTGTCTGACACCTTAAGTTAGGTGTCTGACACCTTGATTGTGGGATATGGGTGCCTGACATCATGATTACGGGATCTCCTTCAAGGCTCACTTCCTGTGGTTTTAGTTAAAACATCAGTATAAGGTGAGCCTTCTTTATCTTCCCTTATGGTTTTGGCAGCGCTTCCAGATCAAAATACAATTTGATTTTAAGCAATATAAGAGAAGAGATGAGAAGAGAAAAGAAGAGAAGAGAAGAGAAGAGAAGAGAAGAGAAGAGAAGAGAAGAAAAGAAAAGAAAAGAAAAGAAAAGAAAAGCGAATCTAAAATTAGTTTCCTACTTCCCTGGGTTTTTTAATAAATATTAAGGGTGGGGAAAAAATTTTTTCTTAAAGCTTGACAAGTTAAGTCCATCAGGTTAAATTAACCATATGGTTTAACCATTTGGTTAATTTAATTAGGAAAGGAAATCGACTTGAGATGAAACCCACCAAAGACCAGAGTTCTTCCACGCCGCAACGCATCCTCCAGGCTGCTCTCAAAGAATTTGCTACTCACGGATTAGGGGGAGCCCGGATGGAACGCATCGCCCGGAAAGCCGGCGTCAACAAGGCCCTCCTTTTCTATTATTTTTCTTCCAAAGAAAATCTTTTCCAGCAGTTGCTGACAGAAGCCATGAAGATTGTTATCCCTCAACTTCAACAGGTTATTCTCCAGGCCCGCCAACCCAGTGATTTAATTGAGGTTCTGCCCCGAATTTACACCCGCTTCGCCCTCGAACATCCGGATTACATTCGCATGATTCTCCTTGAACTAATCCGCAACCCCCAAACAATCGCCTCCCTGATGTCCCAGGTCATCTCTACCTACCAGCCCTCCCCCCCGCGAGAAATCAATAAAAAAATCATGGCCTGGGGAAAAGAGGGGCTCCTTCAGGAAACCGACCCCTCTCAACTGATCCTCAATCTCATCCCCCCTATGATCTTCACCCCTATCATTGCTCCACTGGTGGAAGTTCTCCTTCAGAAAAAAATAATGGACTCACCTGATTTCCTCCAGCGTCGCATCGCCAGCTTGACTCAATTCCTTAAAAAGGGAGTACTCCCATGAAGAAAAAAGACCATTATTATTTCAGGCGACAATATTACTTTGTTTACTCTATTTGTCGCTTATTTAAAAATTTTTGTATTAACCGCAACTCAACCCCAGGGCTGCTGGTCCTTTTCCTCGCCCTCCTCCTCCCTCTTTCCTTCTCTCGTCCGCTTCCAGCTCAATCTCATCTCACCCTGGACCAGGCCATCAAAGATGCTCTCCGCCGAAGCGAAACTCTCCAGCAGGCGGCTCTTGAAGTGAATTATCTCTCCTCCCGCACCAGGCTCACTGAGAAGAACAAACTCTTTCAGGTCAACTTCGATGGCAACTATCTCTACCGCTCGCAGACCATTGCTCTTGAACTGCCCGCCCTGCCCTCGCCTCTCACCGGCCAACTCACTCCCCTTCAGATTGAAGGTGGTTTAAAACACAATTATGACCTGAATCTCTCTCTCACCCAGCCTCTCTTCACCGGCGGGCAGCTCACCCGGGCCGTAGAATTATCCCGGCTGCAAAAACTAATGGCTCTGGACCAAAAAAACCTGGTAATCAACCGCGTCATTTCCCAGGTTGTCTCTTCCTTTTATCGCTACCAGCTCCTCGAAGCCCATCTTAATTCAGCTTCCAACATTAAAAAACGCCTGGAGCTCCATCACCAGAGGCTCCAGCATCTGGTCGAAGAAGAACTCTCCCGGCGGGTCAATCTTCTGGAAACCCTGAGCAAAATTGAAGAAATGGAAAATTCGCTTCTGGAAATCAAACAACTCATCCAGGAAGAACGCCTGACCTTCCATCGTCTTTGCGGCCACTATCCTGAAGAAATTGAACCTGGCTATACAGAACGGGCTCTAAATCTCAACCAGGCCCTGGCCTATCTCGAAGAAAATCATCCTTTTCTCCGCCAGCTGGACAAACAAATTCAGGCCATCGAACTCCAAAAGAAGATGACCTCCGGTCGATATCTTCCCCAGCTGGCCGCCCGGGCTGAAGTCCACTATGGGAAACCGGGGATTAACTTTTTCAAAAAAGAATGGTCCCTCTATTTTCAGGGAGGCATAACCCTTAAAGTGCCTCTCTTCGACTGGCGCAAGAAAAAAGAGGAATTGACTATGCTGGATTATAAGATCCGCCAGCTCCAGACCGAAAAACAAAAGTTCCTGGCAGATACCAAAAAAGCTCTGGCCAGCCTTTACGCCCGTCTTGAGTCACTCCAGGCAAAAATGAAACATCTCCAAAAAATGGCCGACTACGCCCGGGAAAAGACCCGGCTCAAACAACAACTCTGGCAAGAAAAACTTATTCCTCATCTGGAATATCTCACCGCTCTCAGCGAGGAGGAGAAGTTAACCTGGAGTCTTGAGGAAATAAAATTCGAACTCCAACTCACTCGGGTAGCTATAAATTCTTATATTGGTCACTACATGGAGGTTAACCAATGAAATTCATTTCAAATAAAAATCAGCGGCGGCTTATTTCGGCCCTCCTCCTGGTAGCTGGAGGTCTTCTGGCCTTTACCGGTTGCCGCCGGGAGGAAGGAATGATTCTGGCGGCCGGGGTGGTTGACGGTGAAACAGCCGTGGTCAAATCTCTGGTCGGCGGTGAAGTCATCCACCTTAATCTCCAGGAAGGTGCCTCGGTGGACCAGGGTTCTCTCCTGGCTCAAATTAACAACAGCAAGCTGCAGAAAAAACTGGAAGCACTGGATATTCAGGCCAAAGAAATCAAACTCAATCAACAGAAAACCCGGGAGAAGATCAATCTCCTCCTCCAGGTAAAAGCTTACTGGCAGGATAAGGTCGAGCGCTTAACCCGCCTGACCCAAAAACAATCAGTGGCCGGTGACGAACTAGAGCAGGCCCGGTTAAAACTAACTGAAGCCACCACTTCCCTCTTTGAGGCCCGGCAGGCACTCAAGTCACTCCAGGTGAAACTGGAGGCTCTGGCCAATCAAAAGCAACAACTCCTGCTTCAGCTGGCCGACTACTCCATCCAAGCTCCCGCCCAGGGAATAGTCCTCCGCAAGTTCATCAACCAGGGCGAAACATTGCTCCCGGGACAGGCCCTGGCGGAAATATTAATCGCCGGCAGCCTCTTTGTGGAAACCTTCCTGGAAGAGAAGGAACTAAGCCATTTGCGCCTGGGCCATCCGGTGGAGATTCTAGTTGACGGGCTCAGCCAGCCTCTCCAGGGCGAAATTTTCTTTATCGGCCG
>QMPV01000230.1 GCA_003648765.1 Candidatus Aminicenantota bacterium
AAACAACCGCCGAACTAGCGAATAGCCATTGCTATGAAGTCCTGATGAAGCTAAACCAATGACTTTATCTCCCGGTTGACAAGACCGGCCATCAATTATCCGGGCTCTGTCCACCACACCCACGCAGAAACCAGCCACATCAAATTTGCCCGGTTCATACAATCCCGGCAATTCAGCTGTCTCGCCTCCGATTAAAGCACATTCCGCCAATTGACATCCTTTAACCACTCCTCGAATAAAAGCTTCCATTTTAGCCGCCTCAAGTTGGCCAGTGGCAATATAATCAAGGAAGAATAAAGGTTTGGCTCCGCACACAACCACATCGTCAACACACATCGCCACCAAGTCCTGACCGATAGTATCATACTTTCCCAGAAGTTCTGCCAAAAGGAGTTTGGTGCCTACTCCATCGGTGGCGGAGACCAGAACTGGCTCGGCCAGGTTAAGGCCTTTGAGGCTGAACAAGCCACTAAAACCGCCTATCTCTGATAACACACCAGGCTGATGAGTGGATTTAATCAGGGGTTTAATCTTACGGATAAATTCCTCAGCGGCCTCAATATCAACCCCGGCTTCTTTATAGGTTTTAACACTCACGGCTAAACTATTAGCAGCTTTCTAAAATCAAGTCAATCGCCCTTTTTTCACCCGACTCTTTCCCCCTCGACCTTATTCCGGAGAGAAAGCCAAAATAATCTAAAGGATTTCCTTCTTCAAACCTCTCCCGGAATTGTTCTAATAAAATTTTGATAATCTTTTTCCCAGAAAATTGCGCTTTTCTCTGATTATTCTTCAAATATATTTCTTTCTAAGAACATTTCTCAGGGAGCAAAACCTCTTTCTTCAAGGTCAGACTTTCAATCATTTTCTCCCGGGGAGTGACTCCAATACCTGGATCTTGAGGAACTTTAATTTTTCCTCCTGGCTCAAGGGTAATTTCGGGTTCAACAATATCCACTTGGTAATAACGACGACTGGCTGAGAGATCGTGGGGAAATTTAAAATTGGGAAGACTGGCCAAATGAAGATTATGAGCCCGACCTATACCTGATTCTAACATACCACCGCACCAAACAGGCAGCCCCTTTTCCTGGCAAAAGTCATGGATTTGGCGAGCTTCCACAATACCGCCAACCCGACCCACCTTAATATTAATCACCCGACAGCTGCCCATTTCGACTGCACTTCGGGCGGCAGAAAAATCATAGATACTTTCATCCAAACATAGAGGCGTGTTCATTTCTTTCTGAAATAAAGAATGATCCCATAAATCATAGGGAGGAAAAGGCTGTTCTATCATTAACAAATTGAACTCATCCAGAGCTTTTAATCCGGCCTTTGTCTCCCGGGAATAGGCCCCATTGGCATCCACCTGGAGAAGGATATCAGGAAAATGGTCTCTTACAGCTTGACATACATTAATATCCCACCCTGGTTTAATTTTAAGCTTAATCCGCTGGTACCCCTGTTGGAGAAAATCGCCTACCCGGGCAATTAATTCTTCCACTGAATCTTGAATACCTATACTCACGCCAGCGGGAATTTTCTCATAAACTCCTCCGTAAAGCTTAAAGAGAGGTTGGTTCAATTTTCTCGCCTTTAGGTCCCACAAAGCTAGCTCCAGCCCCGCTCGAGCCATGGGATGTCCTCGATACTTGCGGACGGCCGCCGCAAATTCCTCGGGATCTTCAATCTTTTGACGAAAGAGAAGAGGAATAAAAAATTCAGTCAAAACATGCCAAGCTGTGCCCACAGTTTCATAACTATAAAGAGGAGCTCTTGAGGCCGCCACCTCTCCATAGCCCGTCTCTCCTTGACTGAAGACTTTAACCAGAATAAACTCCCTTTCCTTCTCCCGGCCTAAACTGGTTTCAAAATAATGAACATAAGGTAAACGAAGAAGCCGCAATTCAATTCTTTCTAGAGCCATGACGAATACTCATCTCCATTTTTTTGGCTTTAAATAAATTCTGATAAACATTTATTACCCTCCCAGCCATTGCTTCAGCGGAAAACTTCTCATGGACAACCTCATAACCTCTCTGCCCCATTTTTTGTGCCTTTTCTCGATGGTTATACATTTCTAAAATAGCTTCAGCTAGAGCTGCGGGATTTTTGGGGGGGACCAACAGACCTGTTTCTTGGTGAATAACTACATCAGGAATGCCGCCCACTTGGGTTGCTACTACTGGCAGGCGAGAAGCCATAGCTTCCAAAAGGCTGCTTCCTAAGCCTTCCATATGAGAAGACAAGACAAATAAATCTAGAGAAGCCAAAATCCGGGGAATATCCTCCCGAAAACCAAGAAAAAAGACGACATCTTCCAAATGGAAATCTTTAACTTGCCGGGAGAGTTCCAACTTTAAGGGGCCTTCTCCAACAACAATGAGCCTAACCTGGGGAAGTTTTTCCTTTAGAAGGCGAACAGCTTCAATTAAATACTTGTGTCCCTTATGATCAGCTAAATGGGCGACTATTCCTACTACATAATCAGCCGAAGTAAAATTTAACTCCCGCCGAAGAGCTCCTTTCTCTTTATTTTCTTCATAAGGAGTGAAATCAATTCCGTCGGGGACAACATAAATCTTCTGGGGGTCAATTCCTCCTTTAACCAGCACCTCTCTCACTCCCGTCGAGACGGCGATAAAGGCATCTATATTTTTCTGGTATTTCCAGCGAGAGAGAGGATTCTCGTTTAAAGGAAAATCTACCCGTCGAGTTAAAACCCGTAAGGGCACTTGAGCCATTCGCGAGGCCAGAGCGCCCAACATGACAGCGTGGGCGTCATGGTAATGAATAAGCTGACACTGTCTTCTTTTTAAGATCAAGGCCAAGCGAGCAGCTGCCCAGAAGTCTGCTTCCCCTCTCATCCGGAGGGGAATCACCGGGATACCTTCTTCCTGAGCTTTAAGAGCCAAAGGGCTTCGCGGTTGGGCCACGAGATAACAAGAAAAGTTCTGTTGGAGAAGTAAACGACATAAGAGAAGAGACTGTCGTTGCCCACCCCGCCAGCCCTTACCAGCATCAATCTGGAAAAGACTCAATCTTTTCTCCTTTTTTCCAAATTTCTTTGAGTTTGGCGTAGCGGACAAAAAGGCCAAAACCGCTGAAGACTGAAATAACTACTCCCGGGAAACCATCTCGCCAACCCGCCTGGAGAAGATATGATTTTAGAAAACGGGCAAAGGGAAGGATAACTAAATGATACCACCGACATTTCTTTTGTTGGGCATAAAGTTCCTTGGCGCCTAATTCTGAATAAAGATTAATTCTTTCTAAATGATCCGCTAAACTAGCGTAAGAAAAATGA
>QMPV01000231.1 GCA_003648765.1 Candidatus Aminicenantota bacterium
ACCGAAGATATCGGAGTGAAACTGGAGAATGTCACTATTGATTGGCTGGGTGAAGCCAAGAAGGTAGTTATTGACAAAGACAACACTACTATTGTGGAAGGTAAGGGTAAAGCGGAAGATGTTCAAGCTCGCATCAAACAGATAAGAGTGCAAATTGAGGAAACTACTTCTGATTACGACCGCGAAAAACTCCAGGAGCGATTGGCGAAGTTGGTGGGCGGTGTAGCTTTAATTAAAGTGGGAGCTGCGACTGAAACTGAACTTAAGGAGAAAAAAGCCCGGGTTGAAGATGCCATGCATGCCACTAAAGCCGCAGTTGAAGAAGGTATTGTTCCCGGTGGTGGCGTAGCTTTACTGCGGTGCCAGAAAGCTCTTGATGATCTCAAACTGGAAGGCGATATGCAGATTGGAGTCAACATCGTTCGGAGAGCTTTAGAAGAACCCATGCGCCAAATTGCTTTTAATGCTGGTTACGAAGGTTCGATAATCGTCGAGAAGGTCAAAGAGATGGAACCTAATTATGGATTCAATGCCTTAACCGAAACTTATGAAGACATGATCAAGGTAGGTGTTCTTGATCCAACCAAGGTTGTTCGGACTGCTCTTCAAAATGCCGCCAGTATCGCCGGCTTAATGTTGACTACCGAAGGTCTTGTCTCTGAGATTCCAGAAGAGGATAAAGGCCAAAAGTATCCTACCCCGCCAAGTGACATGTATTAATTAGAGCCAACGCGTTTCAAGGCCTTGCGCTTCAGGCGCAAGGCCTTTCTTTTTTTTAGACAGGGAGTATGGTATAAATCATTTGTGTTTAAGCCCATCGATCGCTATCTGTTAAAAGAGTTAATTCCTCCTTTTCTTTTAGGCCTCCTAGTTTATACTTTTGTTCTTTTAATGAATCAGATTCTTCTTCTTTCAGAACTCTTTATTGCTCGAGGAGTGCCCTTACCTACTATCCTCCGCTTAATGATTGAATTGCTTCCTTCTATTTTGGCCTTCACTCTACCGATGGCTGTGTTAATGGGGATTTTAGCTGGATTGAGTCGTCTTTCTACTGATTCGGAAATAATTGCTTTTAAGACTCTGGGGATAAGTTATACTCGACTTCTTCAACCTATCCTAATTTTTGCTTTCCTTGGCTGGTTGGTAACTGCTCTTTTTACCATGTATTTGGCTCCGTGGGGAAATTACCAATGGGTCAGGACCCTGAGTTCTTCTGTGTTAGCCCGCGCTCAAATTCAGATGAAGCCACGGGAATTTAATGAAGCTATTCCCCAATTAGTCTTATATATTCAAGAGATTAACGCTCAAGGCGAGTGGCAGAATATCTTTTTATATTCAGCTAAGAAACCCGAAGAGCCTCAGCTGGTTTTGGCGCAGAAGGGTCAGTTAACCATTCTTCCTGGGGGAAACAAAGCGATTATGCGGCTTTTTAATGGGACTATCTATTCTTTTCCTCTTTACGATCCTGAGAAATTTTATCGATTGACTTCTTTTTCCTCTTATGAAGAAGAAATAGATATTAGCCACCTTATTCACCAGATTTCTCCGGAAAAAAGAGTGAGAGAAAAAACAATTACTGAGTTAAAAAGGGATTTGAGCAGCCTGAAAGAAGAAATTAAGTTGATCCAGGGGAGTAAAACTCTTTTAGCCCGAGCCAAAGAAAGAGCTTATCGGACCCATTTAGTAGAATTTCATAAGAAGCTGGCTCTCCCCTTAGCCTGCTTGGTTTTCGCTCTCTTGGGGTTACCTTTAGGAGCTTCTACTCGAAAGGGGGGGCGGGCCAGCGGTTTTACTCTCAGTTTAATCATTATTGTAGTTTATTATGTGCTGATTACAGCTGGAGAAAAACTGGCTGTAGATGGCCAGATTGAGCCTTGGTTAGGTATGTGGGGAGCCAATATAATCCTGACCATCTTGGGAATTTTTCTTTTCTGGGGTACTTTGAGAGAGATTTCTTATCATTTGAGAAGCAAGAAGTTAATTACGGAAAAAGAATTAGTTGGTCGAGAATTAGCCCCGCTAGCGCGCCGAAGACTTTTCTCTGTGTGGCCTCGAGGCAAGATCTGGAACATTCTTGATCGGTACATTATCCGGCGTTTTTTTTGGCTATTCGCCCTTATTTTTCTAGGGCTTTTAATACTTTTTGTCATTATTACTTTTTTTGAGAGAATTGATCGGGTTTATGAACATCAAAAACCGCTCTCTCTCTTTCTCCAATATATTTGGTTCAGATTGCCCGAGTTTATCCACTATGTTCTCCCTATGGCCGCTTTGACGGCCACTTTATTGACCTTTGGCTTAATGTCTAAATTCAATGAAGTTACAGCCGCCAAAGCCTGCGGAATAAGTCTTTATCGCTTGATTGTACCGCTTGTTATTCTTGGAGTTTTAATAAGTGGTCTTTCTTTTTACCTCCAGGAGAGCATATTGCCAGCGGCGAATAAAAAGCAGGAACAACTTTGGAACAGGATCAATGATTTACCTCCTCGGACTTATTCTCAAGTTGACCAGAGATGGGTGATGAGTCAAACCGGGCAGAAGATGTATTATTATCGATATTTTGATCCTCTGGCTGCCGCCTTCAGTCAAATTATGATTTTTGAATTTAACCCTACCAGCTGGTCTTTAAAACGTCAATGGTCCGCCCGAAAAGCGATATTAAAGGGAAGAAAGATGCTTCTAAGTCAGGGCTGGGTGAGAGAGTTTAAAGATAAGGGAGCTACTACTTTTAAAGAATTTGAGAGAGTCTCGATAAGCCCGGTAGAAGACAAATCTTATTTTATTAAAGAAAGAAAAGTTCCTGAGCAGATGACCTTTAGAGAATTAAAAAAATATATTCATGACATCCGAAGCCAAGGCTTTTCCACGAGACGATTTGAGGTTGATCTTCAAAGCAAACTGGCTTTTCCTTTGGCCTGTTTGGTGATGGTTTTGTTGGCTTTACCTTTTAGCTTTTCCATGGGGCGTCGGGGGGCTCTCGTCGGCTTAGGCATAAGTGTGGTTATTGCCATGATCTACTGGGGGGCGATTGGGATTTTTCGGGGACTGGGTTATATTGGCTATCTTTCTCCTCTTTTATCTGCCTGGACTCCTCCCCTTCTTTTCAGTGCAATAGCTCTCTATCTTGTTTTTTCCTTACGCAGTTGAATTTAAAAAATTCTTTAGAATTTTAACGGAAGGGAGGTTTAGGCAAAGGGAAGAATCACATTTTATATTTACCTAAGTCTTCGGGTTTCAAACTTTCTAGCCATTTTTTTAGTTTTTCTGAAGATTCGAGATCCTCTGTGGATTTGAAACTAT
>QMPV01000232.1 GCA_003648765.1 Candidatus Aminicenantota bacterium
TTATGAGGATTGTTACTTATTCTTCTTCTTGTTGTTCCATCTATCGGACAGCAAAGAACTGGAAACATTTATGGTCGAGTGATTGACACTAATGGCAATCCTCTTCCCGGTGTCACGGTTACCTTAACCGGTTCTCTAACTGCTCCCATTTCAATTATCACTTCAGCAGAAGGGGTCTTTCGATTCCTGTCACTTTCTCCCGGAAGTGATTATAAAGTCACCGCTGAACTTGAAGGCTTTAAAACGGTAACCAGAGAAAACATTATTGTTTCCCTCGGCCGTAACACTGAAATTACCTTGACCATGGAAATGGGAACTCTGGAAGAAGAAGTAACGGTCATTGCACCCACTCCGGTTGTTGAAACAAAAAAGACAACAGTGGCCGAAAACATAACCCGTGAAGTCTTGCAGTCCTTGCCCACCTCTCGAGATCCGTGGGTAATTCTTCAACAAGCTCCGGGGGTCATGGTTGACCGAGAAAACGTTGGAGGCTCAGAATCCGGGCAGATGGCTGGTTTTTATTCCAAAGGTGGCGGAAGTCAAATGTGGAGTATTGACGGAGCCAGCATCGAAGACCCCGCTTCTATATCCTCCATCACCTATTTTGACTTTGATGCTTTTGAAGAAATGAATGTCACTCTCGGAGGCGGTGATGTCACTGTGGCCACTGGCGGAGTCATCGTTAATTTGGTTACCCGCCGCGGTGGTAACAATGTTAGCTTAGGCGGTCGTTTTTACTTAACTGACCAAAAATTTCAGGCAGATAATCTGACTGATGAGCTGCGAGCAGAGGGAGTTCGAGGTACCAACGTTATTCGCAACATTAAAGATTATGGATTTAATACAGGCGGTCCATTTTTCAAAGACAGAGCTTGGTGGTGGCTTTCTTACGGAGTTCAGGATATTAAAACTAACAACATTTACGGCAACCCCGACGACACTCTCTTAGCTAACTATGCTGCTAAGATTAACCTCCAGCTCGTTCCTCAAAACCGCTTTGAGGCTTTTGTCCACATCGGGAACAAAGAAAAATTTGGACGCTCGGCCAGTTATTCCTTCCCTCGCGGGTGGCATCAGACTGGCAAATACCACTTTGGAACTCCAATTATTAAACTCGAAGACGAACACATGTTTGGAGATAACCTCTTCCTCTCCGCCAAATATTCTTACAGTGGCGGGGGATTCAACATGATTCCTACTGATGATGAAGAAATGCAGAAGCTTCTCCGTTATGATATTACCGCTGGGATCTATCGAAACACCTATTGGTTCTATCGGGCTGATCGTCCTTCCCATAATTTCCGTCTTATGGCTAACTACTTCAACGACAACCTATTTGGAATAAGTCACGAAGTTAAGGTCGGCGTCGAATATCGTCACAGCACTGGAGCTCATGAATGGCGTACCCCAGGAAATGTTCGGACCTACTATAATTATAATTACCCCACCGTGGACATAACAGGAGACAACATTCCCGACTTAGTAGACAACATCCAGATGGTCTCTGTCGAACGCGGTTGGAGAGATAATAACACTGTCATCGAATATGTCGGCTTCTTCAGTGACACTATCACGGTCGGACGCCTCACCGCCATCCTCGGCTTTCGGTATAGCTATCAGCATCCTCGAATTAACGCTTTCACCATGACCGCTGTAGAAAAAGATAATGGTGCTTGGACCAACAATTTCACGACCACAGCTATAAATGCCATTGATAGTGTATTACCTGGACTTAATATTCCCGCCGTTGATCCTGACTATGCCTGGAAAGTTTTTTCACCTCGGTTAGGGCTAACCTATGACCTTTTTGGTGATGGAAAAACAATCGTCAAACTTTCGCTTGGTCAATACGGCGAATTTATGGGCACAGGTGAGGCTGGTTATTTTGAACCCCTAGGATTAGGGGGTTGGATGGATTTTTGGTGGATGGACAACGGGGATGGCATTGTCGATGCTACTGAACTTTTCTGGAGAACAGCTGCTTCCTACGGCCTCCACCCTGTTTTTGATGCCAATGGTAACTTCATCGGAGATGTCAATGGTGCTTATGGAGTGATGTGGGCAGGGTATGACTTTGACAATCCTCAGCAAACCGGAGCTCCTCGCTATACTCTTGATTCCAGTGTCGGCTCGCCTAGAATCTCAGAAGCTATTCTTTCTCTGGAGAGAGAACTCTTGCCTGATCTGGGTCTAGGAATCCACATGACTTATCGACGCTTCGACCACTTCAACTGGAATCTAGCCTATGACCCCACCACTGGTGATAAAGCCTCCCAAGATGAATACTTCCAAGCCGGAATTATCCCTGATAAAGTGGGTCCCTATTCCACTGGCGAAGCGGCTGGCAAACCTTATTACCTCCTCAAAGGCGATGTTCCTTACCGCTGGTATCAATACCGAGAACAAAGACCTAATTATTATCGAGACTTTAAAGGAATCGACCTTGTTCTCAATAAACGCCTTTCCAACAACTGGATGATGAACCTTTCTTTTACCCTGCAAGACCAGCGCGAACACTACGGAGATAAAGGCTATCTTAATCCTACCAATCTCTGGGCTTTGAACAATAATATCTGGGCTCCTCGGATGGGGGGTGCCAGCGGTAAAATTGGCATGTATGTCTTCTCCCGTTGGCTGTTCAAGCTCTCTGGACTTTATCAGCTTCCGCTTAATTTTAACCTCTCTTTTACCTTCAATGCTCGAGAAGGTCATATCATTCCCCATACAGTAGACATCGTTGACTATAACGCTCCCAATCCATATAACCAGAGTATCACTGTCTACCTCGACAAATTCGGAACCGAAAGATTGCCCACTTTCTATAACCTTAACCTCCGTATTGAAAAAGTCGTCCGCTACAGCGACACCGGCCGAATTTATTTCATGGCTGATATCTTCAATGTCTTCAATTCCGCTATTATGAACCGTCGTTATGATCGGCACCATGGAACTTACTACGTCCATAATGGTTACTTTGCTCAGAATGCTACTGATTTTATGGCTAATGAAATCTTAAATCCTCGGGTAGTACGATTTGGAGTCAGGTTCCAGTTCTAAGTCAAGCTCAGAGTAATCAAAAGCCCCTCTTCTCACAGTGAGGAGAGGGGCCTTTTATTATCTTGTGCATTATTTTTTATAAATAAGATAGAAATAAATGGCTCATTGTAATAATGGATATCTAACTGTTAAAAAATTAAAAAAGGCGAAAATTATTGTTCTTCTTATTTCAACTGGATAATTCATAAAAAAAGCTGTTTCCTTTCATAACGTATTGATATATAATACGTTAGAACAAAA
>QMPV01000233.1 GCA_003648765.1 Candidatus Aminicenantota bacterium
AGTTAAGCCAATTACTCAGGTAGCTGATGATTTAGGCATTGACCCGACCGCTCTTGAGGTTTACGGGCCATACAAGGCTAAAGTTAGATTTGGCCAACTCTTAGAGGAGAAAAAGCTCCGCGGTAAATTAATCATGGTCACGGCCATGAGCCCTACCCCCGCTGGTGAAGGTAAAACCACCACTTCTATTGGTTTGGTTGATGCCTTCAACTATCTAGGCCATCGGGCGGTGGGCGCTTTGCGAGAGCCTTCTCTTGGACCTGTTTTCGGCTTAAAAGGCGGGGCTACCGGAGCTGGCCGAGCCCGAGTCTTTCCCAGTGATGAAGTTAATCTTCATTTTACCGGTGATATCCACGCTGTTTCCGCAGCGCATAATCTCCTGGCCGCCATGGTTGATAACCGACTTCACTTTGACGGTGCTTGTGGCCTGCTGGATTGTCGACGGGTTACCTGGAAAAGAGTGGTCGATATGGATGACCGGGTTCTGCGGGAAGTAGTGGTGGGCATCGGCGGGCCTCTCCGGGGGATTGCCCGCGAGACAGGTTATGATATTACGGCTGCTTCCGAGGTGATGGCCATTCTGTGTCTGGCTTCCGACCTCCAGGACTTAAAAGAACGTTGTGGCCACATCCTCATCGGTTATTCACCCGAGAAAAAGATGATTTTTGCCCGGGATATTAAGGCCCATGGGGCCATGGCTGCTTTGCTCAAAGACGCCATTAAGCCCAATTTAGTCCAAACCATAGAGGGACATCCAGTTTTCATTCATGGCGGTCCCTTTGCTAATATTGCTCATGGAACGAATTCAGTCATTGCCACTCGTCTGGCTCTCAGTCTGGCCGATTATGTAGTCACCGAGTCGGGTTTCGGCTCGGATTTAGGAGCAGAGAAGTTTTTTGATATTGTCGTCCGCACCGGTCACATTCCTCCTCCGGCAGCCTGTGTCCTAGTGGCTACCATCAGAGCTTTAAAATATCATGGTGGGGTGCCCTTGGCTGAGCTGGAAAAGGAGAATCTTGCAGCCCTAAAAAAAGGCTTTGCCAATCTCCAAAAACATATTGAAAACCTGCGGATTTTTGGTGTGCCTTTTGTGGTGGCTATTAATCGTTTCCCTCAAGATACTGAAGCCGAGCTCTCTTTGGCTAAACGTCTCTGTCAGGAAGAAGGAGCTCGAGTGGCTTTAAGTGAAGTTTATGCCCGCGGTGGCGAAGGAGGAGTTGAACTTGCCTCTCAAGTGATTGAAGCCATCGAAAAAGACGAATATAATTTTAAGTTTCTTTATCCTTTGGAAATGCCCCTCCTGGATAAGATAGAAACGGTGGCTCGACGTATCTATGGCGCCGCGGCGGTGGCCATGGAAGGGAAAATCGAGCGTAAGATTAAACGTCTCGAGAAAGCCGGTTTCGGCCGACTGCCGATTTGTATTGCCAAGACGCAATATTCTCTCTCTAGTGACGATGAGGCTTTGGGCCGCCCCCGGGATTTCACCTTAATAGTCACCGATGCTTCTCTTAGTGCTGGGGCTGGTTTTGTGGTGATCTATTGTGGCGACATCATGACCATGCCCGGTTTGCCGCGCCATCCGGCTGCCGAAAGAATTGATGTCACTCCGGATGGTCAAATCACTGGTTTGGAATAGCCGACTGATAGATCTTTCCCCCATTGATTGAGGAAAGAGTAAAGATAGTAAATTAGATATAGTAAGTGATATATTGAAAAACACAGGGAATGGTGTCAGACACCCGAAATTTATGCCACACAACCCATATTGCCCATAGTGGCAGTGTCCATATTGGCGGTGTCTGACACTTTAATATTATGCGACACAATGCAGATGCGGTGTCTGACACCAAAAGACAAGGGTGAAAGGTGAGGACCTGTCCCTAACCTCAGGTGTTCATTATTACTATGAACCAAAGATATACTCTGGGCTATGAATAAACCGGCGACTGGGTTTACAGTCCCCTGCTGATTATGATAAAAAAGGGGTGATTTGAAAACAATAATTCCAAAGGAAGGGTCATCATATGTGTGAATTGAGAGATGTTTTTATCGTGGGAGCTGCCCGTACCCCTATTGGCAGCTATTTAGGCACTTTGAAAAATTTCTCGGCTCCAGAGTTGGGTGGAATAGCCATTAAAGAGGCGGTCAAAAGAGCCGGGATAAAGGGAGAAGAGGTGGATGAAGTCATCATGGGGAATGTGGTCTCAGCAGGTATCGGTCAGGCGCCAGCCAAACAAGCAGCCGTTAAAGGAGGTTTGCCCTATACCATTAGTTGTTTTGCCGTCAATAAAGTCTGCGGTTCAGCTTTAAAAGCCGTGGCTTTAGCCGCTCAGGCGATTTGGCTCGAGGAAAAGGAGATTGTGGTGGCCGGAGGCATGGAGAGCATGAGTCGGGCTCCCCATCTTCTCTGGGGACTGCGGGAAGGGCTTAAATTTGGGGATGCTACCATGAAAGATGCAATGATTTATGATGGTTTGTGGTGCGCCTTTCATAATATTCATATGGGGAATACTGGTGAGATAATTGCTGAAAAATTTGGCGCCACCCGGGAAGAGCAGGATGCCTACGCTGTCTCCTCCCATCAGAGAGCCCTCCAGGCGATTGATAAAGGCTATTTTGAGGAAGAGATAGTGCCGGTGACTGTTCCCCAACGCAAAGGTGAGCCGCTTATTTTTAAAGTAGATGAAGGCCCGCGGCGAGACGCCACTCTGGAGAAATTGGCCCGACTGAAACCAGTTTTCAAAAAGGATGGGACAGTTACTGCCGGAAATGCGTCTACTTTGAATGATGGAGCAGCGGCTGTGGTGGTGGCTTCAGCTGATGCCGTAAAAGCCAAAGGATTGAAACCCTTGGCCCGAATTTTGGGAAGCACCACCAACGGTGTTGAACCTTCCATGGTCATGTACGCCCCCAAAGGAGCCATTGAGAAGTTGCTGGCCAATGTTGGTTGGAAACTTGAAGATGTAGATCTTTTTGAAATCAATGAAGCCTTTTCCTCTCAGATGGTGGTTCTTTTGAGAGAAATGGGGTTAGACCGGGAGAAGGTTAATGTCCATGGCGGAGCGGTGGCGCTGGGACATCCTATCGGGGCCACTGGAGCCCGAATTTTGGTAACACTTCTTTACGCCCTCAAACACCGAGGGCTGAAAAAGGGAGTGGCTGCCCTCTGCCTAGGTGGTGGAGATGCGGTGGCCATGGCTGTGGAAATGGTTTAAGCAAGGAGGGAGGCTAAAAGATGGCGATTAAAAAAAT
>QMPV01000234.1 GCA_003648765.1 Candidatus Aminicenantota bacterium
CAAAGCTATCACCAAGGCCATGACACCGATGGTAATGCCCAAAACAGAAATAAAAGTAATAACCGAAATAAAGGCTTGTTTGCGGCGAGCCGTCAAATATCTTTTGGCAATAAAAAGCTCATACCTCATCCTGCAGTTTTCCTGGTTGGCTCTCTTAATCTTTGGGTCGAAGGAGGGGGAAGAGAATAACTTCGCGGATAGATTGCTTGTTGGCCAGAATCATGGTTAGGCGGTCAATGCCGATGCCTTCTCCTCCGGTCGGGGGCAAACCATACTCCAAAGCCTGCACATAATCCAGATCAATAGGATGAGTTTCCTCATCTCCCTTCCGTCTCTCCTCAGCCTGCTGTTCAAACCTTTTCTTCTGCTCTATGGGGTCAGTCAGCTCACTAAAAGCATTGGCTATTTCCATCCCGGCGATAACCAGTTCAAATCTCTCGGCTTCATCTGGATTCTCCGGCGATGATTTAGCCAGAGGAGAGATTTCCTTCGGTGGATTAATCACAAAGGTGGGTTGAATCAATCGGGGTTTAACCTGTTTATCAAAGAGAACATCCAGTGCTTTTCCGTAAGAAAGCGGTGTTTTTTCCGAAGCCAGTTGAGAAGCCAGCTCGATAACGGCTGATTTATCCGCCAGCTTGGCTGGAGAAAGTCCGCTGTATTCCACCAAGGCCTGTCGAAACTTGATTCTCTTCCAGGGACGTTGCAAGGAGATTTGATGCTCACCGTAAGTAATTTCCAATTTTCCCAATAATTTCTGGGCTAGATGAACCAGCAACTCCTCGGTCATCTCCATCATATCATGATAATCCTTATAGGCTTCATAAAACTCCAGCATGGTAAATTCAGGATTATGCTGGGAAGAAATGCCTTCATTGCGGAAATTGCGATTTATTTCATAAACCTTTTCAAAACCTCCCACCACCAGGCGCTTGAGGTAGAGCTCAGGAGCAATCCGCAGGTAAAGATCAATCCCCAGCGCATTATGGAAAGTTTTAAATGGTCGGGCCAGTGCTCCACCAGGAATGGTCTGCATCATGGGTGTCTCGACTTCAATATAGCCCCGCTCATCAAAGAATTTTCTTATCTCGGCTATCAGAGCACTTCTCAACCAGAAAACCCGGGCTGATTCAGGATTGATGATCAAATCCAGATATCTTTTGCGATAACGCAGCTCCACATCCTGAAGCCCATGCCATTTTTCCGGAAGAGGATGAAAACACTTGGCCAGAAATTTATATTTCTCTACCAGAACCGTTAACTCACCTGTTCTTGTCCGAAAAAGTCGACCTTTAATACAAATTATATCCCCAATATCCAGAAGAGAAAAACGCTGATATTCTGTGGGGCCGACCTTATCCTGACGGAGATAAGCCTGAAGCCGGGAGAGGGCGTCGCCCAGGTGAAAAAAAGTGGCCCGGCCCATTTTGCGGACAGTTAAAATCCGACCCGCCACACTCACCCTGATTCCATCTTTTTCCAGTTCTTCAGCCGACAATGATTCAAACTCTTTTTTCACCTGAGTCACGGAATGAGTTATTTCGGCTCGATGAGGAAAAAGATCCACTCCTTCTTCTTTTAAAGTCTGCCACTTTTTTATCCTGACCAATTCTTGATCAGTCGAGACTGACAGTTCCTGAGCCAAATCATTCTTAGAGTTATTCTTATTCATCTTTCTCACTCCTGGTTAGATTTTATTTGATGGCTGTCGGGGGGAGAATCAATTTTTTTGCGGACCGCATCCAGGATACCATTAACAAAAACTCCGGCCTTCTCGGTGCTGTATTTTTTGGCAATCTCAATAGCTTCATTGATGATCACAGCCGGGGGAATATGTTTCTCTTCCAGCAGTTCGAACACAGCCAGACGGAGAATATTCCGGTCAACAATGGACATCCGCTCCAATTTCCAATGTTGAGAAACTGACTGGATCAACTCATCTATATAATTTTTACGGGCGAAAATACCCTTGACCAACCATTCAGTATATTCTTTTGTCTCTGGAGGGACCCTTTTCTCTGACCAGAAATCATTAAGAACAACAGATGGGTCTTCAGGCTGAAATTCAAGCTGGAAGAGAATCTGTAAGCAGAATTCCCGTGCTTTTCTTCTTCTTCCCATCTGTCCTGATCACGGTTAATTTAAAACAGTCCCCTAAGTTAACTTGGCTGACTGCAAAAGATTGATCATTTCTACTAAAGCCATAGCTGCTTCATAACCTTTATTGCCGGCCTTGGTGCCAGCTCTTTCTATGCCCTGCTCAATATTCTCGACGGTTAAAACCCCAAAAGAAACCGGAACTCCCTCCTCTAAAGCCACCTGGGCCAAGCCTTTGGTCACCTCTGAACTTAGAAAATCAAAGTGAGGTGTATCACCTCTAATCAAGACTCCTAAACACAAAATTCCATCCACCACTTTTTTCTGAGCAATCTTTTTAGCTAACAAAGGAAGTTCAAAAGAGCCGGGAACTTTATATATCTGAATATTCTTCTCTTCGGCACCCAATTTAGAGAGGGCATCCAGAGCTCCCTCTTTCAGGCGTTCTGAAATAAACTGGTTAAATCGGCTTAAGACAATAGCGATTTTCAAACCCTCTGCTTTTAGATTTCCTTCATAGATTGGCATTGTGCTTCTCCTTACTGACCTTTAAATTCGGCCTTGCGTTTCTCCAGGAAAGCTTTAGTGCCTTCCTGGCTATCTTCAGTGGCACAAGCTTTGCCGAAAAGTTCAGCCTCTAAGAGTAACCCATCCTCCAGGGATTTATCAAGCCCCTGATTGATGGCCTGAATGGAATAGCGGAGCGCCAGCGGGGCGTTGGCCATTATTTCCTCGGCCAGTTCCATCACTTTGGAAGTCAACTCTTCATGAGGAACCACCTGATTGACCAGTCCTATGGCTAAGGCTTCTTCGGCAGAAATGACTCGACCGCTCAGGATGAGTTCCAGGGCTTTCCCTTTGCCCACCAATCGGGCTAAGCGTTGCGTGCCCCCAAAACCCGGAATCAAACCTAACTTAACTTCGGGCTGGCCCAGCTTGGCCCGGTCTGAAGCAATCCGAAGATGGCAGGCCAAAGCCATTTCTGTTCCCCCACCCAGCGCATAACCATTAATAGCCGCAATAACCGGTTTGGGATAGTTCTCAATTAGTTTAGTTAATTCCTGCCCTTCCAGGGCATAATCTTTCCCCTGATTATAATCCAGATGAACCAACTCACTGATATCGGCTCCGGCAATAAAAGCTTTATCCCCTTGG
>QMPV01000235.1 GCA_003648765.1 Candidatus Aminicenantota bacterium
CCCTGGAGCAATGCTGTCATTTAAAGCCGGATATGGAGTCAAACGAAGGATCTGTGGATATGGTGAGCTGAACTACTTCTTAATAAATATTTTAAACTATTAGGTATTCATTTTTGCGATGAGTCATTTTTTTTTAATTTATGAATAGACCAGGTTAGGAAATTTGGGGTTAGTCTAGTCCTCGCCGGGAATCCTTGCCGGGCTAAGCGGTCCTACAAATATTAGGTGTCAATATTGGGTGTCTCAATTTTGGGTGTCAGACACCCTCCACTAGGGGACACTTTCCACTGAGGAAAGATCTTCAATTTTTTTTATTTGAAATATCATTTATCAACCATTAACCTGATAAATTTTGAATATCCCCCAGTTTTTCCCATGTCTTTTTGATCAAAATGGTGGGGTTGAGTCCAAGTCTGGACCTTTCACCTTTGATGAACAAAATAATTAATCATTTTTTTAGTCAGCCTATTAGTCAGATTAATTTAATTTAGGAAATTCTTTCCTGGAACCAATCATCCGGAGGAGCCAAAGGATAGTCTCAAATAAGACATCAGCTAGGACAATAGAGAGGGCAGGATGATTTTAATTCAACTAACTAAAAGCTTCTTCCCTGAGGCGGCTTTCTTTTAGTTTTTTATTTTATTTGAGGTTCAATAGGAAATGCGAAGGCGTGACCCAATGCATGGGTGATATGAGAAGACCGAAACCTTTAATAATTGGAGAAGGTGAAGTTCCGACTTTGATAGTTATCTAACCCTGGAAATTACCGATAATTATTGTTCTTCCAGAATATAGTAGTAAGGATTGAGGGATTTGCCGTTGCGGCGCACTTCGTAATGCAGGTGAGGGCCTAGGGCTTTTCCTGTACTGCCCACTAAACCAATAGTTTGGCCGCGTTTGACTCTCTGGCCGGGCCGCACGAGAAATTTGCTCAGATGACAGTAAACGGTGGTGTAACCGCCACGGTGGCTGATTTTAATAGTCTTACCGCCGATTTTATCATAACTGGTTTGAATGACGATACCGTCGGCTGTGGCTACCACAGGATTACCGTAGTGGGTGGCAATGTCCAATCCCCGGTGGAAAGCCCGCTTGCCGGTGAAAGGATCATTCCGCCAGCCAAAAGCCGAAGTAACCCACCCCTTGGTGGGCCAAATAGTGGGTGTGGCCGCCAGTTGCAGAGCTTGTTCTTCGAAATGATTGCTCAGGATATTAAGATTTTGTTTAATGCCGGCTGCTTTTATCTGAAGTGATTCTAGCGTGACTAGACCCTGCTTGGGATTAGTGGCGGGAGTTGGGGAGGCGGAGGCGGAACTCAAGTCTTCGCCAGTGCCGCTACCTACCCCAGGTTTAGTCTTCAGGATGTCCTCAGATTTTAACCCGGCCATGATATTGAGTTTTTCTGCGTAAATTTCAAAATCGTTAATGGTTTTTTCCAGTGATTTGATTTTATTCTGATAAGCGAGCAGAGTCTGTTGTTGGTTTTCAAAACGGGAGAGGAGTTCTTTATATTTAGCCCGGGTGACATTCATAGTAAAATAGTCCACCAAAAAGGCCACCAGCACTAAAAAGAGAAAAATGGTAATTCCCAGAATAAATTTTAATTTTCTTTTAGAGAAGGAATACGTCCGATGAGAACTCGAAGTATGAGGGACAATTATAATGCTTAGATACTTTTTTCTCATAAATCTTTCCTTTGATTATCATAATTTATCAAGCTCTGTCAAGATTTTTAAACACCTCTAGCCCAGAGGAAAAGCCCTCTTTTAGTTAAATTTCCTAAACTTTATATAATTCTTCTTTTAAATAAAACGCAAAAAATCATCATTGGGTTGCTTATTCAAGTTGCTGAGAGGCTATTTTTGTCTTGTGTTTTTTATTTCAATAATTATTGAGGATTTAGTTAGATTATTTAGGATTAGGGGAGGAGTCAAAGGCCTCACCGGGTTTTATCCGCCGACCCAATGAGAATTGATAGGCTGGCATGGCTTTTTTGTTGGCTGGTTGGACTTCTTCTAAGAGAAGAGTTGTCCCTTGGCCGCAACTAACATAAAGCCCCTCTTTCTCCACAGCGATTATTTCTCCTGGATTTACTGGTTTAATGATTTTTTCTTCAGGAGAATGCGTTTCTTGTCTGGATTTTTGGTTCCTTTCATCTGAAGGAGTCTGAGCGGAAGGGGCGTCAACCAAAGGGGTCTCACCCGAAGGAGTCTCACCTGAAGAAGTCTCAACTGAGAGAGCCTTACTCAAAGGGGCCTCACCTGAGAGAGCCTTACCCGAGAAAGCCTGGTTGACTTTTTCTTGCCAGGTGATGGACGGTTCTTCTTTGAAGCGCACTACTTTGGCCCGCAACAGTTTAACCCTTTCTCCCCGGAAAAAGGTATAAGCAGAAGGCCAGGGATTAAAAGCACGAATACGGTTGTAAATTTCACGGGCAGTTGCTTCCCAGTTGATCAGGCCATCCTCTTTATTTAGTAAAGGGGCATAAGTGGCTTGAGAATGGTCCTGGGGTTGGGGAGGGATTTCGTCTATTTTGGCCAGTGTTTCCAGCAGAAGTTCAGCCCCAATTTCAGCTAGACGGGCTTCCAGTTCCCCAGCAGTTTCATCTGGGAGAATCTCCACTTCACGGCGGGTTAAAATATCACCTTCATCCATTTTTTCGTTTAGGCGAAAGATAGTAATACCCGTCTTTTCTTCTCCATTAAGGAGAGCATGAGCCACAGGGGAAGCTCCTCGATAGTGAGGTAAAAGCGAGAAGTGGACATTGAGAAAACCGTAAGGGGGAATATCGAGAATGGATGGAGGAATAATTTGCCCGAAAGCCACCACCACTCCCACATCAGGCTTGATTTTTTCCAGGAGGAGGCGGGCTTGTTCATCTTTGCGGATTCTTTTGGTCTGATAAACCGGCAATCCATTTTCCTCGGCGAAAATTTTAACCGGAGGTGGTTGGAGACGGCGGCCTCGCCCCGATGGTTTGTCAGGTTGAGTTATAATTAGTTCAATGGAATGAGGGGAGGCAAGAAGGGCTTTCAGAGTAGGCAGGGCACAGGCTGGACTACCCAAAAAGACCAGACGGAGCTTTTTGGCTGATGACAAAGATGGCTTATTATGTTGATTATGTTGCTTGGCGCTCATTTTTTGCTTTTAATTTGCCTTAATTAATTTTTATTATCTTAGCTAATTGACTAATAACAGTCCAGCTAATAAAAGAAAA
>QMPV01000236.1 GCA_003648765.1 Candidatus Aminicenantota bacterium
GTTCCCACTAAAATACTCACTTACCACCTTCTTGAATAAGCAAAATTTTTATTGTCTAAAATATTTTTAGGGCCATTATTGATCGGGAATATTAATATTTCTGTTCCTGTCAGTCCATAAATTAGAGAACCATCTTCCGAGACAATCATTCTAAATATTTCTTTATCTAATTCCAATTGTTCTAAGACAGTATCGTTATTGTCTAAAACAAAAATAATCTTACCAAAATTGGCCTTTGTCTTTTCTTGGTTTTTTTGGGTTAATTTATATTTTCCTGAATATAACAAATATAGCTTGTTTTTCCTTTCATTATATTGAATATCGATATATCCAAATCTGGTTTTATTGTTATAAGTAATAGTATATGATTGGCCAGCTGGAACGATATCATATTCTGGATAAAACAGTTCGGGCCCATAAAGTGTGGAGATTAAATTTCCGTCCATATCATATTTTTCGATAATTGAGCCGTATCTTGTAGCTATATATATTTCTCCAGATGCCTCTTTTATGATGAAATTCCCAATATAACCTTGTGAATGTTGAGTTTTGAATCTTTCATCTTTAGTAATAAATGGCAGTTGAGCGATTCCCTTTATAAAGTTTCCATTCGTGTCATAAATTGAAAGTCGGTGTTTTAAAAAAAATCCCACACCAAATATTTCATTTTCTGAAGAAAATGCTAATCGAGCGGGAACTCCGTTTTTTTCAGATGATATCCTTATAACTTTTTCTGGATAAAAGTTGTCATTAAGAATAGATCTTATATTAAATTTCTTGAGATTTCTTGTAAAAATATCGTAAATCCAAAAACTGTTTTTCTCTTTTCGATCAGGGATAATTTGTGAGATAGAGATAAATTCTTCTGGGCCTTGTCCTTTATGTCCGAATGATTTTAATAATTTGTTAGTATTAAGTTCGATAATTTTTAACATTTCTTCAGATTTAGAATCTAACAAGATCAAATATCTACCGACAATAGCTAAGTTGACAGGAGCATATAAATTTAGTTTATCTTTATTAAATTCAATGGATTGTAACTTTGTTAGACGAGCTGGTGTTGTTAATTTTTTATAATTTTTATAATTGTATTTAGTGAGTCTTTCTGAACAATCGAGTAAGACAACCAAGAAGCAAAAAATTATTAAAATTATTTTTAATTTAACGGAGTGAATATCTCTGCTAGGGGATTCATTTGGATTTATGTCCTGGGTTTTAAGTAACAACTTGCTTTGATATTTTGGGTTAAGTTGCACTTTTAAACACCAGTATTGGGTGTAAGCCCACCTCAAAAATAAAAATTATTCCTCTCTTCTCAACACAATATTATTATTCTTAATTATGACAAGTTATCCATAAAATTTTTTCAAAAGTACTAATTGGTTCTTCCCAGTTGTGACCAATGACAATATAAATATACGTTTTTATTTCTTCTTTTTGTCAAGCTATTTTTTTGTTTTTTCCCTTGTAATTATTCTAAGACTTTTTATTCTAGATTCAGTTGTCTGAGAAGCTTTGCGTAGGGCTGGGTGAAGTTGGTTAATTGAAGAGAATAAGGCCAAACTCCCCGAGGCAAGAGCAGTTTAGAGAAAGCTCAGTAGAAAATTATGGGGTGTTTTTCTCTGGTGATTTTTCCATTTATTTATTTTGAGGTCAGGGTCAGGATAAAGAGATTCTTCTGGTGTTCAGGAGTCAGGAGTGATAATCAGCTCTCTTTGGGAGAGGGCTGCCGTAGCAGGGGGATGCCGTAGGGGCCGTCGGGAAGAAGAGCCAGCCGAGGTCTTCGCTGATACTTCTTCTGCCAGTCGGCGATGAGTCGGTCAAGAGCAGCCTGGACCAGTTCCTCCAGGGACTTTTTCTCGCCCACCAGCCGGCGGGCGTCAAGATGGGGGAGAAAAGAATAGTTTTCAGCTGGAATGTCCAGTGAGCAGTAGATGAGTTGTTCGGGCGGGATAATCCGCAGAATCCGGGTCCACATTTGAGCTTCCCATTGTTCAGGAACAAACTCCCAGTCGGGAGAAATTATTTTAGCTACAAAAGAGGCAGCGCCGATTTCTGTTAAGAGACGCAGCATTTTTTTGTAATTGGCGCCGCCGATGGGGTCAGTATCGGGATGGACTCCGGCCAGGAGAAGATAACTTTCCGGCTTGAGGAACGGCGCACAGACTGCTGCTCCTTTAGCTGCCTGGTAGTGATTAATGCCGACGTAACCACTATGAGTGCAGACGATATCGTATTTTTGCTTCACCGGCAGACCCACATAGTGGCGGATTTTCTCCACCGCCGCCAAGTGAGCTTTCTCCATGTCACCGGAGAAAACCCCGGTTAACTGAAAGTCGGAGTTGAGGGTGACATTTACGATAAAATCGCAGCCAGCCAGCCGGGCGACAGCCAGTGAGGCTTCATGGACTGGATTACCCTCCAGATTTAAATCGCAGGCTTCCGGGGAGTTTAAAATGGGGCCGCTGTGAAGAAGATAAGTGGCCTCTTCAGCCAGGAGCCCGGGGCAGATGGATTTTCGACCGCCGGAGGCGCCGGCCATGAAATGACTTTCTACCAGCCCGGTGAGGATTTTGAGGTCGGCTGCCACATAGTGCCGATTGATTTGGGCTTTCCCCCAGGATGTCTGGCCTATTTCCACCAGCTCTTCCTCCCGGCGGGCCTCATGGTTGATCAGCGGGCAGCCCGAGGAGAGAACCCGGGGATCAAGCAATCGCCGGATTTCTGCCTCGGTCATGGCTCGATGGGTCCCGGTGGCCACCAGAATTTTTATCCGCGAGGCGGGAAAGCCGGCTTCCAGGAGAGTGTTGATGATCGGCCAGAGAATACCCTGGGGGCCACGGTAAGGCACGGGACGGGTAGCATCGGAGATAACCACCACCGCTTGGGCCAGGGGATGGCTTCGTAATTTTTCCCTGGCTAGCTGGGCTAAGGGTGGGGAGTCGATGGGATTTTTCAAAGATGCGGCAATAGCCGCTTCCGGGTGGGGAAGAGGTGGACATTTCTTCATGGCCAGAATCTCGGCTTCACCCGGAACAATCAGCGTGATTTTCTCCTGCCCGAGGTCAAAGGTGACTTTTTTCCGGTCCCGCATGCAGCCTTCTTTTGCCTAGAGATCAGCTAAAAAAGATATTAATTTGACGTGCTTCAGTATAATGGTGA
>QMPV01000237.1 GCA_003648765.1 Candidatus Aminicenantota bacterium
AGCTTTAATTTTATTTCCCTTGTCTTCAGCTTGCCGTGAGAAGCCCTAGCTTCTCCCCTTTTAATTCCCTTCAGTTCATTCTCCCTGTCGGGCCTGTTCCGACCACCAATTGACTACTTCTTTTCCCAAGCCGCCGATATTGCCCAATCCTACCAGATAACCTCCCCGAGGATTAGCCTCGAGAACCTTCTCCATAATTAATGGGGCCTTTTTTTGAGTCACTGCGATAACTCTTATGGCCAAATGTCTCTTTAACTTCGAGGAAAAAGCCCTGGCTCCTTCTCCGATGACATATATTTTTTTAAATTCAGGAAACATGCCCTCTCTTATAGCCTTAAGCCATTGCCAAGTCCGGTCGCCACGGTCGGCCCGGAGGTTAAGGAGCCCGAGGAGTGAGGCACGCGGGAAATCCAACTCTTGCTTGAGTCTATCCAGCAGTTCTCGGGTGGAGAAAGGGTCATTGGCGGCAAAGATATTCAAGGCCGTCCAGGAAGCCCGGGCTGGCCCATATCTAAAGCGAAACATTCTAGGGGCACCGGGGTCAGGCCGATAAGACCGGAAAAAATCTTGATCAATTTTTTCAGCTATATCCATTTCCTCAAGGAGGGCCGACAACAGACGCAGCTGGGCGGGAAAAACTCCCGGCGGGAGGTTATCCGGGGGAAGCCGCTTGAACTGTGCCGGCCAGCGACGCTCAACTTTAATTATCTCAGCTCGCCTCCGCTGGGCCACCTCCTCAAAGACAGGGTAAAATTCCTCCTCAGGGAGAAGCACCTTACCTCCTGGAGGGATGGCGGCCGCCAGAGAGCGGGCAATTTGGTCAGGCGATTCTCCCATCTGTTCCAAGTGGTCTTCCCTGACATTGGTCACCAGGAGAAGATACGGCTGGAGAAGGCGGACGGACTCGACAAAAAGATTTTCTGGATGAAGGCTCATTAATTCCACGACCAGAACTTCGGCTTTTTCTTTTCCCGCCAGACGGAGGGCCTGCTTTACTTCCAGTAGACTGGGAGTACCCCGGCGACGAATTCTTTCCTCCTGGCCATCGACATGATGGAGAAGGGGCTCGGAGCCGGTTGTTTTGGCCGCTACCGCATACCCGGCCTCTCTCAAGGCCGCCACCAGGAGACGGACCAGGGTCGATTTGCCGCGGCTACCGGTGACTGCAATCCGCCACCGCAACGGCTTAAGCAAGCGCCGACAATAAAACGACTCCCAGCCCAGGGCAAGGCCCGTGGTTAATAAGCCAAGAACAACACTAAAGGACTCTAAGGCTAGCAATTATCTCCTGGGCTATTTAAAAGGGGCGATACATCATCATCTGACCTGTGTCACCCCGAACCGCTTGGATTACTCGGATAAAAGTTTGAGAAAAAATATTTCTTAAATCGGAACTTTCGTATTTGGCCTTGAGCATTTTAGCAATCACATCCAGGAGAAGCGACTGTCCATCGTCTCCCCAGTAACAAACGTCATTGACCAGCATTAGATGTCGACTGCCGAGTTCTTTTTTGGCTGCTTCCAGCTTCTCGAAATAAGCTGCTGGGTCAGTTTCTGGGCCCAACACCAATCCCAGGGCCGCCTGTTTTTCTTTGATTAACTTTAATACTTCTGGTGAAGGAAGCTCTTCCGCCAACAAGACCAAAGGCTTGGAGGAAGCTTTCAAAAGAACTTGGGCCTGCTGGTTTGAAAAATTACGGGCAATAATCAGGACCCCACCCTTATTAAGCGACTTTATTGTATTCTCAGCCTCTTTTGTCAACTGATTGTTAGTTATGAGCTCACCTGAATCTTCCAGTAGAACAAAATATAAACCAGACTTACTCAAAATTTCAGCCCAGTGGGTATTACTCTGAAAAGGAGCCAATCCTTTGACGCCAGCGATGACTGAAGTTTTTCCCTGCCGAACATTTCCGGAAAGAGTTCGAATGGAATCCAGATATTTCAATCCTTTTGCCTGGCGAATTTTTTCTTTGCCCACCAAGAGATTCTTCAATGTAGTAAGAAAGAGTTGATCTCCAGTCCCTTCACCTGGAGAAACCACAGCCATCTGAAGATCAACATGAGAATCTTGAGCATCACCATGATTCTTGACTACATTATCCACGGGCGAGAAACGATAATTAATTAAATCTTGATATTTCATATAGAAAATTTCCTGGCGCCGAGGTTGGATAAAATTTTGGGAGGTGTTGGCTAAGGCAGTTATGGCCGACCAAACCAAATTGCCGGTCTTCTGGATAAGCTCAGCTTGAATTAAATCCCATTCATCCCGAGGGTGGTGGTATTTCAGAAAAGAATCCTGCGTAATGCCGAAGAATGCCGGTACTCCTTTCATTAAGAAAGAAGTATGATCCGACCCGCCTGGCCCACCTCGACCTGGAACAATAAAATCCATAACTTCTTTGGGCAGATTTTCCTTAAGAAATTTCCAGATCTCGGGAGCATAATATTTCCCGCCAAAATTAATCTTACCACTACCAATGCCTACCATATCTAGATTAATATTGACTACGGCCTTTTCAATCGGCAGACCGGGGGTAGGGTGGTCAGCAAAATAGCGGGAGCCCAGCAACCCCTGCTCTTCACCTGCCCAGAGGGCGAAGACCACCGTTCTCTTAGGCTTAAACCCACTCTGCTTCATGGCCCGGGCCAATTCCATGACCACCACCGTGCCGGAACCGTTGTCATTGGCGCCGTTATAGATGTCGCCCATAGGGGAAACTCCCAAATGGTCCATATGAGCCCCGATGATGACGTATTCGTCCTTTAGTTTCTTGTCCGTACCGCTTATTTTGGCTAAGACATTCCGGGTAGGGGTTTCCGGGTTAAAACAGGCATTAACCGAGACGAAAACTTTAACTCCAGTGGCCAAGGATTGGGGTTTAAGTTGCCTGTTCAGTCGAGAAAAGACAGTTCTGGTATCAATCGGTAAGTCCTTGAAAATAAACTCAACCACCTTATTTTCAGCACTCAATAACAGAAAATCCGGCTTATAAAGCTTCTTGTCAACCCGAGCCCTAAAATAGCGTCCGGCACTGCTCGCTGAAGGCGACCGGAAAAAGATAATCCCCTTAGCTCCCAATTTTTGAGCGGCCTCAACCCGACTGGATAATTTAAGAGCTTCTTCACCGACTTTTTTCCTTAATCTTTCTGG
>QMPV01000238.1 GCA_003648765.1 Candidatus Aminicenantota bacterium
GAGGGTATCACCGTGCAGATGGTCAGAGACCGTGCAGAGTGTCCAGAGACCCACACTATGCAGACCGATATTCGCAGAGTGTCAGACACCTAAATTATCAGAATGTCAGACACCTTATTATCAAAGTGTCAGACACCTAAATATTCAGACACCTAAATATTCAGACACCTAAATATTATGCGACACAGTGATCGTGTAGGGTGTCTGACACCCAAAAATTATGCGACATACTTGGGGATGCCTGACAACAAAATGTTGAATCACTAAAATGTTGGAAACAGTGGCTGCCTCCAATTATGATAACCCTGAATTATCAAGTTTCATTCCTGTAAATCCATATAAATCTATAATTTATCTTTTTCAATTAAAATCTTTATTTTTTATTGTCAATAGAATATAATTGGCCACAATTATGGAAAAAGAGAGACAAACGATAATTACAGGAATTGGCCATTATTTACCTCCTCAAGTAGTGACTAATTTTGATTTGGAAAAGATAATTAATACTTCCGATGAATGGATACGTCAGAGAACTGGTATTAGAGAAAGACGCTTCGCCTCCCCTGGGGTAGGCAGCTCCGATCTCGGGGTAGCTGCGGCTAGATTGGCTATTGAAGATGCTGGCCTAGAGGTCAGTGAGATTGATTTTATTATTGCCGCTACTCTTTCCCCCGATCACTACTTTCCCGGCATTGGTGTTTTGATTGGAGCTAAATTGGGCCTGCCTGGAATTGGGGCACTTGACGTTCGTAATCAATGCAGCGGTTTCATTTATGCTCTCTCCGTCGCTGATCAATACATCCGAACCGGAACTTATCAAAAAATCTTGTTGGTAGCGGCTGAAGTTCAATCATCTAATCTGGACACTTCCGATGAAGGTAGAGACATGGCAGTTCTCTTCGGTGATGGAGCGGGGGCAGTTATCCTAGAGGCTAATCCAGCCCAAGATGGCCGAGGTATTTTAACCACTAAATTATTTTCTGACGGACAATATGCCTCTGAATTATGGATGGAAAAACCCAGCCCGAAGGATAGGCCGACCTTCAGCCCAGCTCTTCTCGAAGAAAGAAGATACTTCCCCCGAATGAATGGCCGGAATGTGTTTAAACATGCAGTAGAAAAAATGCCCCAAGCTGTCTGGGCGGCCCTAGATGAAGTGGGATTAACCATTGAAGATGTTGACCACCTCATTCCTCATCAAGCCAATGACAGAATTAGTCTCATGGTGGCTCACAAGTTAAAAATACCCGTGGAAAAAGTAATCCGCAATATTCATCGGGTGGGCAACACTACTGCCGCTTCCATTCCCATTGCGCTTGACGAGGCCGTTAAATCAGGAAGAATTAAAAGAGGTGACCTTGTCGTTCTCACCGCCTTTGGCTCTGGATTTACTTGGGCTTCGGCTGTCCTTCGGTGGTAAACTTCGGTGGTAAACAAAGAGCAATAAATATATATAAATATATATTGCTTTAACTATATATTTTATGTTAGCATTTATCGACAGATAATGTCGGGTAAGCTTAATCTACAACTGAGGAGGAAACCATGAAGAAGACATTAACCGTTATTTTTGTTGTCCTGGCACTTCTATCAGGCACTATTTATGTCTACACTCAGCAAAATCAAGAAGATGCCAAATTCCAAAAAGCTCTTGATGAGTATCTGGATGCTCTCTGGAAATTCTACCCCACAACCGCGACCTTAGTTGGCTACCACAAATATGATAATAAGCTGGAGGACCTGAGCAGCAAAAATATCGAAAAGCAGTATGAAACATTGAATAAATTCAACCAGCAGTTTGTGGCTAAAGTTGATCAGACCAAGTTGTCTCCGGAAGTGCTAGACGATTATCTCATGATTGTGGATGCTTTAGACTATGAAGTGCTGAAACATGAAAACTTGCTTCCCTGGGAATATAATCCTCTCTTTTACAACTCTATCCTGGCCAACTGTCTTCGGAGCTTATTAACCAAAGAATTCGCCCCTTTAGAAACCAGAGCTAAAAATGCAGCTGAGAGGATAAAAAATATTCCGAAACTAATTAAGCAAGCCAAAGAAAACCTAAAAACGCCTCCTCAAATCTACACAGAAACAGCTCTCAAGCAATTCCCCAGAATTCTCGATTTTTATAAAACTGAACTCCCCCAATTACTGGAGCAGATTCCGGCTGATGCCAAAAACAAAATTAATAGTGAATTACCCAAAGTAATTAGTGCTCTGGAAGATTACCAGAATTTTCTCCAGAATGAGCTCCTCCCCCGCTCCACAGGGAACTTCCGCCTTCAAGAAGCCCACCGACGGCTTCTCCGGGTCACTCTCCAGAACAATCTAACTTTAGAAGAATTAGTGGCTCGAGCTAAAGCTGATTACAATAACCTCCGCCGGGAAATGTTCTTGGTGTGCATTCCTTTCTTCAAAATTATGAAGCCGCCTTTTAATATCGAACAACCACCCTCCAACTTAACCGAAGAGCAAATCCGCCATACAGTTATCAATCATGTCTTAAATAACATCAAATCAGAGCACGTCAATCCAGATGAATTCAGCGCAGCTTTGAAAAAAGAAGCGGATAAAGTTAAGGCTTTCCTCCAGGAGAACGGCCTTATTAACCTTCCTGAAGCCAATCCGAAGATAGTCGATGTCGACCATCCTTATCTGGGAGTAGACTTCATCCGCTTGGTTCCGCCTGGAGCCTATGAAACTTCCGGAGATTTTTCTCTTAAAATAGCTTCCATGTTGACCGACTTATCTGAAGAAGATTCCCAACTACTTTTGGAAGAATATAATAACTACTTTCTCCCCTTTTACGCCACCCGAACCATTTACCCTGGACTCTTTGTTCCCACTTATCTCAGTTTCCAGCATGCCTCTCTAGTCCAAAAGCTCTATCCCAATCAGCCTTTGTTAAAAGGCTGGCCTATTTTTGTTGAAGAAATGCTGGTTTATAACGGCTTTGGTAATTATGACCTTCGTCTCCGATTGAATCAACTCAAGTATAAATTAAAAGCAGTCATCGACTTCTTGCTCGAATTTAACATCCACGAAGGAGGTATGACCAAAGAGCAAGCCATTTCTTATATGATGCGAGGAGGATTCCAGAGTAAAGTTGAAGCTGAAAGAAATTGGGACAGAATTGCCCTCCTCCC
>QMPV01000239.1 GCA_003648765.1 Candidatus Aminicenantota bacterium
CTCCTTCGTGGCGGGAAAAACTCTCTGCCTTTCTCCCTTACCGGCAGGTGGCCGTGGCTATGGCGACAGCAGCCGTGGTTTTACTGGTTGTTCTGGGGATCAATTATTTTCATCAACCTTCCAATCCGCAATTCGTTATCACCGACGACCAAGTAAGAGGCGAATCGATTACTCTTATTTCTCCGGTGATTGACATTAATTCTATACCAACAAAATTTCGTTGGAATAGTTTAGGTGATAATGTTAAGTACTACCGAGTTTATATTTACAATCATGAACTTATCTGGAGTACCCAGACGGAAGACAATTTTATTATTTTGCCTGAAGAAGTTAAGAAAAAATTAACCGCTGGCGAAAAATATTCTTGGCAGGTAAAAGCCTTCTCAGAAGATGGTCACTTAGTGGCTGTTTCCAGCCGGGTCCAATTTAAAGTTATGAATTCTCAGTAAGAGGTTCATTCTTTTTATCTTCGTTTTTCTCTTCCAAAGAATTATCTTCTTCCACTTCTTCTTCAGCATAAAGCCTTCCTTGACTTTCTTCTTCAAAAGATAAACAACACATGAGACGGCCACACAATCCTGAAATTTTGGTCGGATTGATCACTATATGCTGTCGTTTAGCTTTCTGGATAGTTACCGGTTCAAAACACTTCATAAAAGTAAAACAACATAATGGTCGTCCACAAACGCCTAAGCCTCCCACCATTTTAGCCTCATCTCGCACTCCAATTTGTCTCATCTCAATTCTCATTTTGAATTCTTTAGCTAAATCTTTCACCAACTCCCGAAAATCAATTCGGCCATCTGCAGTATAATAGAAAATTCCCTTTTTCTCATTAAAGAAATAGCGCACTCGCACTAATTTCATTGGCAGCTGGCGGGCCTTTATTCTTTTTAGACAAAACTCGAAAGCCCTCTTTTCTTTGTTGGCCAACCACTGGAACTTTTTCAAATCCTCGTCAGTTGCTTTGCGAATTATTTTAAAAACATCTTTCTTTCCCTTAGGGTGATGACTTATTTCCGGGGGAGTTTCAATCACCTGAACCAACTCTCCCCCTAAAGGAGACTCGATAATACACCAATCTCCTAAATTTAGATCCAACCCAGCTGTCGAAGCCCGACAAATTTTGCCAGTTTGTTTAACTCGCACATAAACAACTTCAAGCATTGTCTTGTCCTTGATAACGAGATAAGTAAGAATTAATTATAACCTGAATGTTTAAATTTTTCTTTATATCTTCAGCAGCTTGATCAAGCCATTTTAAACTTTTCTCTGCTATCTCTATAGAAACAACTGAAGATATTCTCTTGATTTCTTCTCGAAAATCATAATTGATCATCAATTCCTCCGGAGCCCTTAATTTCATTAAAAGGATATCTCTCCAAAAACTAGCCATAATTTCCAACGCCTCCAGCCAGAGGAGACGGTGGTGCTTGCCTAAAGAAGTATATTCCTTGATTCTTACCGAAAAAGGCCCTTCTTGCAGACAGCTTTTAACCAGTTCCCATAAATTCTCCCGCTTCGGGCGTAGTTCCTGGAGATCAAATTTGAGGATTTCCTCTATATCCCCTTTGACCAAATAAGCCAATAAACGGGCCTCATTTTTGTCTTTACCCGCCTGAGTAAGATACTTCTCCAGCATTTCGCGCGGTAAAGGAGCTAAATGAAGTTCCTGGCACCGGGAACGGATAGTGGGTAATAAGAGATGAGGATTAGCGGTCAGGAGAATAAACAAAGTGCTGGCTGGTGGCTCTTCCAGAACTTTAAGAAAGGTGTTGGCCGCTTGCTCATTCATTTTCTCACTTTGACGAATGATAAAGACTCGATATCGACCAATCATCGGCTTCAAATAAGCCAGCCTTTTGACTTCTCTTATTTTCTCCACCCGGATTATCTCTTTCTCTGGTTCAACTACTAGAACATCAGGAAATCTACCTGCCTCAATAGCCTGACAGTTAGCACAAAGGCCACAAGCATCATCTTGTTGCTGGAGACAATTAACTGCCTGGGCCAAAATTTGAGCTAATCGATCTGCACCTCCCCCAGAAGAATCCACCAGAATAAGGGATCGCGGCAGCTTTTTCCTCCGGAGAGCTAAGCGGAGAATCTCTTTAACCTTCTCATTTCCAGGAAACTGGGCAAAAGGCATTTTAAATATCTTCCTTCTGTGGGCGAAATTCGTTCCGGCCTGGATGAAATAAAATTTTTCTTAAGAGTTGACCTGTAGGGGAATCAGCCACTTGGGCTACCTCCTCAGGCGTACCCTGAGCCACAATATAGCCCCCCGCCTCGCCACCCTCAGGTCCGAGATCAATTAAATAATCACAAGATTTAATCACATCCGGATGATGCTCAATAATCACTACTGTATTTCCCAGATCGACTAAAGCATTCAGTACCTCCAGTAATTTCTTGACATCATCAAAATGCAATCCTGTAGTGGGTTCATCTAGAAGATAAAGCGTCCGACCAGTGTTTTTTCGGCTTAATTCTCGGGTCAATTTTATTCTTTGAGCTTCTCCTCCGGATAAAGTTGGCGCTGGTTGACCTAATCTCAAATACCCCAAACCCACCTGAATCAGCAATCCCAGTTTTCTCTTTAAAACCGGATGAGCCTCAACTAAGCCATAGGCTTCTTGAGCAGTTAATTCCAGGAATTGAGCAATATTTTTGCCTTTGTACTCAACGGCCAGAGTTTCTTTGTTATAGCGGCTTCCCCGACATCGATCGCAAGTTACATAAACATCAGGTAAAAAATGCATTTCTATTTTTTTAACCCCAGAACCTTGACACTCCTCACACCGCCCTCCCGGCAAATTAAAGCTAAACCGGCTGGGAGAATAACCCCGCCGTCTGGCTTCTGGAGTTAAGGCGAATAATTGACGCAAGGGGGTAAAAATCCCGGTATATGTAGCTGGATTGGAGCGGGGAGTGCGGCCAATAGGCTTCTGATCCACTGACACGACCTTGTCAATCTGCTCAACACCTAGAATATCCCGGTGCTTCCCTGGTTTTTTGCGGGCAGAAGTCAATTTATTGAGTAAGGCTTTATAGAGAATATCATAAACCAAGGTGCTTTTTCCCGAACCCGAAACACCTGTAATACCGGTCATCACCCCCAGGGGAATAGCC
>QMPV01000240.1 GCA_003648765.1 Candidatus Aminicenantota bacterium
TAAAAGAAATGAAGGTATCTGGACATTTGCGGCTATAGCCAATAAGGAATATGAACTATATGGAGATGGATTTTACACTTTTATCGCCAATTATTAGAAGGGGAGTGAGACTGTTAAATTGGGGTATGGTGAACCCGGTTCTAATAATCCTTTGCCCGTTCTGACCAACAATGGCTTTACCAGTCCGGATCTTAGCCAACCAGTAACCAATCCGATTACCTTTACCTGGAAAGAAGATCCTGAAGCGGACTTTAGGCTGGTGAAGGAGAAGAAAAGTTTGATGATTTTCCAGCTACAACAACGTCTTTTGGGCCGTATGTTTATAAATCAGGGAAGTGGAGCTTTGAATTGGCTCTTGGCGTAGAGCGGAAAGGTGTGGCTGATGGAGTGAATTTCACTATTTCGAAAGCAACAGTATCTACTACAGAAGCAATCGAGATCGAGGACTAAGTTGAACTCTGTTCATTGAAGCTAGAGGTAAAAAACTGTAATTTCTGATTATTGTTTTGCTACCGGATTATTAATACCTTATTTTGAGGTGGATGCAGCCACTCAATGCCGTGATTAGTAATAAGGGCATTTTCTTCGATGCACACCGGAACTTTATTACCTCCCCATTCAGCTGCAGGTGTAAAGACAATAAATTCAAAGGCAATTATGCTGTTGGGTCTAATCACATAGCTAGTGCGCAGGGGAAAAATTTCGAAGAGAGAAGCTCCGACGTCATGGCCCAAATTGCCGGCTGAATGCATGCCGATATTGACTTCAACGCCTTTAACTTTGCTGGGCCGTTCTTCCTCGGTATAAATAAATCCAGCTTTAGCTACTAATTTCTTTAAGTTATCCAATTGTTCCCGGCCAGTTTTTCCCGAACGGACATTCTTTCTTATCAGCTCCCGGATTTTACAGGCATTGTCGAATGCCGTCTGAACCCAACCAGGAAGTTCTTTTTCGTCTTCTTTCAAGACATAAGCAAAACGTTTCATATCAGTGAAAAAGTTATTGCGACCGATTCCCCAATCGATCTGAAGAACATCTCCTGGTTGAATGATACGATCAGTGTTACTTATTTCGTGACCATCAGGGAGGCTAAGAAAAACGGTGGGAAACCAGCCTCTTTCCAGGCCTAGTTTTTTTCTCTGTTCTTCTAACCACCAACAGACATCTAACAAAGTGGTTTTTCCTGGGGTGATAACTTCATTGGATAAAGCCCGTTCCAATAGTCGTCGAGTGATGTTAGCAATTTTGGAAAATTCAATGATTTCCCCAGCCACCCTCTCTGAACGAAAGTCTGAGATCAATTTTTCAGCAGAAACCAAGCGCGAGGCATATGGTTCGCCTAACGCTTTTTTGAGGTTGAGGTAATCGGTGTGGGAAAGGCCATCAAAAAGATGGCGTCCTTCTGGTAAAGAGAGTTTTTTAGCGGATGATATATTAACAGCGATCCGTTTCGGATCCCGTTTGGCCACGAATGATCTTAAATTTTCAATGCTGTCAAAAACATCGTAAAGCCCACTCTCCATGAGGAGTTCAGGTTCTCCGCCCAGAACAGCTCGTTCGATCCTGTCGCCGCCGCGGTCGGTAAAGATGAAAATACCATTGCCATTGCTGGTGGCATAACCAAAATCTCGAAAAAGAGGTTCTGTGCCTCGTCCTCTGTCAATGATGATCCACATATCAATATTATTGTTTCTCATTGCTTTAGGCAGGACGTAGTTGAATTTGTCACTGCGAATCATATTGGCAATTTCCATGTCATCCTGGGCACTTTGGCCAAATAAGTTCAGCCCAATCATAATGATTATCGCCAGGGAAACACTCAGTTTAACCTTTTTTACCATAATTCCCCTCCTCATTGGATTTATTAAGCTGAATTATTCTTATAATCCAGATTAATGAAAATTTCATTTTTTAACTGAGGTCAATTTATATAACACAGCTAAAAAAAATTGGTCAATATTAAAAATTCTCGAAAGTTCCCCTGAAAAATTAATAATTTGCTCTCGCAATTTAGAAGTAATTTTAGTCTAAGTCATGTGGGGCCTCCCCAAGAGAAGCTTCTTTAGGCAAGCTTCCAAGCTTGGCATCAAAGGGTCCCATTTTATTCCATTTGCCCCTCTTGCCATGCCAAGAGAGTTGAGGAATGGGGAGAGTGGATGCAGGAAAGACTACTTCTGGAGGTTCCCCACCGCGGCTTGGCAGGTGTGACAAGAAAAGTCTATGAGGTTGATCTCTTGTCTTGCCCCCGATGGCAGGGAGAAATGCCTATCATCGTCTTCATCACTGACTAGGCCGTGGTGGACAGGGTCATCAACCACCACAAGTTGACCTTTGTCGCAGAGAGACCTCTCCCCGCCGGGCTTCACTTGGGAAGGAGTTCTGATAGCCACCAAGTCCTCGGCCGATTATTTTTCGTGATCTTCTCTTTGACCGGAAGGAGCCCTCTATGTAATTTTGAGCGCCTTTGCACTTTCTCGCTGCTTATTTGACCGCCATGAGCGAACTCCCATTGTCTTTGACATCCCTTTTGTCGTGATTTATACTTCCTTGCGATTCTTGATGGGTAAACCAACACAAAGAAGTTCACTCAGCCACCCCAACTGAAAACCAAATTCCTATAAATTTAACGGAAGGGAAGCAAAGCTGGCTCAGTGCCATTTTCAACTGGTTCGAGATTACACCCTTCAGCATTGGTGGGAAAAAAGCCCTTATCAAGGTTAGGCGGCAGTTTTTTGATGAGGAAATTAAAATGACTAAGGCTGTTAAGTTACTCAGGAAAGATCTAATTACAGAGAAATTAAGGAAGGAAGTATTACGATTTCATCATTAGAGAAATTAGATAAGGCAGATGATCCCCGTCATTTTGCCCTAGGATAAAGCAACCCTATTATTAATTTTACTTCATTCGTGTCCCAAAGATATTGCTACATTTTGGGTAATTTATCTTGGATAATTCATAAAAAGAGATGTTTTCCTTCATAACGTATTGATATATAATACGTTAGAAAAAGAAGTGAGAGGGAACAACCAAATAAGATTGGACCAATCACCCGCTAAGATTTTTGACTCTTCTTGGATCGATATTTTTTAATTTATGAATAGACCAGGTCAATTTATGAATAAATCAGGTTA
>QMPV01000241.1 GCA_003648765.1 Candidatus Aminicenantota bacterium
CACTTCTCCCCGGCCGTCTTTAATCAGCGACATAACCCAGACGATGAATAACTTTATAATTCCTGTTACGGACCACTACTTTGATTTGTCTGAATTTTCCATCAGCCTGGTAATTTAGTGGTCGGTAATAAAGGAGGTAATAGTTTTCGGCCACCTCCACTGCCTTTTTAAAGGCCGCTTCCGGATTCTGGGAACTTAAGGTGACTCCTCCCGTGGCCTTGGCCAGGTTATAAAAAACGCTAAAGAATTCACCGGTTATTTTAAAATTTTCGTATTGCTGAGGGGCGAACTCGGTGACATCCATGAGCTGGTTGGACCACTTCACTTTGGTGATGAATAAGAAGTTGAAATGCACGCCGTAATCAGCAAAAAGACGTTTGATCTTTTGAACATCAAAACGGATGTCTTTAATAAATTGCATTTTCTGAAATTCACTCTGGCCGGTGTCATCAAAGATTTTCTTCATCAGCAACTCTTCTTCCTGGTAGAAGAGAAACAGGTATTTTTGGCCGTCAAAATTTTTCAAAATCTCAGCAAATTTGATTAATTGCTTTTCATCTAGAAACTTGAGATTTTTGATTTTATAGAGAATGTCCTGGCCGCTTATCCCCGCCCGCCATTGAGAATTCATCAAGGTCTTGTAGTCAGAAATTAAATTGCGTAGCTCAACATTCACCCGCCAGATATCCTGTCTTATTTTTTCTTTCAGTTGTCTGGCGATGGCTTCCCGGGAAAGACGCTGCAAAGCTTCTCCTTTTAAATTATAGGCTCTAACGGGGGTAATAACCGTGAGCTTATCCTGAGGCTGGAGGGCTTCTTTTATTAAAAAGTCCACCGCTTCTTCACACTTGGGCAGAAACTCGTTTATCTCAAAAACAAGGACAATCCGCCGGGCCAGGTTGGGTGAGGGGAGGGAAGTTTCTGCCTGGCGTGGTTTTTCCGCTTCTTGGTGAATAATTCGGGTCTTCTTAATTAAGTAAACGGCGGTAATCGGCTGGGGCACTCCGTCCTCATAAACCAGGAAGTCTTCCTTGGTTAAATTCTCGATGAAATTCTGGCCGTCAAACACCCGCACCGGCACAGAGATATTAATGGCCAGGGCCTCCTCTTGGTATTTTTGGAGACCAGAGAAAAAGAAAATTGGTGCCAGTATGATTAAAAGATAAAAGAGACTTCTTTTGCTCATGTATTTACTGAAAAGTTAATTAATATTTACCCGCGCTTTTTCCTTTCCCATATTTTTTAATTGTTTTGTTGTAATTATAAATCATTATTTTCTCAATGGGCAATAGAGCTCAGGAGCTATGCAATCGTAAAGTATGCCCCAAGTTCCATCCGAACATCCCCAATAAAAATCTTGCCAACACACCCCCGCATAACATACTCCCCCTAAAAATCTAACCCCGGAGCAATTTTCTTCTCCACCACAGTTATCATAACAATCAGCAATTGCTTCTTGTCGACATATAAAACTCTCGGATGTTTCGCAGCTGTTATTTTGAATAAATGCCTTGGAAATTAAAAAATTAGATATAGACATCAAAATTAACAAAGGGATAAGTAAATAGTTCTTTTTAAAACTTAACATTTTCCCTCCTTTTTCTTTAATTTTTTAATTTAAAATTTAAGGACAACAGATCTGCTTAAATTCATTGCAATGATAATAAAACCAATCCCAAGTAGTGGTGCATTCAACTAACCACCTTGAGTAGCAACTGCAAGTTTCACAATAAGACTCTAGTAGTGTGTAATTCTTACATTTCCTTCGTCCTCCACAGTTGTCAATACAGACTTCGCGCACCAGTGTATTGCAGTAAATTCCAGGAGAACACGGTTTGTTTTCGGCAATTATCCGGGAGTTAGTTAAAAAGAAATTCAGTCCAACTAGAATAACTAGACAAATAAATATAAATTTTTTCACTGTTGTCTCCTCTTTATTTCAAATATATTCCAATTTTATGATTATCAATGCATCCAAATATTTTATCCTGATAAAGGGCGTAAGTCCCCAGTGTTTCTTCTGGAAGTAACATTATATTTTTAAATTGGCCATTGGGACTGAATTGGTACATCTCCTCGCAATTAAATGAGGAATTAAAGTAAAAAAGATATAAATTTTCTTTATCATCCACTAGGAGTTCATGAAAGGCTGTACGATATCGTCCTTTGGAGACTGCTTCCTTCAGAGATTTCTTGAAATCATTCTCAAAACGAGAATTTTTGATTTTAAATTTGTTGACAAGATTAAAATCCTCATCAAATTGGAATATTTCCAGCGAGAGGTTAGAAACCACATAAAGATAATCCTTGTGGGAGATTGCTTTTCGTAACTTGAGATGTATTATTGTCCTTGGAAATCCTGGGGGCTCTGGAGAAAAACGGTAGCGATAAAACTCTTTTCGGGGAAGAATGGTTTTAACTAATTCTCCCTGCTCATTATAAACTGCCAAGGTAAACTCACCTTGCTTGGCGATGACAATAAGCTCTCCTTTCGAGTTAGCCACGAGTGAATCGTCATAAGTGAAAAAACGAGGAAAAATTTGGTCTAGATAATTACCTTCAAGGGTGAATTTGGCAATTCTTTGGTTGCCGCTGTCAAAAACGTATAAATGTCCATCATTTCCATAGGAAATACTTAACGGTAACCTTCTTGGTTGCCCCATGAACTCTCCCGGACCCTGGCCTTCTCTTCCGAATGAGCCCAGAAATTTCCCTTCTGGACTAAACTTAAAGATCTTGTTCCAGCCGGAATCAGCTACATAAAGATTACCCTCGTCATCACAACAGAGGTCATCAATATGCCAGAAATAGTCTTCTTCTCCCTCACCAAATTTTTCCCCTATTTCGCCGACTTTCTTCAGGATCTTAATTTCTTCAGCCTGAGAAAAAGCGGAAGCATTCGGGAAAAGAGCCAGTAAGGAAAAAGCTAAGATTAAGCAGAATATTGTCACTATGAGGACTTTCGGCTTCATTTGAATGCTGTTAACAAGTTTGCAAGATTTATCATTCGCTGGTTTTTTCTTGTCTCAGCAAATAATAAGTTTCCCTCTTTGTTGATAATAAGTAAACTTCCTCCTTGTTGGGGATTAATAACCATGGATTTAGCTTCGAGTCAAATATAAAATAATAA
>QMPV01000242.1 GCA_003648765.1 Candidatus Aminicenantota bacterium
AATCCTTAACTTATAAAAGACAAGAACTCGAAAAAGAATTTAACCTTCTCCTACAAAAATTAAAAGAGCTAACTCCTTCTTTTCCTGAAGATGAAAGGCAAAAGGCTCAAGAAGAATTCCTGGCCCTTCCTGAAAGACTATCCAAAAAATCTTGGTTAGGGAAAAAACATAAATTTGAGGCTCAACTTCTCTCTACGCTCCTCCATAATTGGCAAAGAACTCAGCAAATAATCGAGCATCAACATAAACAAATCAGTCTGATTGTTTCCCACCTAGAAAAACTATTCTCTGTTTTTCACCAATTGGTCGAAGCCAAAGATAGAGAATGGGATGCTCTGAGTAGTAACCATGTCGGGATGATTTTTAAATCCCTTGAATGGCGGGTAGAAAAATTGGCTGTGGAAGCTCAAGATGCCCGAATGCTAGTCAAAAAATTGTATTTTTTAAGAGATAAACTTGACAATTTAATCCAACTTCTTCGAGAGCAAAAAGAGATTCCTCAGCAGCTCAGCAGGCAAATTCTGGATTCTCTAAAGGATGCAACTTATGCCAGTTTTGAAAATCGATTCCGGGGAGACGAAGCTCAAGTGAAACAACAACTCGCCCCTTATGTTGACCTCTTCCCGAAGGGAAAAATAATTGACTTAGGCTGTGGTCGAGGTGAATTCCTCGAACTTCTTCGAGAAAAGGGTCTGGAGGCCGAGGGAGTAGATTCTAATCAGGAAATGGTGGAATATTGTCGGGAGAAAGGTTTAATTTGCCACCAGGAGGACCTCTTGACTTGGTTAATGGCTCAACCAGATGAGTCACTCGGCGGTATTTTTTCCTCCCAGGTTATTGAACATCTGCCTCCTTCCTATTTAGAACAATTAATTCAACTGGCCTATTTTAAATTAGCTCCGGGAGGCCGCTTGATTCTGGAAACGGTTAACCCTACTTCTGTCTTCGCGCTAGTTCAGGTCTATTTTCTGGATCTTTCTCATACTCAACCGATCCACCCTTTAGCCCTCCAATTTCTTTTTGAAACCCACGGCTTTGCTCAGACTCGGCTTATTTATGGAGAACCGCCTCAAACAGAACAGCTGGAGTCACTTGCGGCCCGCTCTGAAATTAGTGAAATATTTAACCGAAATGTGGACAAATTAAATAAACTTCTTTATTCCCCTCTCAACTACGCAGTTATAGGAGAGAAAATTTGAGATGAAGATATATGCTGGTATCGATATGGGAGGAACGAACTTAAAATTCGGTCTAGTGAATGACCGAGGAGAGGTTCTCTTCGCCCATTCTTCGCCAACTCCTCCTGACCTTCACCAACTTCTGGAGGAAATCAAACATATCTGGAAGATCTTAAAAGAGAAAGCTACCCAACCTATTTTGAGCATAGGCTTTGGACTGCCTGGAATTTTCAACCGCCGGTCAAAAATGATCCATCGCTCCCCCAATTATCCTGAGCTCAATGGCGTACCTCTCGAACCTCTTTTCTCCCAGCTAGTGGAAGTCCCCTTTACCATTCACAACGATGCCAATATGGCCGCTTTTGGCGAATTCTGTGTAGGTGCCGGCCAGGGGTTAAAAAGTATGATTCTCTTAACCATTGGCACGGGAGTGGGTTCGGGAATAATCCTTGAAGGGCGCCTCTGGGAAGGAGTTAATGGTTTTGCTGGCGAACTAGGCCATGTCATTGTTAATCCTGAAGGCGACCCCTGTAAATGTGGTAGTCGGGGTTGTCTGGAAACAGAAGTTTCTAGCGAAAAAATCGTCCGTACCTACCAGCTCTTCAGTGGTTCCACTGAATCTTTGACTTCGGAAGAGGTTTATCGCCGGGCCAAATCTGGAGACAAGGCGGCCAAGAAAGCCTTCCACCAAGCTGGCTATTATCTGGGGATAGGTCTGGCTTCAGCCATTAATCTCCTTGACCCAGAAAAAATAATCCTAGGCGGGGGAGTCATGAAAGCCGGCGATCTCCTTTTACAACCGACCCTCCAGGAATTAAAAAAACGGTCATATTTACTTCCTTACAGCCAATGTCGCTTGGAATCAGCTCTTCTAGGAAATCAAGCAGGATTTATTGGAGCTGCTCTTTGGGCCAGCGCTCATTTTCATCGGCCTAAATAATCACCCCTCTTTATTAGCCAAGAAAAAGGTCCCTATATCCAAAATTTTGGATAAAATCCAAATAGATGGATATTATCCTTCTTTCTCACAGCTCAAAATTGTCTTTTTCCCTTAAAAATAATGCAAATTTTTATTGCAATTTGGCATATAATTTGCTATTTAAAAATACAAAATGTATATCATATACAGGCCTGGGTGGGGAGGCAGGAAATCAACCTCATCCCAACTACTTTTTGACCAAGTAAACAATATTTCTTCTTACCACAATAAAATCAACTTTAAGAAAGGAGGTGAGAATAAAGTTATTCTTCAATCTATTAACAGATTTAATCGTGGTCAAAATTTTAAAAAAAATTTACTTAATCAAAGGAGGAAGTAATGAAGAAACCTTTACAAACCATCCTCATCTTGGCCTTTATTTTTAGCTTAGCTGCCATTAGCTACGCTCAAGGCCGACAGACAGGAACAATCTATGGCTTGGTCGTTGATGAGGAAGGTAATCCCTTGCCCGGAGCTACAGTTACTTTAACCGGAACCGGGCTTATGGGCCAAAGAACTTATATCACCTCTGAAGCAGGTCGTTTCCGTTTTCCAGCACTTTCACCCGGTGAATATCAGGTAAGAGTGGAGATGCCCGGTTTTAAGACCATCGTCCGGAAGGGACTTATCGTCCGCGTCGGACAAACCACCGAAGTCAAAATCGAAATGGCTATGTCGGCTATTGAAGAGGAAGTTGAAGTTGTGGCCGAATCTCCTGTAGTTGACGTTAAGTCATCTAAAGCCAGCATTAACTACAGTGCCGAATTTATTTCCAGTATTCCTATGAACCGTGACCTCTATGATATCCAAAACTCAATCCCCGGGGCTATTGCCGACGGAGCGGAATATCGCCGAACCAGCTCCATTCTAGGTGGAACGGTCCGCAGTGCTCTCTATGCTTTAGACGGGGTGCCGATGAATGACCCGGCCACCTTCTATTCCATGGCCAACAT
>QMPV01000243.1 GCA_003648765.1 Candidatus Aminicenantota bacterium
AAGGATATAAGTTTTATGTGTTAATGAAAAGAATCACCTGTTCCATCGATAAGTTAATTTTAGCAGGAAGATATTCTCTCCGGGGGCACTGAAAAGCCTGCTTAAATCTCGTCCTAGTTGTAATTCTCCTGGATAGGCGTAATCATGCCTGTTTTGAGTCCAAACTAAGTAGAGAAAAGAGCCGGGGTGATATTCCCACCGAAGGACTATTGTTCCCCGTATGGATTTGTAATTAAAATCAGGATTAGGAAAGGTAAAAAGTGGAGCGGGCCCTGATCCATCAGGATCAATTTTGTACTCTCCATCAGAGAAAGCCACTACTGACCCGTTCTCACCATAAAGGGTGAAATCAGTGCTTTTTGGCCGGGCAAGCTCTTTAAATCGACTGTAGTGGCCCACAGCGATAAAAGGCTGGAGATAGGCTTGAAGGCTTAATTTGGGGGTGAAAATCCAATTAAGCCGGATTTCTGTGGATAAAACTTGTTGGTGAAGGCGACCAAAAACATATCTGGCTCCGAAAGTCTCCGTCTTCAAAAAGTCCTCAATTTTTTTTATCCATTGATATTCGGTAGCTTGTTCTGAATATTCAGGAGAGATAGAAAGGCTGAAATTGCTTCTTGGTTTCCATCTAAGACCAAGGCTTTCAGAGAAGTTATATGACCCGATAGTCGGCCGTCGGTATAAACCTGATGAGACGGAGAAAATCAATGGCTTCCGTGTATCGGAGGAAAAGCTTAAATCAATTTCATAACCGTAAGGAACTTTGACCAACGGGCCACCTCTAGTTAAGGTTTTACTGATTGTGTCTGGGTTGTAAGCAATAAGGGAACTGAAGCTCCAGTAATTAAGAAATTGCCCTTGGGCTAGAACTAAAAAGCCCTCCCAAATTTTATTTCTGCCAAAATCGTAGGACTGGAAAGGGCCGGCGGCTACTACTGCTTCTCGGGTGATTTTAGTGGGGTGGGGCCATAAATAGCCGAGAACAAAACTCCAATTTATCAAGTCTGAACCACCGAACTGAAATCCAGCATCATTGGGATCAAATCCAGGTGATAAGGCTCCCAAGGCAAAATTAACCAAAGTTCGCCCTTTTTGTTTGTTGAGTTGGAAACGCCCACCCCAGCCCAGCAACGAAGTGACGTCTTCTTTTAGTTGAAGATGAGAGGCATCAGGACGTTGAAAATAGTGAAGCGAGGATTGTTGGATCTGGAAAATGGCTTCTTGCGAGCCGTGAAGATAGGTGCCTCCTAACCATCCGCTCAGCACCCAATTGCGGTCCTGGTCAAGAAAAGTCCAGCCGTCCATTGCCAGTGCAAAAGCTTTATCGGCAAGGAAAGTGGTCAATGGTTCCGAGCGCAGATTGCGGACTACGGCGGTAGCTAGAATCCCGATCCCGCGATGGCCTTGGCTAAATTCTTTTAAAGAACGAAATACTCCATAGTAAGTTAATGGTTCAACTTCTTGCTGAATCCGTTGGCCCGATTGGTCAATTTGAGCGTATTCACGGGCGGTTAGGGCGCTAATTAAGCTCATATTCCAATTTCCTGACATTTTCCCTGAAAGCTTGAAAGCACCGAGGATAGTAGTTCTGTCCGGGCTTTTGACATATCCTTGCTGAGTTACATATCCTTGGGGAGAGCGGCCGATTCTTCGGCTATAGAAAAATGTTGGGCTGGGCCAATTGATGTTGAGGTTATAGGCAACTCCACCTCGACCGAATTCACTGAAAATATTGTTACCTTCGATGAAAAATGGTCTTTTTTCCCGATAATATGTCTCAAAAGCGGTAAGATTAATTACGGCCGGGTCAACTTCGACTTGGCCAAAATCGGGGTTGAAGGTGGCATCTAAAGTTAAGTTGCTTTTTAAACCAAACTTGAGATCCAGACCGATATTTCCCAAATATTGTTGGCCCGTTTGAAACGGGTTGCCTGGTTCTTCGGGAGAGAAATAGGCCTGGCCAACAGTATAGGGCCAAATTTCGAGGTGGTAGCCGGTTTTTATTCCCGAGATTCCTTCCAGCCGGGCAAAACGGGAGACATAACCAATATCGTCCTTAGGAACCCAGACAAAGGTATTCCTCTCATGTTTGCGTTGGATTCTGCGTTCGAAATTGACGCCCCAGACATAGTTTTCCTGAGGCGGAAAACGGAGTTGGTCGAAGGGAATTCTTATCTCTACGCTCCACCCTTGATCATCTATTTGGGTGGCCCATTCCCAAATTCCATCCCATGTAGAATCCCGATTTATATCGTTATACAAAGTCCAATCACAGATTGAGCCAGCGGGATTGACGGCAAACATGTAGCCGGAGCGTCGGTCAAAATAAGGATCTACGGCAAAGATGAACCAATCTGATTCAACGAAATCATCTCTTCGTCCCAGGCGCAAGGTTATTTCCTGAGGGGAGGAATCATAAAGACGGGCAGCGACATAAAGGGCGTTTTCATCATAGGCAATCCAAACTTCAGTCTTTTCAGAGGGTTTTCCCCCGTCGATAGGATCAGATTGAGTAAAATCGTCGAGTCCACTTTGCCGCCAGGCTTCTTCAGTTAGTTTGCCGTCAATAATTATGGGAGATTTTAGGCGATAAGCTTTTATTGTTTTTTGCTTTTTTTGGGTTGAGGGAGAGAATAGAGCAGCCTTAAGTTCCGAGGGAGCAATTATAATTATAAAAGAGAAAAAAGAAATTGATATTACTGCCAGATAGAGAAAGAATTTTTTCTGTGACCAATGCAAAGTCGACTCCTTGCTTGAAAGTCCTGACCCTCAGAGGGATTAATGGTGTGGTTTTCATGACTTTATTGGTGGTCTGGATATGGTTATTATTAGCTAGATTTTCAAACTTAGTCATTTTTTACCTTTATGATTATGGTGGTTTACCTTTGGTTGGTAAGCCAAGATTCGTTAGTAATGACGGAAACTGGTTAAAAATGGTTGCCAAAAAATTTTTTGACTAGGTCTCTATTTTCAGTTGAAATAAGGTCGATTTTTGACGATTGGAGAGGAGCGTGGGGAGGAATTTGAAAAATCCCCCGAGTTTTTCTCGCGAAGCAATAAAAACTGGGGAATAAAAACTGGGGACATAATACATATTTAC
>QMPV01000244.1 GCA_003648765.1 Candidatus Aminicenantota bacterium
ATAAAAATTTCCTGTCTAAAACAATAATAACTTTAATTCCATTGCTCTCAAAAAAAATAGAAGGAGAATCAAGTCTCCATTCTCATTTCACATTTAATGAATTATGAATTAAGTAAATCATGGCCATCATTCCTGGTCAAAGTTAAAGGTCTAGTCAGAATTAAAGGTAAAGACCTCATCTGTTAAAAATTAAGTCGTATAAAATAAGAGAATGATAAATATAGGAAGTGGAGTGATGAGAAGTGTGATGAGGCCTAGACCGGTTTTTTTAAATTTAATTGACATCACTCTATGTTAAAAATATATTGAATTCTCATTAGCTCATGAAAGTTCTCATTGTCTCCCATCTTTTTTATCCCGCTCGAGGGGGCGTAGAAACTCATTTAACTCGCCTCGGCTGCCACCTAGTTCAACGAGGCCACCAAGTTAAGGTACTCACCACTTCAGCTCTTTCCACTGAGGCTTTCTTTTTAGGAGATAGAAGACAAGTTTCCCCCTTGAAAGAAAACTACCAAGGTGTAGAAATCACCCGGCTGGGGTGGCAAACTTTTGGACGAAGAACTCTTAATCTTTTGCGAGCATTAGCTTGCCGAATAAAATATCCCCTCAATCACTGGATCCGATTAATCTCCTATGGTCCACGGAATCGTTCTTTTGTTGATTCGATTATTAATCATCAGCCTGAAGTTATAATTGGTGCTCCCTTACCAATGATGACTGTCTATTATGCCTGGAAGGCAGCTCAAAAAGCCAATATTCCACTTATTATTAATCCAGCTTATCATATAAAAGATCCCTGTTCTTTCGACAATCCTATCTTTTTTAGAATAATGAAAGAGGCCAATTTAGTAGCTGTCCATACCCAAACGGAGAAAGAATTTTTAATCGCCAACGGAAACATTTGTTCACACAAAGTCCAAGTTTTCCCTCCTCTGCCTTTTACCCAAGAAGATTTAAGCCAAACTCAGGAAAGCTTCTCTAAAACTGCCCTTCGTCGGAAATTCGACCTTAAAGGGAAAAATGTGGTTCTCTTTGTGGGGCAACATGGGCGTCACAAAAATATAGACATAATCCTTAAAGCAATGCCTCATGTGTGGAAAATTGAACCAGAGACAATTCTCGTTATTGCTGGTGGAACAACCTCATTTACACCTTATTTAAAACAACTTGCTGAGAGAATAATAGCTTCGAGCGGGTCGAAATTTGGATCAAAAATAAAATTCATCGACGATTTCCCTAACAAGCAGAAACACGAAATATTCTCTTTAGCTGATATTTTCATTTCACTTTCTGAATATGAATCTTTTGGTATAGTTTTCGCTGAAGCTATGCTTCATCGCCTACCTGTAATTGCCAGTATTTTTAGTATAGCCAAATCTATTATTGATGATTTTCACACAGGATTGCTGATTAATCCCCACTATGAAATGGAAGTAGCCGGAGCCATTTTAGAACTACTAGAAGATAAAAATTTAAGAACAATTTATGGCCAGAAAGGCTACGAAAAGGCAATAAAAGAATTTACTCCCAAGACAATTATAGATAAATGGGAAGAAACACTTTTGTCTCTAATAAATTGATTTAATAGCTAGAGTAACTAAGGTTGTCTCTCCAACTTTCCATTTATCTGTTTCAGACCTAAAATTGGCCTTCAACACTCCTGATCTTCCTTAAACACAAAAGGAGACAAAAATTGGCTCTAAAGATATTTTTGGGCACAAAATAAGGTTAACTTCTTAATAATAAAGCAATTGCTGATACCCAGCCTTATATTCCCCATTTCCACCAGCACGTTTCAACCACATGGGCAATTATCACTGCTAATTAAAAGATTCCTTCTGGTTAAAATTTTAGAAAAACTGCCGTTTTCTTTGTTCAGTTCAATCTTTTTTACTTAATCCACCCCTATCCTGACACTTAAAGGTCGACTAAGTCTCTGTCCGTCAGTTGTAGCAAAATGTAAAATAAAATGTCCTTTTACTCCTGGCCCTGGCCACCAATAAAAAATCTTCTTCTTCGCATCTAGACAAGACCCTGGAGGTAAAGCATCATTTGTACTTCGTCCCCAACCAATAATTGTGTATCCCTCTTCAACTCGAAAATGAAGTTCAATTCGCTCCCCGGCTTTAATTCTTATCCAGGCTATTCCTTCTTCATCAATCCAGGCTACTTTTTTCTTGAGCAAATCAGAACTCTTGCGATTCCGACAATTCCAATCTGCTAACTTATTTAAGATAATATTTCCTAGTTGATGTTGACTAAAGGCTATATATTTCTTTTCTAAAGACCTGGGTATTCGCCCATTTTTTTCTTGGGATAACACCTTAAATTTCATTAATTGAGAAGAATTTACCAAGCTAATTGGCTTTAGCCCCCGAGACCAACCAATTAAACTGATTTTTAGGTGGTCACGAGTAGCTCTTAATAAAGCCTCTTGATGTACTACAGGGGGAATCAAGACTCGAAATTTATTACTCACACTCTGCTGGATTGAGCTGCCACTTCCTCCGCTATTAAAAATTTCAATCCACCTGGAGCCAATACCGTCACTTTCTCCCCAGTTATCTTCTACACTCCAGGATAAATTATGTAGCCCGTTCTCGAAGCTAGTAGTATCAATAAAATAAAAACCAACTGCTCCATCGCTATTAAGACAATTGGGAAAAAGAGTGGCTATATCGGAGCGGTAATGGTTATAATCAGGATGTCCCAAAGGTTGACCATCTAACCAAACCCAAATAGTTGAACCATCCCGAGGAATTTCTTTAGGCGGTTGGGTTAAGGCCCAGCCAAAATTTATATAATTGGAGCCACTAATTCTTTCACCTTGAGCAGGTGTATCTATAGTACCAAAAGGTTTGGTCCGATTATTGTTGTCACAAGTAATATTTTTTTCTCCTAACACAGTTTGATTACCAGAAACATCTTCAGCAATAGCATAAATAGTAAAATTATCATTTCCTCCACCCGGTAACATATTGGTTAACATCATATAGCCCCAACCGGCCCTCTCAGCTAAAGGATAATCATAATATTGGGACTGCACATCTGGTCGGGCTCCTCTAACGAAAACAACATCACCGACGTAGACTAATCC
>QMPV01000245.1 GCA_003648765.1 Candidatus Aminicenantota bacterium
ATATTTGATTTTCCCATGGGTAGTTGTTTTTAGTCTGGCAGGGCTCTTAAGCTTTGCCTCTCATCTTTATAGCCAGAAGGTAGACTATTCTCAAAAGCCTGTCCAGAGCGAACGAAGCCGAACATTTGATGCTCTTCACTACTTAATCCAGCTTTATCTGGATATCGAAGAGAAATACTTTGAAGGCCAAACAACCATTACTTTGTCATCTCTCCGAGAAAGTTTACAAACAATCGTCCTTGATGCTGAAGATTTCAAAGTAACGAAAATCTTAAATGAATGGGGTGAATCTCTTTCATTTACCCAGGAAAACAGAAAATTAATAGTTAATCTCTTGCGTCCTTATAAATTTGGAGAAGTTATCTCAATTACTGTTTTCTACCGCAGTTTAGATGAGTGCCATCTAAGTTCCGAACCTAAAAAAGGTCTTCGATTTTATGAGGCTACCGATGAGCACCCCGCTTTAGTTGCTTCTGATTCTTGGCCTGACGGAGTCCATCACTGGTTTCCCTGTTATGATTATCCTAACGATAAAGTAACCAATGAAGTTATAGCCACCGTTAAGGAGCCCAATAAAGTTGCTTCCAATGGTCGATTAGTCCGAGTTGTTCACCATAAAGAAAAGGGGACAGTAACTTATCATTGGCTTCAAGACAAACCCCACTCAACTTACCTCATCTTCCTAGCAGCCGGGCCTTATGAAGTGCTTAGAGATAGCTATCAAAATATTCCCATCAATTACTGGGTATTTCCTCAACACGTAAAAGACGCCTGGCGTTCATACCAAAAAACCCCTAAGATGATGGAGTTTTTTATCAAAACATTCCACACTCCTTACCCCTGGGACAAATACGATCAAATATCAGTTCCTTTTGGAGGTGGTGCCGAAAGCACCTCAGCTACAGCCATGACGTACCGCATCATTCATGATGAAAAAGCCGACCAGGACTGGCCGAGCATTGGAATTGTTTCCCATGAATTAGCCCACCAGTGGTGGGGAGATTTAATTACCCTTCGGAGTTGGGCTCATGCCTGGCTGAATGAGAGCTTTGGAACTTATTCTGATTACCTTTATTACGAGTACGACCGCGGACCGGAAGAGGGCGCCATTAACCTTTTAAATAAAAAAAATGCCTATTTGCGTGAGGCTCACACGGAATACATCCGGCCTATTGTTACCAACCATTATGAGCGGCCTCAGGATTTATTCGACGCCCATTCTTACCCTAAAGGGGCCTGTGTGCTTCATATGTTACGTTTTGTGCTGGGCGATAACTCTTTCTTCCGGGTTCTGAAGGAATTTCTCCATCGCTACTCCTTCCAGCCGGTAGAGACACATGATTTCATCAAAACAGTGAAAGATGTTACCGGTCGAAACCTTGATTGGTTTTTCAGGGAGTGGCTTTTTAAACCTGGACATCCAGTATTTAAGGTGAATTACAGGTGGGAGGAGAAGCAAGGGATTCTTAATTTGGTGATTGAACAAATACAAGATACTTCACTGGGTATTCCAATTTTTAAAATGCCAGTCCTTGTAGGGATAAGAGTTAAAAAGGACGGAGCCAAAAATCAGTCAGAAATTAATTTATACGACCAGACAAGGGAAGCTCATAGAATCGAACTGGTAAAGGTTGAGAAAGTTCACGGGCAAATTGAATATATCTTTAAATTATGGATAAATGAGGCTAAAGAAATTTACGAAATCCCCCTCAAGAATCAACCTCTGATGGTCCGTTTTGATCGGGGCAATTATCTACTTAAAGAATGGGAATTTCCCAAGTCCCGAAAGGAGCTTCTCTACCAGGCTCAATTTGATGATGTTATCGGTCGGATGTGGGCAGTTAAACAGTTGGAACAATTTAAAGAGGAACCCGAGGTAGAAAAGGCAGTTCTCAGGATTGCCAGGAATGATTCATTCTGGGCAGTAAGAAAAGCAGCTGTAGAAGTTATCGGTTCGTGGAAAAAAAGTCGTTTTATTCCTTTTCTTAAAGAAAAATGCCTGGATGTTCATTCTCAAGTAAGGGCTGCGGCTTTTAAATCTTTAAGTGAATTCAGGCAGCCAGAATTGGTTTCTTTTGTGAAAGAGCGGTTCCAGAAAGAAACCAGTTATCTAGCTCAGGCAGAAGCATTACGAGCTTTAGGAAAAATTGCGGGTTCTGGCCAGGTTGAATTTCTAAAAGAAGCCGCCAAGATGCCTTCTTATCGCGACGTGATTAGAAGAGCTGCTTTAGAGGCCCTTGAAGCCATCACCAAAAAAAATAAGTGATAATTCGGAAAAATCGGGGAAAACTAAAAAAACCGAAAAAAACGGGGATGAAATACGTATTTACCTGTTTTTGCTAGCCATTCTTTCCATGTTGATCTGGACACCCTTCGCTGTTTGCTTAATTATGTTTGCCGCTAATTAGGGAGAGAGCCTTATCTTTAGTTGACCATTTCTTGTCTATTTTCAGAACATGAAGTTCAGGCTTTAAATATTAATAGAAAAAAAGATAAAAAAAATTTATCCTAATAAGCAAAATATGCTGATTCTCAAGAATAGATAATAAAATAAGATTGAAATAAATAAAATATGTTAAAAACTTATAACTCTTTACTTGATCAAGAAAGTAAAAATCACCAAGGCCAAGTTGAGCCAGATTTAGTGCGCAAGCTTAGCCTTTTTTCAACCACTAACATCGTTATCGCCAACATGATTGGAGCTGGTATTTTTACAACTTCAGGCCTCCTGATCAAAGAGATTGGCCATCCTATTTTACTCATGGTTTTGTGGGTTGCTGGAGGCTTAATCGCTCTCTGCGGCGCTTTATGTTATGGAGTTTTAGCTTCGGCAATGCCCCGAGCTGGCGGTGAATATGTGTTTCTTTCTAGACTATTTCATCCTATTTTTGGTTTTTTAAGTGGGTGGGTATCTTTTCTGGTAGGATTTTCTGCCCCGATTGCGGCCTCAGCCATCGGGGTTAGTGAATATCTGGCGCGATCTTTTCCCCAGATTGTAGATACGGGCCACAGTAGTTTATCTGTATGGATGGTAAAAAAATCAATCGCCATTGCCATTGTGATTACCTTTACTCTTCTTCATTCATTGGGAATTGA
>QMPV01000246.1 GCA_003648765.1 Candidatus Aminicenantota bacterium
CTTTTTTGCCCTTTTTTTGGGGTCGGACTTTGGCATTTTCTATATAATCAACAAGTTAAGTGCTGAAAAACCCTTGAAAATCACCTTATAACGCGATTTTTAGGCCCTTCTATTTTATATAACCAAGAGATCTTAGTCTTTTTAGTTTCTCCTTGTCTATCTTTCTATCTCTCATGCTTCGGATTTGGCCGTTGATTATTGGCTCAAATCCTAAAAGACGAATGGCAAACCAATCTCGCTCATAATTCCTTTCCCTTACCCTTTGGCTTTTACCAACTTTAATATAATTACTTCCTCCACCCCATTTTCCTCCACCCCCTTTTCCTTCATCCCTCATCATATCTCTGCCACCTTTTTCATCCGCCTTAACTCTCCTTCTATCAAACCCACTAAAAATCGGTCTGATCCAGGCTCGAAAAACTTTTCCTTTTACTTTTACCGGCCCAAAATCCACTCTATTTGTCTTCCAACGTAAATCCTGAACAAACTCTGGAGAGCAGACAATTTTCTTTGTCCCACCAACCTCCATTTCACAACAACCATTAATGTCTAAGCTTAAAAAGTATAGCCCATCAGGAACAGGAAAACTTATTTTGATGGGAACCGTTCCCTCCCCGGCCGCAGCGAACAACCAGGAATTATCCCAGGAACTTCGCCTTACCCAGCCATTCTTTTTTGGTGCTTCTTTAACTGTGGCCAAAATATCTGGTCCCTTAAAATAAGGTATTTTTAAATCGGTACTAAAACTGGCAGACGATATGGCAAAAGCAAGTTCGGGTTGCTTGTCCGTCTTGGCTGATTCATATCGCTTATATAAAGGTCTCATTCTCTGTTGATAAAGTTTATACAAACGATTTAAAATAATTCTTCCTTCACTCCCCACACCCTCAGCACCCAGCATTAAAGGATTCATTTCTTTCGGATCCTCCACAAGGTCATAAATCTCCGCCTTCAATCCTGCTGCTCTCGCTTCTCCTCCCATGGAAGGAGCCGAATCTCTCAGTAACCGAGCCGCGGGCCAATTAAACAAACATTTAAATCTCACATCCCGGACTCCAGTAACACCCATGCCTATAAAAGCCTCTCGACCCTTCTGTATATTCTTCTTTTTTCCATGCATTTCTCTTACCTTCTCCCTTACGACCAACCCATCCAACAAATTCTCTCCATCCATAGATTTACCTTCAGGAATCTTTACTCCAAGAAGTCCAAGAATAGTGGGCCCTATATCTATTAATTCACTTATACTGGAAATTTCCTGGGGTTCTATTTTCTGAGGAAAATGGATTATAAGTGGTATCTTAGCTACTGGATCATACCACTTTCCAACGTGAGATATCATTCCCTTTCTGTCAAGGAGAAATTCCCCATGATCTGCTGTTATAACAATTAAAACTTGGTTTAAAATTCGGGCATTTTTAAGAAAATTTACAAGTCTTCCGATTTGCCTAGATGTATATCGTAAGCTCCCATCATAAAGTGAATTTAGATATCTCAGATCATCAGCAGAAAAATTTACATTAGGATTTATTGGCAAACCCGAAGGAGCAAAAAGTTTTTCATTATAGTGGCCTTCTCCGAAGAAACTTTTGGCATCTTCCTCAAAAAAGTGGGGGAAATGCGTATCCATAATATGGATATAAAGAAAAAAGTCCTTTTCTCTGTTTAATTCCAGCCACTTAATTGTAAAATCAATTACTTTATCTGCCCGGGGATAGGCATATTTTTTATCGTATTTGACAATCGTATGAAGATTGTATAGTTCTTTAAATTCTTTAGCAAACTTAGTTCCTTCAGTTAGCCATTCATGAGCGACTATAGCCGCTGTGATAAAACCTTCCCTTTCTAATGTTTTTGGAATAGAAATTGCTTCTCGATCTAGCCTACGGAAAAGGTTAACTGGATTTTCAAAAGGAATAGAGTGATGATTAGGAAAAATCGGCTGAATAAAATATCTTGAAAAAATAAGACAAGGAAGAGCTGTCCTTGTGTTTATTCCTTGAGTATAACAATTTAGAAAACGCACTCCGTTTTTCGCTAACAAGTCTATCTCAGGAGTTGTGGGTTTAGGGTATCCATAACAGGAAAAATGATCTGGTCTGGCTGCATCAAGTAAAATTAAAATAGCTTGCCTTGGCTGATTCTTTTGACTTCTTTGAAAATCACCACATCGAGAAAACGACGAGACAAAAGACACCAATAAAAATAAGGTTAATGGCAATGTTTTTTTTAATTCTTCTTTTAAATTACAATACATTTCTCCCCCCTTTTTATTGCCATTTAACGATTCGTTCTATTACGATTGATTCTATGGTCGGGGTCAGGCCTCAGCAATTTATTTGTTATTAATCCGTTAAGTGTTTATACTCCCAAAATAACCTTTTAAATGCGACTTTTGGGGAGTAATAATCGCCTCTAAGAATTAAACCTCAATTTATTCGAGAATTAACTTCCTCCTCTCTTCTTCACGCTTCCATGATGACTATCCCATTATTAATGAATATAAAAAAAATATATAACATTTCCCCCAAATGTTGAAGCTTAGGCAATTTTTAATACAAAGACAATAAAACCTAAAATCCTATTTATTGCGCCTTAAACGATATTTTAGGAAGTGAAAATCGGCTTTAAGATTATTTTTCTAGGGGTAAAATAGACTTTACTGATGTTGCTGAGGCTTGCCCCCCAGTCTGACAACAGGCTGGCCAGCTAATCCCAGTTAGCTGGCTGTCAACAACTACCTACCCCTTTGAGTTAATTTAACGAGTATAAGTAAGCGTTTATTTCTTATATCATCGCCAGCTAGTTCTTTCTTCTCGTAAATTGGTTTTAGTCTAATCAGCCAGCTTATTAAGCTGGCATAAAGAGAAAGACCGTAAAGAAGAAGCCTTTTTATTTTACTGCCTTCCCTTAAACCCTTCCTAATCCGAAAAGAAAAAGTCTCATCAAATTCCTGGGGAAAAACAAAATTCTTCTCTCCTGCCTCTCTCTTATTGCTTATTTTTCTTCTCTTTTCTCCCCCCAAATCCTGCCTTCTCCCTAAATACCTAAATACCATTCCCCTTGGCCATTCC
>QMPV01000247.1 GCA_003648765.1 Candidatus Aminicenantota bacterium
TATCCATTCTAATAAAAGTAGTGATGGCGAATTTTCTCCCACCGAATTGGTCAGGATGGCTCAACAAGTCGGTTTAAGAGCTATAGCCATTGCTGATCATGATACAGTAGCGGCCTATCCAGAAGCCTTGGAAGCAGGTGAGAAAGTTGGGCTGGAAGTTATCCCTAGTGTTGAATTAACCACTATTTATGAAAGCCGAGAATTCCATCTTTTGTTGCCTTTTGTCGATTGGGCTTCAGCAACCATCAGAAAGTTAATTGCTGAGGTAGATTTAAGGCGACGGGGGGAAGCCCGGGAGAGAGTCAAGCGCCTTCAAAAATTGGGCTTCGAAATTTCTTGGGAAGAAGTGGAGCAGGCTACATCTCCTTTTCCTCCTTTAGGGGTGACTATTGCTCAAATTCTTCTTCGAAAGAGTAAGCCTCGGTCGGATCCACGTCTTCAGAAATATTATCGGCCCGAAAATCGTGCTCAAGCCCCTTATTTATTTTATCGGGATTATTTTATGGAAGGACAACCCGCTTATGTACCCCGTCAAAATATTGACTTACTCAAAGTTCTGGAAGTGGCTCCCCAGACAGGAGGTGTACCCGTGCTGGCTCACCCAGGAGCTTATTTTCAGCAAACCACTCGTGAAGATCTGGCTGTATTTAAGGACAAAGGCTTGGTCGGATTGGAGGTCTATACTACTTATCATTCTCCGGAAGAGACAATCTATTATCAGCAATTAGCTCAGGAATTTGATTTGGTTCCTACTACCGGTTCAGATTTTCATGGTTATTACAAACCTCATGTTAAGTTAGGTCAGATTAAAGGCAATGGTTATGAAGCAGTAATAAAATTGAAACAAAGGAGACCTTAAATGTCCTTTAATTGGCTGGATATTTTGCTATTGATTATTATTGGTGTCTTGGTGATTTTGGGCCTAGTTAAGGGTTTTTTCCGGCAAATCTTGGGGTTGGTGGCCATTATTGCCGGTTTTATTCTGGCCCTAGTTTTCTATCCAGAGGTAGCTGGTTTTTTGCAAAAGTTTGTTCAGCCTAGGATTTTGACTGAGTTGCTTGGTTTTTTATTTATCTTTATCGGGGTGATTTTTGTAGGATATTTTTTAGCTTATTTAATAGGCAAAGCCTTAAAAGGCTCAATTAAATTTTTCGATCGGCTTCTGGGAGGATGCTTAGGTTTCTTAAAAGGAGTATTAATAAGCGGTCTTCTTTTATTGGCTTTAGTCCTTTTTCCTGTAAATACTTCAGTCATTGAAAACTCTCGGATAGCTCCTTTATGCCTGAAAGTCACGCGGGCAGTAGTTCACCTCATTCCTCAAAAGTTAAAAGATAAGTTTAATGAAACTTATCAGCGGCTGGTATTTCAAACAAGATCAGAGATAAGAGGCAAAAATGCACGAAGAATTTAAATCATTGAGTATTCATCAAAAACTTAAGATAACTATCCAGGAAATGATTGATCGGGAGATTCCTTTAAAAGAAGCTATCAATGAATTTGAGCTAATATTTCTTGAATTGGCCGAGAAAAAATATAATGGAAAGAAAGTTAAAATAGCCCAAGCTCTGGGTATTCATCGCAACACTCTTCGCCATCTTCTGAGAAAGCATCAAAAGCAAAAAAATTAGCACTTCCATAGAAAAACTGCTAATTTTTTAGGTCAAAACTCTTGACAAATTCTGTGTGTTGAATTATATTAGCACTCTCACTATTGGATTGCTAAATTCCAATTAATTCAAGGAGGTTCAGATGAAGGTTATACCTTTATACGATCGGGTCTTACTTAAACGTCTCGAGGAAAAAGAGGTAAAAAAAGGTGGGATTATTATCCCGGATACGGCCAAAGAGAAACCCCAAGAAGCAGAAGTTATTGAAGTAGGTGAGGGTCGAGTGAGTGAGGAAGGCAAAGTTGTGCCCTTGAAAGTCAAAAAAGGAGACCGAGTGCTTATTGGTAAATATAGTGGAACAGAAGTCACCATTGATGATGAAGAGTACGTTATTGTCCGGGAAGAAGAAATCCTGGCCAAAATTTCAGAATAATAAGGTTGAAAGGAGGAGCCAATGGCTAAACAAATAATCCTTGGAGAAGAGGCGAGACAATCCCTTTTAAAGGGGGTCAATGTATTAAGCAATCTCGTTAAAGAAACTTTGGGACCTCGAGGCAAAAACGTTGTCATTGAGAAGAAATTTGGATCTCCGGTAAGCACTAAAGATGGAGTGACTGTGGCCAAAGAAGTCGAGCTGAAAGATTCTTTAGAAAATATGGGGGCCCAGTTAGTTAAAGAAGTTGCTTCTAAAACCTCTGATGTTGCCGGTGATGGAACCACTACAGCTACTGTTTTAGCACAGATTATTTTTTCTGAAGGACTGAAACATGTAACCGCTGGTCGCAATCCCATGTTGATAAAGAAAGGCATCGATAAAGCTGTCGAGAAGGTGGTGGACCATCTCAAGAAAATGAGTCAGGAAGTTACCGGAGAGATGATTGCCAATGTCGGCGCGATTTCGGCAAATAATGATGAATCGATCGGTAAGATCATTGCGGAAGCAATGGACAAAGTAGGCAAGGATGGAGTGATCACAGTTGAAGAAGCCAAAGGATTGGAAACCACTATGGAAGTTGTCGAAGGCATGCAGTTTGATCGCGGGTACCTTTCTCCCTATTTCATCACTGATCCCGAGAGAATGGAATGTGTCCTAGAGAATCCTCTAATTCTCTTACATGAGAAGAAAATCAGTAACTTACGGGAATTTTTGCCTTTGCTCGAGAGTGTAGCCAAGATGGGACGACCGTTGTTGGTTATTGCTGAGGATGTAGAGGGTGAAGCTTTGGCTACCCTAGTGGTAAATAAGTTAAAAGGCACTTTTTCCTGCGCTGCGGTGAAGGCACCTGGTTTTGGCGATCGTCGGAAAGCTATGTTGGAAGATATTGCTATTCTTACCGGAGGGAAGGTTATTACCGAAGATATCGGAGTGAAACTGGAGAATGTCACTATTGATTGGCTGGGTGAAGCCAAGAAGGTAGTTATTGACAAAGACAACACTACTATTGTGGAAGGTAAGGGTAAA
>QMPV01000248.1 GCA_003648765.1 Candidatus Aminicenantota bacterium
CGGGCGATGGAGCAGAAATGGCCATCCTGGAAATGGTGGGCACTGAATTCAAAAAGAAAGAAAAAAAGAAAGAGAAAACCCTCAAGGAAAAAGTTAAAGCCGCCAAGGAAGCCAAGCGCTGAAACAACGGAGTGGGGCTTTCACCTTTGTGGGGAACTTCTCGGTTAGAAAGGTTATTCACTTGATATCTTTTCCCTTCCCTTTCCTTACACCCAAAGGTGAAAGGTGAAGACCTGACTTCAAGTTTCTCCTCATTAACATGAAGCCCATTTTCATGAAGAATTTTAAGAATTTTTCCAGAACAATAATAATGTTATTTAACTCATCTTCTCTGAATTGTTCTATATACCTGGACCACTTTTGCCTTGAGTACTCGTCTGAAATATGAATAAGTAGAGCACCAAATAATATTCTAACCAGGTAGTAAATTTTTTCCAGAAGCACTCATCAGCTTTTCCCAATTTTCAATCCCAATTATAATATAAGCTTTTCTTATCCATGTCTTTTCAAGAGCCTTTTTTGAAATCACCAGAAACCGTTAGGTTAGGCGTTCTTTGAAAAAAAAGAAGGCTTACTTATTGGGCATGGTTTCTTCTTGGTCTGGAATGGTGAAACGTCCTTATATTTTAGGGACTATCCTGAATAGATTCATTGTTTCGAATTTTTCGGCAAGGAAAAAAGTTGACGATGGCTCCTTCCCAAAATTAAATTGCGAACAAAATTATAAATTATCTATTTTTTAGAAAAATAAAATAAAAATTAATGATGAATTTTATTATCTTTTTGGAGCCTGAAGCAAATAACGAGCTTTCCTCATAAACTCGTCTAAATAGACGGGTAAATACGTTTCCTCTAGCCCCACACAGGGAAGCATAAAATAAATAATCCCATTACCTCCAACTCCAAAGAGAGTTGGAGCATAAATGGGCCGGTATCTTTTCCATTGCTTGACACCATAAATAGGAAAAGCGGCTCCAGTAGTTTGCCTGATTTCGCTTAATAAATGTATTTCTTTTTCTGGAATTATTCCGACTACTCTCACCCCCTCAGGAGGTTGATTGAGAAAGTCAATCACTTTCAGGCACGGTGGGCAATTATTCATGGAAAAGAATAAGATCAAATTCAATTTTGCTTCACTCTTCGGCTCTTCTCCTAGATGTTTAAGGGGAAAAGTGGTTGTTACAGGAGTGGTTTTTTCCCGGTAAATAATACTACTCAAGTAGAGGATAATCACCCCTATCAAGATAATAAGCAGTTTTCTCACGGCTCAATGGAGAATTTATAAATGACATAGCTGAGAGTCTCCTCGCCGCTGACCATTGAACATAGATAGAGATGCCGTTTACTCTTTTGATAAAATAGGGGAATGATTCTCTCCTCGGAGTAAAACGGATTTAGTGGCTGTTCGTGTAAAAGCTTTCCCGAATGATCGTAGAGCTGGAGGTAGGGCACAAAATAAAGTTCATGGTTGATTTTTTTCTCCTTGTTGACATAAAGAACGCCCACAAAATCTTTATCGGCAAAGAGGCCACTAACAAAAGAGTGCTGGCTCACAATGTCGTCTACCCTTACTTTTCCAGTTAGCAGGGCTCGGCTTGTCTTCCTGTTCATGGCCACAGGTCGGAAATTACGCGGCTTTTTGCCTATAATTGTTATCTCCCCGGTTCTCATGTCGATTTTGGCTATTTTGAGCCTTACATCGCTGACATGATAAACCGTGTCCCCACAGGTATCAAAAAAGGAAATTACCGATATTCCCGATACTTTATCGCTGATCTTTTTGTGCTCGCCCATTGATTTCGCCCCAAAACGATATTCCAGGGGCAGAATATATTTGGTCTCCTTGCCGCTGAAATCTCGCATGAAGAGGATATATTTTTTCTCCTGGGGTGAAACTATATATCCACCCATCAGCACATTTCTTTTATAAATCTTGAGGCCAGCACTTAACTCCCAGGCCAGGAAACTGCCTATTTTTTTAAACTTGTAATTGCCTAGGTTTTCAAATATGTGTATCTGACGTTTACCGGCATCAGCCACAGCCAGGTATGGTCTCTGGTAATCGGGAAAACTCAGACCACCGAATTCATCCGGACCAGGTCCCATTTTACCCCAGCTTTTCACAAGTCGTCCTTCTTCATTAAATATCTTGAACTGGCTATGCTTGTCTTTTGTATCCGTAAAAAGAAGACTCCCATCTCCCAGCACTACAAAAAATCCGACAAAAAGGGCATCCTTCTCGAGAGAAATGATTTTAATGAGCTTGACCTGCCAGGCAAAGCAGAGATTGGCCAGAATTAAAAGTGAACTTATGAAAGTGATTTTCCTCATTTTTTCAATTTTAATGAGATTTAATTACATTTAGTATTAGTTTTCAAAGACTATTGCACAATTTGATGGTTCCCATACATCCCAATTTCCCAAGAATCGTCCATTTAGTTTCCACCAGGATGTAAGGAGGAGACTTTCTCCTGGAGTTGTCGTCCCATATATTACACCAGAATCTGCATAAGCCTTGGTGGTAAAATTCAAGATGCTCATCACGACTCCGATGATAATGAGAATGGTGAGAAAACTTGAACAAATTTGTTTTTTCATGAAAGACCTCCCTTTTAATTTTTATTTTTTTATGTTCCCCCCAGCAATATTTAAGAAATTAGCATCTATCCTCCTAAAGGAGAGGCTATTATACAATCCATTATTTAATACTTATTGAAGAAAAAAATTATTGCTTTCAGAAACATTATTTAGCTTCTCCCAATCGCCAATCCCAATTATAATATACGCTTTTTATTTTTTTTTTTTGTCAAGAGTTATCTAAAATTTTGGCTCATCGCAAAAAAGAATACCTAATAGTTTAAAATATTTATTAAGAAGTAGTTCAGCTCGCCATATCCACAGATCCTTCGTTTGACTCCATATCTGGCTTTAATGACAGCATTACTCCAAGGCAAACGCATAAGACAAGATTACGAGGTACATCACCTATATCTTTGCTTTAAACTTAAGTCACTCTGGATAAAGTTTCTCTTTCTAAGCTCAGGTATCCATTGTTGCGATGAACC
>QMPV01000249.1 GCA_003648765.1 Candidatus Aminicenantota bacterium
AGACTGCTTCAGGTATAATTAATTTAGAGAATCAAGTCAATCTTTAATCCTTAATCCTAGAGAAAAAAATTTATGTCTTAAAAAAAACCTAAAATTCCCTCTTCTCATTTCAACTGTCAATAAAGCTAGTTGCTGCCCCTTCAACAGGATTTGCCACTTCTTCTTGATTAATCTATAATCAAAACAAATGAGATGTCGGCCCTGGCTGTGGATCAGTTTAAGCTTGCTTCTTTTTGGTTCAGGCCTACTCCAAGCGAGCCCCCAAAATACATCTCCACGAGTCAAGGTAGTAGCTGAACAAGCCAATATTCGTCTCAGGCCGAGTATTACTAGTATTATCATTTATCAAGCTCCCCAAGGATCAATTTTTAAACTAATAGCCAAAGAAGGGGAGTGGTATAAAATCGAATTTCAAACCGAGACCGGGGAAACCAGTCAAGGTTTTGTCCATGAAAGTCTAGTGGTGAGGCTTGAACCAAAAAAAAGAATAACTTCACCCGCGAAAAAATCCTCCCCCCCCAGTCCACCGCCAGTTCCCTCAACCAAAGAGCCTCCCCCCAAAAAAAAGCAACCCCCAGAGAAACCGTCAAAAACACTTCCGGTGGTCATCAAAAAAAGACCACCATCAACCCCACCCCCTCCACCTCCACAACCCTCTCCCCGGCTACAAAGATTATTTATCGGCCTGCAGAGTGGGGCTCTTTACTTTAATGGAGGAGACATTAACTCCGGCACCGTTGGTCTAGCCAAATTTTATCAAGATTACTTGGGTGTTAAACCCACAGAGCCAGTCAATCAACTTCACTTCACTTATCTCTTCGGTTTACGGGTAGCCTATGCTCTTACCTCCCAAATAAGAATTGGCGTGGGCTTCGATTATTGGAAGAAGAACGCTCAAAGTCAATTGACTTATTCCTCAGGAACAACTCCGGAAAGTCTCTTTATCCGGCCTGAAATTAGGGCGCTGCCCATCCATCTCTTTCTCTCTCTTTATCCAACCTCTCACCTCTACTTTCGCGGCAGTCTTGACCTTTACCGGGCTGAAGTCAATTACCACTATCGTCTCTCGACAGGGGAAACCTGGACCAGTTGGACGGGAGAGTCATCTACGCATGACCTGGGATTTACATTTGCTCTCGGTTGGCAATTTAAACTAGCCCCTTATCTGGAATTCTTTTCTGAAATCGCAGGACAATACGCTCGACTTGATAATTTTCAAGGCGAAAATATTTATCGGGAATCATCGGGATTCGAATCGCAAGAAAAAGGAACCCTTTATCTCTATCAAGCCCAAGTCACTGCCCAATTGGCTCATCCTCTACTTTTTATTCGAGAGAAAAAACCTACTGAGGCGGGAGTGGCTGAAGCCAGAATTGCTTACTTATCCCTCTCTGGAGTAGCTGTTCGCTTAGGTTTACGATTCCGGTTTTGATTTTTTCAGCCAAACAATTATCTGACTGTGGATCCCAGGAAAAAGGGCCTTCTTCTCCACTACAGCCCACCCCATTTCAGAAACTTCCCGGTGGAATTTCCCCCAAGAAATCATCTTGATCTGGGTAGGACTTCTCTTTATCCACCGCCGGAGCCGCCGTTGAGCGCGATGGAAAATATTTTCTTGATAAAAAGAAAGAAGCATATCCTTCTGGGCTACACGCCAGAACTCATGGAGAACCATCTTTCTTTCTTCTTCCTGGTGGAGATGATGGAAAAAACGCATAGCTAGAATCAAGCCGAAACTCTCATCTTTAAAGGGCAAACCCAGCAACGCATCCAGAACCACGCCTTCGGTTACTCCCTCAACCCGACCTCGCTGAAGAGCTCTGGCCACCATAGCTGGAGAAAGATCGGCTGCCACTACTTTATATCCCCAAGTCAGACTTAAAGAAATAAAACGGCCATAGCCACATGGAAGATCTAACAAAAGAGGACAATGAGATTCAATTTTAGATAAGTATGTTTGCAAAATCTTTTTTTCCCGCCGGTCAACTAAACGTTGATCCCAATTGCGGTAGCGTTTCTTCTCATACTCGGCGACTTCCTGCGATTGAAAGACATGCTTTTTAACCATCTGATCACTCCCAGGGTCAAATTCAATCCTCAAAATAAACAAATACTGGACTTTCTCCAAGTATCATCTCCGAAGAGTTAACCACCAACTTATCTCCGCAACAAGTAAAACCTTGACGAAGATGAAAGGGAAAATGAATTTTCTTTTGCCCCTTCTTTCGCCAACAAACCGCCAACTTACCATTTTCAGTTTCAAAGAGGAAACAATAGTTATCGCCTCTTAAAACACGGCCTAAAAAAAGACTCCCTTCCAGGCAGCGAATCATAGTTTGCAAGGCATAAAAAGCCGGCCTTTTCCGCCAGTGACCTCCTCGGGAATCAATCAGCCCGTAGCCTGGGGCCACCAATTGCCACCAGTAAACTCGACTCACCAGCCCGCTGCTTCCCACTAGTAAAAAATAGCGCACTAAAAAACTAGCTTGGTCTTCTTCACTGACATTCGGTTTGCCGGCTGCTGGAGAATAAGGGCCGGTGCCCGCTAAAGGCCAATTGACTTCAGTAATCCAGAGTTCTCGAGTTTTTCCCGTGGCGGCATCAATCATTGCCTTGAGCAAAGCCACCTTAGCTGAAGTATTCCAACCAAATTGTCTATTTTCTGGAGCACCCACCCGATCTACATAAAGAAGCGAAGTCACTGGATTGAAATCAATCTCCTGGAGTACAGGAGGATAGAGGTGAAATTCAAAATCGATGACCGCCGGTCCCACAGGACGAAAACCTCTTTCCTTAAGCCAGGCAAAAGCAGGCCGGGCCAGCTCTAAATATTCCACGTGAGTCCAGACTCCCCATTTTGTTCTGTTCCAGGCGTGTCCAATCTCCACCTCGCGACACAACCCTGGCAATGCTTCCCGAATTTCCAGAATAAAAGTACGCCAGCGAGCCGGCTCCACCACATCAAAGCGATTCTGTAAAAGAGCTACCATTACTTCCAGTCCTGCCTGCTTTAATCCCCGGATATAG
>QMPV01000250.1 GCA_003648765.1 Candidatus Aminicenantota bacterium
CCTGATCTATTCATAAATTGAAAAAGCGAAAAAAGATTGATTCAAGAACAGCCAAAAATCTTAGCGAGTGATTGGTCCAATCTTTTTTGGTTGTTCCCTCTCTCTGCTTTTTCTAACATATTATATATCAATACGTTATGAAAGGAAACAGCTTTTTTTATGAATTATCCGGGTAAATTAAAGTTTCATTCTTTTCTCTTCCTTTTAATTCCGGAAATTTTTTTATTAAGACTAATTTTCCATTAACATCGAATTTGAAGATATCTCCAAAAATAAAAGAAATAAAATAGTAACCAGAACTGTTATCTGAAAATATTGCACTCGAATCAAATAATCAAAGAAGATTTTTAAATGACTTGCCAGGTCGTGACCAAAAAATAAGAGGGTCAAGTAAGACTGGAGCTTAAAGCTAAGAACATAAGTGGTGAGCTTTGATAAAGGAGATAAGAGATTCACATTGTCTACCTTAATGTTCGAGAATCCCTTCATAAAATCCTTTATCTCAATCGGAATTATCGCGGGTTTTGGAAATGCTGCCAATTGCTCTATCAGCCATTCTTGCTTGAGTAAAACACCAAAACAGTTGTATCTAAGAAAACAATTTGATATTTTTAAAAAACATGCAGGCATCTTACTGCAGAAGCCGGCGTTTATATCCATTACTGGTTGCCCCTCTTACTGGTTTTTTGAGTGGCTTTATTCTCGGGGAATGGAACATAACTATTGAGGCAATTCGAGGTAAATCTATATTTACTTATAATGATCTTCTTCAAATTTCTCTCTGGCATGGGCTAATTTGGGGGGTTATTGGTGTCTTGGTCGGAGTTATCTGGTCTTTGCTTCGACCTAACAAAACTTTTTCTTGGAAGCATAATTTGCTGGCTTCCCTTTTAATCTTTAGTTTCTTTGCTGCCTGGCTTTTGATTCAGGGTTATCTGAATATTTATATTTTCGCGGGTATATTTGATGCTAAATCAATTTTAGTTAACATCTTAATCTTTACCCTTGGTCTTAGTCTACTTATCATCACCATAAAAAGATTAGCCTCCACTCCTCTGACTTTCAGCAAGCTATGGATAGCTTATTTTGCTCTTCATGGCTTTCTGTTTTTCCTTGCGCTAATCTTCTTTTTTCTTCCAGGGAAAAGAAAAACTCCAGCTCTCCATATTCTATCATCACCGAAGTCTATTATCTCCCGACAAAATGTGGTCCTTGTCATTTGGGATGCAGTTAGAGCTGACCATTTAAGCTGTTATGGTTATTCAAAAAAAACTACTCCTCATCTTGATAAATTGGCCTCAGAAGGGATTCTTTTTGAAAAAGCTTTTGCTCCTTCTTCGCATACGTTGGAATCAATTCCTTCCATTCTTTCTTCAATTTTGCCTACTTCGCATCAAGTCAATGACATCACGGCCTGTCTTTCCTCTGAGTTAGTTCTTCTCCCTCAGATCTTTAAAGCTCTTGGTTATCAAACAGCTGCTTTTTCTTTTAATCCTTACGTCTCTCCTTCATATGGTTATAAAAAAGGATTTAACCGCTTTTTTGCCCCCAGTGAATTATTCATCAAAACACATAAAACTGTCTTCGGTCACCTTTTGGAGCGGTCAAGTCGGGTTCCTTGGCTATTTGTATTAACTAGACCTTTATTTATGTTGAGTAAGAAGCTAACCACGATTAATCTCGGGGAGACTTCCCTTCATTCAACCGATCCTGCCCATCTTACTCACCACCTTATCTCCTGGATTGAGCACCACTACCAAAGACCTTTTTTCGTATTTGCTCATTATGAAGGCGGACATGCGCCTTATCTAGCTTCTCCCCCTTTCATTAAGAAATTCTGGCCAGACGGGCCTTTCCATGAAGCAGACAAAGAGCTAATCACTATGGTGCCTGAAAGTCCCGGGTTATTCTTACCTTTTCAGACAGGCTCTCCTCTAGGTGAAGCCGATTTGGAAAAAATGGTAGCTCTTTATGATGCCAAAATCAACGAACACGACTTCTACCTAGGCCAGCTGATTAATTTCTTAAAAACCAAGGGACTGTGGGAGAACACATTGGTAATAGTCACCGCTGACCATGGGGAAGAATTTTACGATCATCAAGGCTGGGGCCATGGTCACTCCTTGTTCCAGGAAGTAATTCATGTTCCATTAGTCATGAGTGACCTGGGGTTCTTACCCCGCGGTAAGAGAGTAAAAACACCGGTTTCGTTACTGGACTGGATGCCAACTCTTTTATCGCTTCTTAATCTAAAATCAAGGCTCAAACTGCCTTATCCTCTCGATGGAGTTGATATAAAAGGTCTCATAACTCAAACTCAACTTTCACCTAGAGAGAAACCAATTTATGCTGAACTTACCCAGGGAAATCATAAAGCTTATGCTCTAATCGAGGGCCATTGGAAACTAATCAAAACAATCTTTGAAGGCCGGGAATACGTTTTCCTTTATGATTTAAACCAAGACCCCGAAGAAAAGAACGACCTTGCCCCCTTCTTCCATCAAAAAAAAGAAGAATTATTAAGTCGTTTAGAGAGCATAGTTACCGAGGCCCAAAAAAAGGGTTTTAAGAGCCACTCTCGCCGGATAGATAAAAGGGAAAAAGAAAAATTGCGAGCCTTGGGCTACATTCGTTAATAGAGCTATAAAGACATCTTTAAAAGAGCCAGAAAACATTGATCATGTTACTTGCTGAATAAGTCAGGTAAATAAGGACTACGCCTAAAAAATTGCCCACTACATGCCCAAGGTCCAGGCAACTTTATAAGGAGGCAAAAAGAGGCATGAGAATATTTTTTCTAGAAAGGAAATAGAATTCGAAATCATCAAATATGTATTGTCAATTTTTTCTAAATTTTTGTTTTTTTATACTAACCTGAATAATTCATAAAAAAGCTGTTTACTTTCATAACGTATTGATATATAAGACGTTAGAAAAAGCAGAGAGAGGGAACAACCAAAAAAGATTGGAACAATCACCCGCTAAGATTTTTGGCTGTTCTTGAATCAAATTTTTTAATTTATGAA
>QMPV01000251.1 GCA_003648765.1 Candidatus Aminicenantota bacterium
CCCTGGAGCAATGCTGTCATTTAAAGCCGGATATGGAGTCAAACGAAGGATCTGTGGATATGGTGAGCTGAACTACTTCTTAATAAATATTTTAAACTATTAGGTATTCTTTTTTGCGATGAGCCATTATTTTTTATTTCATTAGTTGATGGCCCAGAAATTTTCGAGCCTCTCAGCCCTCTATTTTTTCAAGGGGTCAATTTTAAACATTTCTTTGGTGATGAATTGCTTCTCTTTGTGGATAGTGTTAAATATGGGAAAGGAAACTTCAAAGAGGCAGAAAAAATCTGGCCGGCAAATAATTTTAGAATTAATAATAGTTGTTTTTTAAGAAGCTTTATTAATCGATATTAATTCTGAATAATTGAGGATGATTAAAGAAAGAAGGAGGAAAGCTAAAAGTGAAAAGAAAGTCTTTTAATCAGAGGTTAAGGAAAACTTTTTTCTTTCTTTTAATTGTTATCTCCTTTGCTTTTCTGGCAGAAAGGGGGAATTCAAGAAGTAGGTGCCTCTATTCTTCAGACTGTTCTTTTTCAAAAATTCAAAGAGGCGAAATTTCTCGGGCTAGTTCTGCTCCCAAGATTTGGAGAAATCGATTACCCCGCGTTAGAAACTACATCCGGCAGGTGATGAAGAAATGGGACATTCCCGGCTTGGCGGTAGTTATTGTCGACCAGAATCAGATTGTGATGGCCGAAGGTTATGGGTGGCGAGATGTGGCTGCGAAGCTTCCGGTGACACCCCAGACAAGGTTTATCTTGGGTTCTACTAGTAAAGCTTTTACCACGCTGGCGCTAGGAATTTTGGTAGAAGAGGGGAAAATGACCTGGGATGAGCCAGTCAGAAATCATCTGCCGGAGTTTGCTTTAAAAGATGAACTGGCCAGTCTCCGCTGTAGTGCCCGGGACTTAGTTACTCACCGCACCGGTCTGCCTCGTCATGATTTAGTCTGGAGTGGGGCCTCTTTAACTCCGGAGCAGATAGTTAAGGTGCTCCGGTTTCTGGAACCAAGTCGAGGATTTCGGAGTGTCTATCAATATAATAATTTAATGTACATTACCGCTGGCCTTTTGGTCGAGCGGGTAGCCGCCCAGCCGTGGGAATCTTTTCTCCAGGAAAGAATTTTCAAGCCCCTAGAAATGACCCACACCGGTTGTAGTGTGGCCGATTATCTGCAGTCAGAGGAGTACGCTTTAGCTTACCGCCGAAAAGGGTCGAAACTGGAAGTTATTCCTTGGCCCTCACCTGAACAAGTTATCCTTTACGGACCTCGGGCTTCAGGCTCAATTAATTCCTGTGCAGTTGATATGGGCCACTGGGTTATTTATCATCTTCAGGGCGAATATAAAGGTCAGCGTCTGGTCTCCTTGGCCATGTTACAGGAAATTCACTCTCCCCAGATTGTCCGTCCTTTAAGCCAGACTGATTTACCCGAAATCCGCTATCCCAGTTATGGATTGGGTTGGGCGATTGATGACTATCGCGGGCATTATCGGGTTCATCACGGAGGAAGAACTATGGGTTTTACTTCCTTTGTCTTCTTTTTCCCTGAGAAACACTTTGGGGGAGCTGTCCTGAGCAACTCTAGCTCCCCTGGGGCCTCCTTAGTGGCCAATTACATTAGTGATTTAGGCTTAGATTTAACGCCAGTAGATTGGGAGAAGAAATTATCGATTCCAACCTCTCCTCAAGAAAAGCACCAACCTCTTTCGTCTGTGAAAGTTAGACCCATTCGACCTCTCGAAGAGTACCGAGGTGAGTATATTAATCCGGCTTATGGGCGGATCAAAATTGACTATGATGACTCAACCGAAATGTTGGTCTTATCTTTTCATCACCGCCGAATTACTTTAATAGCCGTCAATTTCGACCTATTTCAACCTGTAGAACCATCCTGGAAGCGTTATCTGGTTAAATTTAAAACTAATTTTAGAGGCCAAATTATCGCTCTGGAAATTCCTTTCGAACCGGCGGTTTCGCCAATAGTATTTGAGAAAATAGGAGTTATATCTAAAGAAAAGAGAAAAAATTAAGCCCAAGCTAAAGTCTTTCGCCCTTAGGAAAATTAAGAGTTTGCCTTTACCTGAAAGGGGGAATAGCTTTATTCTGGAGAGGCTTTGCTCGAACTTTAAGGATGAAAAAAATTCCTAAAATTTTCTAGGTGGCTGTTTAATTGTTTGAAATTGTTAAAGTTCTGGAATAAAATAACACCCTCAAATAATTGAGGAATTGTCAGTAATAAGGGGTGAAAGTAATTAATTGTCAGAAAGAAAGCCCTCATAAATATTTCTATCAGAAAGATTATGATGACCTTTTTCGATTTATTTCTTATTATTATCAAATTGAGTTAATAAGAGAGATTCAACCCAGGACTATTTTGGAAATTGGCCTTGGGAATAAATTCGTTAGCAATTATTTATCCTGGCATGGGTATCACATTGTTACTTGTGATCTAGAAGCTGAGCTTTTACCGGAAGTGGTAGGCGATATAAAAAATTTGCCGTTCAAGGCAAGCTCTTTTGAAGTAGTGGCGGCCTATGAAGTTTTAGAACATCTGCCTTGGGAATTCTTACCTCAGGTGTTGGTTGAGTTAAAAAGGGTTACCTGTAAATATGTTCTTCTTTCCGTCCCCTATTCAGGGCTTTCGGCTGAAATAATTTTGCGGTTTCCCCTCGTTTGGAAATTGTTTAAAAGTTTGTTTATTGACTTGTTTATCCGGGTTCCTTATTTTTACCGGAAATTCAAACCAGGCGATGAACACTATTGGGAGTTGGGTTGGCGAGGTTATTCTCTGAAGAGATTTAAAAAATTAATCCCTCAAGGAATGACCATAATCAAGGAAGTCAGACCAGTCTTGAAGACTTATCATCATTTTTTTGTTTTAAAAAAATAAACCTCTCTTTTTATTCTTTAGATAAGCTTAATTTTCAAAACAACTTCAAAATTAAGTATATTCCCAGATTTAAACAATCTCTGAAAAAGAAA
>QMPV01000252.1 GCA_003648765.1 Candidatus Aminicenantota bacterium
CAGACACCAAAATCAGGGTGCAGGGTGTCAGACACCTTAATAATGGTGTCAGACACCTCAATATTATGCGACACAATCTAATTATAAGGGTGTCAATTATAAGGGTGTTAGACACCCAGTGATGGGCGTGGATAAAGGGTGGCTGACATCATTGTCCATTTTAGACACCAAGTCCATTTTTTGGATGTCAGACACCCTCTCCTGACATCCTGTCCATTTCCAAGGGCGTCTCAGTCCCACATTATGCAGGATGTCTGAGACCTTTTTGAGAAGTGTGTCAGACACCCAATGATGGGCAAATTTAAACTTTGACTATGGATCTAGGGTGTTTGACACCCACTAAATACCATCTGAATTTTATGTCATAAAAGGTGTCAGACACCATTATTGGTGAGACACCATTATTGGTGAGATAAGTGATGGGTGTTTGACACCCCCCTATGTGGGGAAAGGTGTCTGATACCGCCCTAAATAAGGTATCTGACACCGCCCTAAATAAAGGATGGCAGATACCGTCTGATGGGGGAGAAATAGCCAAGAACTAAGAACGCTATAAGTGATGTTTTATAAATTAATTTTTCGCTCCTTGGCAAATTTTTGAAAAAAATTCACATAAAAAACTTGACAAAGTTATACTCATATTTTATATTAAAGATGGAATTAGATTCAGGCTCAATGGATGTTCAGGATAAGGTCGTGGTGACAAGCAGGGAAGAGAAATTAAGAGTAGGAATATAAATTAGTTAAGAGCTAAAGTTCTGAGTTCAGATGGATGAGTCGGCTCAAGATGAGTTTTTCTTAATGTAGTTCAGATGGGGTGATTTGAACAGCTGAGGAGTTGATTAGTTGGCTGAAGAAGTTAGGGAAGGCAGCCATTGCCTTTTTCCAAGAAGAAAGCTGGTAGGAACAAGAGATGGAGAATAAGGAAGCAGATGTTGGTTTTTTAAGAAGCGAGAGTTGAGGAGAAGATGCTTGTTTCTCAACCTCAGAGCTTGGTCCAGGACAGCAAGATAGTAGAGGAAGAAGCGGAGAAAGAAAAGAGTGGTTTGGACTTTCATCACCATTCTCCTGAACTCCAGAGGGCCTAAAGGAGAATTAAATTGCCAAAGAGAGTAATAATGAGCAAAAGAAAAGAACCAACAAGGAGGCAATAAATGGCCATGCAAAGAATAATTGGTATTGACTTGGGAACAACTAATTCAGTTGTAGCCATTGTTGAGGGTGGCAAGCCCGTCATTATTCCTAACGAAGAAGGCGGACGGACCACCCCTTCAGTAGTCGGTTTTACCGATAAAGGTGAAATTCTGGTCGGTCAGGTAGCCAAGCGCCAACGGATCACCAACCCTGAAAACACTATCTATTCCATCAAGCGGTTCATGGGCCGTCGTTACAATGAAGTTCTCGAAGAAATCAAGCAGGTGCCCTACAAGGTAGTCGAAGCACCCAACGGGGATGTGCGGGTAGTGGCTCAAGGCAAGGAATACGCTCCTCCGCAGATTTCAGCCATGATTCTCCAGAAGATGAAGAAGGCGGCTGAGGATTATCTCGGGGAAAAAGTGGAAAAAGCAGTCATCACTGTGCCGGCTTACTTCAACGACGCGCAGCGGAAGGCCACTAAAGACGCTGGCCGGATTGCAGGTCTAGATGTGGTCCGCATCATTAATGAACCTACAGCCGCAGCCCTAGCTTACGGCATGGATAAAAAGAAGGACCAGATCATCGCTGTTTATGACTTCGGCGGCGGTACTTTTGATATTTCCATCCTCGAAGTCGGTGAAGGCGTTATTGAAGTTAAGGCCACTAGCGGTGATACCCACCTCGGCGGTGATGACATTGACCAGCGCATCCAAGATTGGTTGGTGGCGGAATTCAAAAAAGACACTGGCATTGATCTCTCCAAAGATAGAATGGCTCTCCAGCGACTCAAAGAAGCCGCTGAAAAAGCCAAAATCGAGCTGTCTTCCACCCTGGAAACCGAGATCAATCTGCCCTTTATCACAGCCGACGCTTCAGGTCCCAAGCATCTTTTGATGAAACTTACCCGGGCCAAACTGGAAGCTATGATTGAAGACCTTATCCAGCGGACCAAAGGTCCTTGTCTGCAGGCGCTCGAAGATGCCGGCCTCAAACCCGAGGATATCAACGAAGTCATTCTCGTTGGTGGTTCAACCCGGATTCCGCGGGTCCAGCAGCTGGTCAAGGAGATTTTCGGTAAGGAACCCCACAAGGGCGTCAATCCCGACGAAGTAGTGGCCGCTGGAGCCGCAATTCAGGGCGCCGTGCTGGCCGGTGAAATGAAAGACGTGCTCCTGCTGGATGTCACGCCGCTATCGTTAGGTATTGAAACGCTGGGCGGTGTCTGCACCAAGATGATTCCGCGCAACACGACCATCCCCACCAAGAAGACGGAAATTTTCACCACGGCCTCTGATAATCAAACCAGCGTGGAGATTCATGTGCTTCAAGGTGAGCGCGAAATGGCCCGCGATAACCGTTCGCTGGGACGGTTCCATCTCGATGGTATTCCACCAGCTCCGCGAGGTGTGCCCAAGATTGAGGTTACCTTCGACATCGACGCCAACGGTATTCTCCACGTCTCGGCTAAAGACCTGGCCACGGGTAAGCAGCAGGCTATCACCATCACCGGTCACAGCGGTTTGGATGAAAGTGAAATTCAGCGGATGATCAAAGAGGCCGAAGCTCATGCGGAAGAGGATAAACGCAAACGTCAACTGATTGAAACCAAGAATCAGGCTGACCAGATGATTTATTCTCTAGAAAAGCTGCTTCGCGACAACAAAGATAAGATTTCCGACCAAGACGCTAAGGCCATTCAAGAAGAAATTGAGAAGACACGCCAGGCTATCGCTACCGATAATCTTGAGGAAATCAAGCAGGCTATTGACCGTCTGGCTCAGGCCTCGCATCGGGTTTCAGAGATTCTCTATCAGCAGGCGGCTGGTCCTCAAGCCCA
>QMPV01000253.1 GCA_003648765.1 Candidatus Aminicenantota bacterium
AAATCAACGATTTCTTTTTCTTTTACTCCGGGATAAAAGGCCAATGAAGCTATTTGGCGGGGAGTAAATTCGTCGTAGATGAAACGGAAAAGATAATAATTAGTATGACTGAATTTGAGTTTGACCCCGTTAAAAAGGAGAGTCGTGGCCCGCAGCAGGAATCGAGCTATTTTCTCTCGACGAAGAATTTCATCCAGAGTTTGAAGAAAATCTCGCAGCTGGTGGACAAAAAGAAGATTGTTGGGCTCGTAAAGACGGGAAGTCCGGACAAGCATGTAGAACTTATTTAGAAGGTCCAGACCTGAATGAAGCAGATAGAGATCCCGGTCGGTTTTATTCTTCGTCATCTCTCTTTTCTTCCCGATTTGGTTTGGAAGAGGAAAGCAGTTTTAATTTATTTTTTAAGGCCTGGAAAACACGCCGAATTTTTCTATTCCGAATGAAACCCACTTCATTAAGAAAATTTTCGACTTCCAGCCGGTCTTCTTCCTTGAGGGTCTCTAGTAGCCATATGGCTGGATTAAGGCGGGCGGCTGGTGACCACCACCAGGGCTTTTTAAGCAGGTCTTTGAGGAAATTTCTGCTTTGGGGAGTATTGAGCCGGAAAAGATAACTCAAGAGCGCCTTTTTCTCAGTGAGAGAGCGGCGGAGAAATGATTTGTCTTGGACCCGATGAAGGATATCTTCTTCTACTTGAGGTTGTTGGAGGCGCATCAAAGCCCGGGCAGCTTGTTGCCGAACCTCTAATTGAGGATCATCTAGGAGAGGTAGTATAAGTTTAGCTGCTTTGGCTTCGGGCAAGGAGCTAAGGAGATTAATAGTTTCCAGCTGAAGACGAAGATTATGGGAGCGAAGGAAACGGGCTAGATAAGAGAGTTTCCGGGGGTCGTCGGAGGCAGCAATAGTTCGAATAATAGTCAGAGTAATTCTTTCTCGCCGATCATCAGCAATTTCCAACAGCAGGGGAAGATTTTGGTGGCCGATCTTCTGGATAAAATTGCCAGCCATCTCTTGGAATCGTCTCTCGGGATAGGTATCTATAAAATGGCCGATCAAGGACAAAGAAGCTGGTCCGGTGAATTCAAGGATGTGAAACAAGCTTTCGTAATCCGGTGTCGTCATTTTTTCGAGACTTTCCCGAAGTAAAGGAATAAGTTTTTCTTCCTTCAGACGACGGAGGGCTTCTTCTAAATAGAGCAGTTTTTCGGGTTGGGTCTTTTTGAATTCTTTTTCCAAGTCAAGGAGATGGTCTAGAGCGTGGGCAGCCACAGTAATTTTTCCTCCAGCCAAGGTTTCCTCAATCAAGGAGGACAAACTCTGCAAGACTTGGGTGAAGGGTTGAATTTTCTCTTCCAGATAAATCGTTTCTACCAATAAATGGATAGTTTCTTCTTCCTGAGAAAGCTCTCGATGCTTCTGAATCAAAGTTTCCAGTCGTTCTGATTCTTCCCGACGAAGCTGAAATTGGGCAGTTGGCGGGAGTAATTCTTCTTCTCCTAAAAGTTCCATGCTTAAAGAGCCTTCTTCGGGATGAGTCTCTTTTTGTTGACTGAGATATTTTTGCCAGGCCGCCAGGTCTTCGGGAGTCAATTGAATGACCCCTTCCTGCAAAGACTCCGTTGAGACTTCATAGGGAGCCACCCTGGTCTCTTGACCTATTTTGGTCTCTAAGAATTCATCGGGTGCCAGATAATCAATATGAGGAAAGTCCATTTCCCAGAGAGAGACCACGATATCACTTTCTTCGGGAGGAAGATGGCTTACTTTCTCCAGAAGCTGGAAAAATTGAATCAGCTCCTCTCGCGTCAAGCCCTCGTGAAAACTTAACTTGGTGACACCGTCTTTATAAAAGAGAAAAGGCAAACTCCGGATGAGCTGAGTTTCCTCATGAACTTTTTTGTCTTCTAGAAAAAAGGCTGTGTCAGTGACTTCTAGTTCCAACACCGGGTTTTGAGCAAAATAGGCTCCGAATTTTTCGCTCAGTGTCTCGATGAATTGCCTGACATTGGGATGGTCCAGCGAATAAAGCTTAATTTGAGAAAATGTCTTGGTTAACCATGTCACTAAATCTTTGCCTTGTTGCAGGCTGCTGGACTCGAGAGAATTTGCTTGTTCACCCATGAGTTGCTGGTCTTTTTTTCTAGTTTTAGCCATTTATTTCAAAAAAAGTCAACTCACCCGCCCACACTCAAATTGTGTCTCCCCTTATCGAAATTTTCTTCTTTTAGATTTAATTTTAGATTTAACCACCCCTTTCAGTTGATTTTAAAAAAAATCTTTAATTTAACCAACCTATCACTTTATTTTTAACTTTTTAAAGGAGTTAAATCAAGAGAAATATTAACTGAGGGCCGTCGATTTGGGCTTGTTGGTTTGACTTGTCAAAAATCGATAAATTTACTATTTTGAAAATTAAATTACTTCAGCTCTGGTGGTGGAGGTAAGAAGAATGGAGAAGAAGAAGGTGAGTTGCTTATTTTGTGGCGCGACCAACAATTATCCCTTAGGGGTGAGCAAAAAGGTTGTCTGTGGTCGTTGCCAGAAACCGCTCCCTCACCCCGGAGAAGTAATGGATGTTTCCCCCGAGCAATTAACCACTCTTGTTTCTTGGGGTAAACTCCCGGTTCTGGTAGATTTTTATTCTTCCACTTGCCCGCCGTGCGAAATGATGCATCCGGTGGTCACCTCGCTGGCCCAGCGACGGGCTGGAGAATTGATGGTCGTCAGAGTAAATGTTGATGTCTATCCTCATCTGGCTGGTCAATTTCAAATTCAAGGTGTGCCTACTTTTATCATCTTTAAGGGTGGTCATGAAATAGACCGTTCAGTGGGAGCTATGTCTGAACCCGATTTTTCTTTATGGGTGGCCAGCCGAGCTTGATTTAAATTTAAAAATAGAGAGGAGGAAAGATGAGCCGCTCTTCAACGCCTGATTTTTATCGTCTTGTGTGTTCCC
>QMPV01000254.1 GCA_003648765.1 Candidatus Aminicenantota bacterium
CCCAAAGCCCGGGTTAAATCCAGACCAAGAAGGAGATTGTTTTGAAAATCGAGGAGCAGAACCGCTATATCGGTTTTGGCCAGATAAAATTTAGTCCGCAAAAAGGCGGCGCTGCGCTTGAGGTTAAAGTTTCGGCCGAAAATCCAGCCCCCATCCACTTCACCCATGAGACCCAAGGGTATCCTGATTCTCACGGCATCAACTCCTACCCGGTATTCCCGGTCCAGTTCTTCAAAGGTAAAAGGAGCGATGATATCGGTTGGACTGATAACTCGGCTGTTGCCCCAGGCAATCGCCTGACGACCGACATAAAGGTCAACCTTCCCCAGGCGCAGACTGAAAAAAGCTCGGTCAAGATTGTGGAAAAACCCCACGCTGGCTTCAGTCGTCGACTCCGAAGGATAGAGTTGGCGTTTAAAATCAACCACCCGGTAATTAAAGAGTTCCAATCCCGGGATGAGAAGTGGTTGTTGGAAAAATTGTTGGTCTTGAATCCGTGGAGAGAAGGCATAAGCAAGGCTTAGGGAGATATTCTTTTGAAGCTGGAGCTGGAAATTCAAGCGCAGGCGGTTATTAACCTGACCCATCAACCGCTCGGGGAAAGGCGAAACACCGGTTGTTTCATAGTGAGGGGGGGCAAAAATAACTAAAAAGGTTTTGTAATAACCGGTCAGGTTGAAGTCAGCTGAGGGAAGGAAATTTACCAGGCAGAGAATTCCCAGGCTTAAGGCGATTCCCTGGCAAACAAGATTTTTCATGGGAGTTGCTTATCTTCAGCCACCCGGCCGTCTTTCAAGATAATTAACCGCCGGGCCCGACGCATGACATTTTCGTCGTGGGTGGAAAAGATAAAGGTCATGCCGGTCTTGGTATTGAGCTCTCTCATCATATCCAGAAGGCCGCCGCCGGTTTCTGAGTCCAGGTTGGCGGTGGGCTCATCGGCTAAAATAAGGGAGGGGTTGGAGACCATGGCCCGGGCGACAGCCACCCGCTGCTGCTGTCCGCCGGAGAGCTGGGGGGGGCGACGTTTTTCGAATCCCTCCAGGCCGACTTCTTTTAGAATCTGACGAACGCGTCTTCTTCGTTCCTCTTTAGGCACTCCTTGCAGCAACATGATATATTCTACGTTTTCCTCAACAGTCAGCACTGGGATGAGATTATAAGCCTGAAAAATAAAACCCAGGTTATCCCGACGGAAATCAGATAATTCTTTATCGCTCATCTCGGCCAGCAGTCGTCCTTTAATCCAGACCTGACCAGCGGTAGGTCGGTCGAGACCCGAGATAAGATTAAGGAAAGTGGTTTTTCCTGACCCGGAAGGTCCGACAATGGCCGTGAATTCACCCGGATAGATACTTAAATCAATTCCCCGGAGGGCTTCCACCGGAACCCCATCATCAGTATAGACTTTTCTTAATCCTTCTACTTTAATGAGTGGTTCTGAATTTTTCGTCTCGACCATCTTGTGACTCCTTTTGATTAAAGACTTTTTCTCATGGCTTCCGCCGGAGTTATTTTGGCGGCATGGAGGGCCGGGTAAAGACCGATAACTATGGTGAAGATAAGAATCCACAAAGGATAACGAATAAATTGGCCGATGTGGAGGACCGGGTAAATGGCCTTTTGAATGGTCACCCCGGCAAATTCGATACCCGAGTAATCAATACCCACGTGGGAGAAAATCAAAAGTAAAACTAGTCCCAGGCAGCTGCCGATAATTATACTGATAATCCCCAAAGAGGCCGCTTCCAGAAGAATCAGCTGGAAAAGACCGCTTTTTCTGGTGCCCACGGCCCGGAGGACACCAAATTCAAAGATACGTTCGTAAAGTGACATAAAGAGGGTATTAATAATACTAAAAGCCACTACCCCCACCAACAGGAGAGCCATAAAGAAAATACTGAAGTCGGTGAATTGAAGAGCAAAGCTGAGTTCGGGCATAAGAGCAGCCCAACCTAAAGCCTCATTACCTTCCCGGCTGTATTTTTTCCAGAAAGGATGTTCTTTGTTCTGCCCGAGGCGGCGGTCGCTGAGCTTTAAAGCGATTTCATGGATCTCTCCAGGAAGGGCTAACATTTGCTGGGCCTTGGCCAGGGAAATAAAAACCAGCCCCTGGTCCATTTCTTTTATATTGAAATGAAAAATACCCGAGACGCGGAACATTTCCTGAGAAAGGTCCCCGGTTTTGGCCTGGGCCACGGTCACCACCACTCGGTCATTTAAACCCACTTCCAGAGTTTCAGCCAGGTCACGACCGATAATTATCTCCTGGGGACTTTTATTTTGGAGGTAGGACCCAGCCACGATGGCTTCATCCACTTGAGAAAGAAATTGTTCCCGCTGAGGGTCAATTCCGACCACAGTCACCGCACTGAGATTAGCGGCTGAGGTGATCATGCCGAAAGAGAGAACTCTGAGGGCTAACTTGTCTACTTCAGGGTCCTTCTCCAGTTGTTGAATAAGCGAGGCGGCGTTGTTAATGGTTAGTTCTACTTCTTGAGTGCGACGGAAGCCGACCCGGTGGATTTGGCCATCTCCTAGGAAAGTGGCCGTGGCGGCCTCAATCATGTTGTTGAACATGCCAATTATCATGCCGTCGACAAACATCAAGGAGGCTAGTCCCAGACCTATGGCAGTGCCGGCGATTATGGAACGACGTTTATTGCGGAGAAGGTTCCGCCAAGCTAGTTTCATAAATGTCCAAAGCATCTTAATGAATCCTCATGGCCTTGGCCGGTGAAATTCGGGCCGCCCGAAGAGCTGGAAAAAGACTGACTACTGTGGCGGAAAGAACCACGGTGATGGCCGGAATATATAGACTTCGGGCAGTAATGGCTGAGTAAAGAGCTTTAAACTCAATTCCTCCATAAGTGAAGGAGGTAGGCAATTGGATTCCATGAATTGATAAAAGATGATTAATAATAAGACTCAAGCCAGAGCCCAGAATAATGCTC
>QMPV01000255.1 GCA_003648765.1 Candidatus Aminicenantota bacterium
ACTCTACCGCTGAGTTATACCCGCTCTTCTAAAAGATGACTCTAATTTCCACAAAATAAAATACAGGATAAAGTCAAAAATTGTCAAGAGTCCTCCTTGAAGCGAAACGCGGGCCTCCTTCTCTACAAGCCTCAAGTAAAGGAAAAGATTCATAAGGTTCCCGATAATACCGAATACCTATAGGTAAAGAGGTTCTAGATCTTGATTTAGGCTCCAATCATTACCGGTCAGAGACCATCGCAAGACATTTTTGGGTTCACGGCCTCACCTTTGACCTTCGTCCTAAAGGCCAGCCTCTCGGGAAAAGAAATTTTTGGTTAATTAGCCTGGATAATTCATAAAAAAGCTATTTCCTTTCATAACGTATTGATTTATAATATGTTAGAAAATAAAGAAAGAGGGAACAGTCGTAAAAAAGATGGGTCCATTCACCAACCAAGATTTTTGACTGTTCTTGAGTCAATTTTTCTTGATTTTCACAATTTATGAATAGACCAGGTTAGTTCAAAATTGTCTTTTCCTTCTCTTCTTTGAGACTTTCCCTAGCGATTACCGAAGCTTGCCTACGGAAAAGAACTAAGAAATAATAAAAAATTTTATTATTCAAAGATAAGAAGCAAATCTTGAAGGAGATAAAATTATCCTGGTGTTCACCACGTTGTCATCAATCATAGGGAGACATACCCTTGACCCATCCTCCTGAACTATGGAGTCAGAGATCTTTTATCCTGGTTAAGGCCCTATAGTTTTGAAAAGACCACCCTTGCCTCTGGAAGCATTTACAAAACCGTGATGAAAAAATGGTGGCTGGCACCTTATTTTGGCCTGTGGCATTTTCAAGAAAACGGGCTAAGATAGTGCCCATCTCCATTTTTCCAAGCCCAAGAAAAAATGAGAAAGAAATACTTTGGTGGCTTCCATTTCTTTCTTCTCCGCTAATATTTATAATTCAAGCTAATGGCTATGGGCCAAGCTATCACGGTTTGGGAAATGCTTTTCTTGCTTCTCTAAAAATTGACCTTCTAGCTCCAGTATGATAAAAAGAATTTCCTTTGGTGGTTTATGGCGAACAGGAATTCTGTTATTACTTTTTCTCGACCTTCCTCTTCAAGCCTATTAGAAAACCTTCTGTCTCCTTTAATCTTAAGAAGCAATTTTTTTCGGCCATTAACAATTAATAAGGAGGTCTATTCATCATGAGGCATCTATTTAAAAGCAAAAAATTTACTATCTGGCTGGTCTTAAGCACTTTAATTGTTCTGGCTAGCTCTCTCTATAGTCAAACTCCTCTCAATAAAAATCTTCTCAAAAATCTCACCTATCGAGAAATAGGCCCGACCCGTCAAAGTGGACGTTTCACCGATATTGCCTGGAATGAAAAGCAACCCAATACTTTTTATCTGGCCACGGCCACCGGCGGGCTCTGGAAAACCGAAGATAATTTCATCAGCTTTAAACCTCTATTTACCCAACAAAAAGTTTTTGCCATCGGAGCCGTGGCGGTGGCTCCCTCTGACCCCAATATTGTCTGGGTGGGCACCGGTGAATCCAATAATCAGCGCAGCTGTTATTCGGGCAATGGTGTTTACAAATCCACCGACGGCGGTCAAACCTGGCAGCACATGGGTCTGGAGGAAACTCACCACATTGGCAACATCGTTATCCATCCGACCAACCCCAACATCGTCTATGTGGCCGCTGCCGGACATCTTTATTCCAATAATCCCGAACGAGGTCTTTATAAAACCACTGACGGCGGTCAAACCTGGCAATTAGTTCTCCAGAAAAAAGTGGATGGTCGCTACATCGGAGTGATTGACGTGGTCATGGACCCGAGTAATCCGGACATTCTCTTCGCCGCCACTTACGACAAAGTCCGCAAACCCTACACCTTCAATCTTGGCGGCCCGGGCAGTCGGATCTATAAAACCACCGACGGCGGGCGGACCTGGAAAATGCTGACCAATGGCCTCCCCCAGGGCATGCTGGGACGGATCGGACTGGCCATTTATCCCAAAAATCCCAAAATTATTCTGGCCAGTATTGAAAACGCCAACAAACCCGGCATGTCCGACGAAGAACGGTATAAAGAACTTCTGGAAGATAAATCAAGCGCCGGTATGATCGGGGGAGAAGTCTACCGCTCCGAGGACGGAGGCGAAACCTGGAAAAAGATAAGTCCTGACGGCCAAAACATCGGCGGAGCCCCTGGTTATTATTACGGTAAGATTATTGTTGACCCTAATAACGATCAGGTTATTCATGTCCTGAGCGCCGCCTCCTGGGGCACTTACGACGGCGGGAAAACCTGGAAACGACGTCCTTTGCGTTTCGGCGGCGACGACCACACTCTCTGGATTGACCCTCGCGACTCCAACCACATCGTCATCGGTTACGACCACGGCGTGGGGGTCACTTATGACGGCGGTAAGCATTGGTATCACCCCGACCACCTCCCTCTAGCTCAGTGTTACGCCGTGGGGTTTGACTTCTCTTATCCCTACCGGGTGGCTGTAGGACTCCAGGACAATGGCTCCCAGATGGGCCCCAGCACCAAACGCGACGGCCGTCCCATTCGTTTCGAAGACTGGCAGTCAGTCGGCGGCGGTGACGGGATGTACAATGTCTTTGACTGGAAGACCAATCGCTGGCTCTACAATGAATATCAATTCGGGGCTCTGCAGCGCATTGACCTGGTCACTGGAGAAAGAAAACAAATCGCCTATAGTCGAATTGATAAAGAGATGCGCTGGAATTGGTGTGCGCCTCTGCTGGTCTCTCCCCACAACAGTGATGTCATTTACCACTGCGGCAACAAGGTAGTCCGCTCTCCTTTTCGGGGCGAATATTGGGAAGTCATCAGTCCTGATTTGACCACCAATAATCCCAAATTCTTGACCACCGGCAAGGGCGGGGACGGTAATATCCAGTATTGCACCATTACCGC
>QMPV01000256.1 GCA_003648765.1 Candidatus Aminicenantota bacterium
AAGAGGGGAGAGACGCGGCGGCCGAACTTCTTGACGCCACCAATTTCAATGTCTCCATAAAGAGGATGCTTATAGGGCTGCCAATCAGTGTATTGTTCGCCTAACAAGACACGGTCATGGTAAAACATTTCATCCAGCATTTGCTGATAGCGCTGCCAACGTTGCAGTTCTTCATCTTCAGGGGATTTTTCGCCTCTTGCAGATGAACCCGCTCGACCCATTTCTCTCCATATGCTGGAATAATCCATATCCAGCTCATTACTGAAGGTGTAAGCGCCGAGGACATTGTAGATAAAATCAACACTGCCGCCATAGACAGAATAAAGATCCTTATAAATAATCATATATCGGTAACCAGGAAGGATCCTTTCTCCCTTTTTTCCGATCTCATCATAAACCCGACGATCAGCCAGTGGAGGGTGGCCAATGTTTTTTGCTCCTGGTCCCCGCAAAATCATCCCGCCAGAATTATGGAAATTCTGAGCTCCCATAATATTGGGATGGGCCAGAAGAAAATCCCGGGTAGCTTTGGTCTCAGGAAAGCAGAAAGGATAAGGGCCGGCTCCCCGTTGCACGTAATCCGGCTGCCAGTTGAAGCCGTAATTGCGGTTCATATCATAACCACCCGGCCCGTCTTCGTTGACCAGACCATCACCGTCGTTATCAATTCCTTCCAATCCCAGAAGAATATATTCTCCTTTTTCTCCAGGGCGGACTGGAATTAATATCCGCGGATCATCTGGATGGGGTTTCATATTGCCGTTGGGGACACGCTTGCGCATCAAAGTTATCGAGCCGTCGCCATTTAAATCTTCCGGACCATCCTCGTCGGCTACTCCATCTCGATCGTTGTCATAGGGAATCAGTCCGGAGCGAGGGCTATTGGGGTCAGCTGCTTTGTGGATATACCAGTCGCGGCTGTCGGGATTCATGGTCGGGATAAAATAAAAAGCTTTTTCATCCAGCAATCGGGTGGCCAACTCGGTCTGACCGTAATTTTTCAACAGATACCAGATGGTGTAAAGGACAACCTCTGTCCCTTGAATTTCATTGCCATGGATGTTGCCGTCGATATAATACCCAGGTTTATGTTCGGCTGGGCCGGTTTTGGGGTTATTTAAAATTACTCCCCAAATATCCCGACCCTGATAACTCTTGCCCAGGGAGATAACCTTCATCATCTGGGGATAAGCTTGTTGTAAGGCTTTAAGAGCTCTGGTCAACTCTGCATGATCATAATAATGGTCAAAGGTTAAATGAACTTTTTCTCCAGCCCAAGAAGAGAGAGCCAAAAAATTTAGCAGTAAGCCTAATATACCAGTCATTAGTAAAATCTTTTTTATCCCATTAAACATGGCTATCCTCCTCACTTACCTAAAACAATAGATTTTTTTACTTTGCCTAATCGGGGAGTCCAGGCGACAACTTCTAGTCGGCTACCTTTGCGGCCGATAATCGTCCATTCAACTTTCTTTACAGCCCCACTGCCTTCAATATAAGGCACTGTGGTCACCCGCCGCCCGGAAAAAACCTTTTGCCCCTCTGACAGTTTTAGCTCCACTCTAATCGGCCAGGCGGTGCGGGCTCGTCTACCTTGAGCGGTAGAAGTGGGCCACCAGCCGCGGTTGGTTAAGAATATCTCAACTTTAAATAACTCATCGGCCAGTGGTTTAATCTTAACTTCAGCTATCTCCAAGGTGGGTAATTTTTTCAGCAAATCAAAGAAAAAGTCGGTATGAACATCAACCGCCTTTTTAATTTCTTCTACTGGTGGGGCTGTCCGCACAAAGGGGACAAAACCACCGATCTCTACTTTACCCAGGGTGGGATGCTCATAAGGTTGCCAGTCAACAAATCCCTGACCATTGAGTTTTTTATCTGACCATTCTAGAAGGTAAGCTTGAGGATGCTGGCTGTCTTGATCACCGCTTTGACGAGGCATTTTAGCCATAAATTCAGCCATTTTGGCCGGAGTCAGTCGGCCGGATTTAACCATTTTGATCACCGTGGCCGCTTTAAAATTGGCCGGAGCCCCTTGTTCTTTCAAAAAGGCGGCGATTTTCTCTTCTCCCAGAGCCAGGAATTCTTCTGAACTCATTTTCTTTAATTTCTCCACCGTCAGAGTACCAGTTGCTCCTTTTTTCTTTTTCTCCGGCTCAGGTACCTGCCAGACATCTACAGCCACCACCGGCACACCATACTGAAAATAAGCATAAGCCGTCAGCGAGCCTTTCATCACCCCTTTGGCTCTTCTCTCGGGGTATTTCAGCGAAGCTTTCTTCAGCTTTTCTTTATATTCTTCCTGAATCTTTTCTAGATAAGCCCGGTCTTGGCGATCAAGGTCCATAGCAGGCCCCAACCCAAGCATCATGGCGATCATACTTTCATCGATTTCCATGCCACCGCCAATGTTCATGCCTTTGAAGGTGCTTACCAGTTCTTTCAGGGTATATTCTTTTTCTGGGTCAAGGCCAAGCCAAGTGGCAAAGCGGCGGGGCACTCGCACTTTGTCACTGCCGGCCTGAGCTCGTCCGGTCTGTCTCATATTCAAAATGGTGTTTTCACTGGAAAAATTAAACATAAACCCGATATTATTATGGGTGGTTAGAAACTTAAGCAGAGCAATTGTTTCGGGTTCGGAAACAGGCCATAAACCGGTTTTATGATTATTATAATCAAAATCGTGGGGAAAGTTCTGGCAGACAATAACTCCTCCCGGCGGGTCCTCATTGTATTGACCATCGCCATCATTATCGATACCCTCAGTGTAAATTTTGTAAAGGCCTTTCTCACCCTTTTTAGGGTCAGCCCGGCGCATGAGGCGGGGTTCTTTAGGGTCGGGAATCCAGCTGCCTTCCGGGTCCTTGACTCTCATCTGAGTAATAAACCCGTCTTTATTCAGGTCTTCGGGCCCGTCTTCATCCACCAGTTCATCCAGGTCGTCAT
>QMPV01000257.1 GCA_003648765.1 Candidatus Aminicenantota bacterium
CCTTCGGTGGCCAGAAGAGCTTTATACTGTTTGACCAGAGCATTCTCGGGCTCGGTCAGAATCCGGACGAAATCCTCCCGGGTGAGAGGCGTCAATTCCACTCTTATGGGAAACCGTCCCTGCAGCTCGGGAATTAAATCAGAGGGCCTGGAAACATGGAAAGCGCCGGCCCCGATAAACAGAATATGGTCGGTCCGCACCAGGCCATAGCGCGTATTAACCGTGGTGCCTTCTATGATCGGCAGGAGATCCCGCTGGACCCCTTCGCGGCTGACATCCGGTCCGTGACCGGATTCCCGACCGGCGATTTTATCCACTTCGTCTAAAAAAATTATCCCGGACTGCTCGACCCGTTGAATGGCCAACTTGGCCACCTGATCCATATCAATCAACCGCTTCTGTTCCTCCTGGAGCAGATATTCCCGGGCTTCTTTGAGCTTCATTTTCCGCCGCTTGGTCTTACCCCCCAGGAATCCGGGAATAATTTCCTGGATATGAATGCCGATTTCCTCCACGCCGGCGTTGGAAAAAATCTCCAGGGGCGGGAAATTCACCTCTTTGACTTCCACTTCAACCGTTCTTTCCTCCAGGAGTCCGGCTCTTAATTGCTCCCGGAGTTTTTCGCGGGTCTGCTGGAAACGGTCCAGTTCTTCCGGCTGGTCAAGAGGGGCTCGCCGCCGGGTCACCGGCAGGAGAAGATCTAGCAGTTTTTCTTCAACATTTCTCTCGGCCTTGGCTTTAACTTCCTCCACCTTTTCATTGCGGACCATATCCACGGCAATCCGGACCAAATCCCTGATCATGGATTCTACATCTCGACCGACATAACCTACTTCGGTGAATTTGCTGGCCTCGATCTTGAGAAAAGGTGAAGAGGTTAACTTAGCCAGCCGCCGGGAAATTTCTGTCTTTCCCACCCCGGTGGGCCCGATCATCAGGATGTTCTTGGGCGCTATCTCCTCGGCCAGCTCAGGCGGAAGTTTCTGCCGGCGATAGCGGTTGCGCAAGGCGATAGCCACTGCCTTTTTAGCTTCCCGCTGACCGATGATATATTTGTCCAATTCATTGACGATTTCTTGGGGAGTCAATTCCGCGTCTTTATCTTCAAACTTATTTTCCAGTTTTTGGGGTAAGCTGATGGTCATTTATAACACCTCGAGGATAATATTTTCATTGGTATAAATACAGATTTCAGCGGCGATCTGGAGGGCTTCCCGGGCAATATCAGCGGCACTTAATTTAGTGTGGCGCAGCAGAGCGCGGGCTGCCGCCAGAGCGTAAGCGCCACCAGAGCCAATGGCAATGATGCCGTCATCCGGCTCAATTACATCGCCGGTACCTGAGATAAGAAAAGAGCGTTCTTTATCAGCCACAATCAGGAGAGCTTCCAGGCGGCGCAAGGCTTTATCCATCCGCCAATCCTTAGCCAATTCAATCGCCGCCCGCGCTAAATTTCCCCGGTATTCCTCTAGCTTAGCTTCAAAACGGGCAAACAGGGCAAAAGCATCCGAAGTGGCTCCGGAAAATCCGGCCAAGACCTGATCCCGATGAAGACGCCTGATCTTATTAGCTTTACTTTTGAGGACAGTTTGCCCCAAGGTTACCTGTCCATCTCCGGCCATGGCCACTTGGCCGTTATGCCGGATACAGAGAATGGTTGTTGATTTGGTCACCGGGAAACTCCTTTTAAATCTCCTTGATTTATAAATAATAAATCAATCCGCCTAGCAAGTAAAGCCACCCAGAGGTAGGCCAAGAAAGGATCCTGCTTAAAGGAGGAAAGACTAATCTCCTTAAAATTACTATTTTCTCCGCCCAGTTTATCTGTAATTTACAATTTATATTCCTGATTCTAGTTTATAGCTCCTGGTTCATAGTGAAATTGGAGTCAGTTCTTCACTTTTCAGCTTTTATTCAAAGGGGAAAAATAAAAATAAAATAAATAAAATGCAAGATAATACAAGATCAAGTTAATGATTTTTCTAAGGCAGCTTCCCACCAGAGGTGGAAGGTAACAACCTGACTTTAAAATATTTTTATTAGACCAGGTCAAATCCAGGGCAGTCAGGGAGAAAAAGCATTAAACTCTAGGTGGACCATCACCGGCTTTCAATTAAATTAAATAGCCTTGATTAATCGAGCCGGTAAAGTAATCAGGGCGACTAACAACTCAAAAACTGCTTTGACCGTGATGCCGATTAACCGAAAAGGTAACAGCAGCAGCCAGATAATCGGGTAAAGCACAAGAGCCAGTAAAGCCACCGGCCAGCAGAGAATAAATAAAATCAACCAGAGTAAGAATTTAACCATTTTTTCTTCTCCCTAGGGTAATAAATAACGGTTCGGGCCAACTGCTCATAAGGGACAACCAGCCGTCATTCGTGGAGAAAGGCCAAAAGGACCAGGTGTTCTTTCTGGTATTTTTCCAAAAACTCATGGCTATTCTTCTTCCAACCCGATAGGCTTGAAGAAATTGTTTTCTCATTATTATCTACGAATTTTGCCTGAAATTTGTTCAAATCAGACCGATTAAGAGGCGGGATGTCAGGAGCCTCAAGGCATAGCCCCTCCCCCTTGAAAATTATAACCTTCTTCTGAATGAGGAGGACAGCTTAAACACAGACTAATCCAAGATAGCCAGTAAACTTAAAGTAACAGCTAGCATCATTGTGATTTACGAAGAGAAAAAACCTCTTCACTCTTTTTATCAACTCATTAAATTACTCACCATGGCTCGCTCAATAAATAAAAATTAGGCTTTGTCTCCAAGCGACGGGAAACAAAATCGAACGAAAGGCGAAGGAGAATGTCGGAGTGACCTTGAAGATTAAGCCTTCCGGAACCCTCTTTCGAGGGAATCCGACCGCCTCGGGCGCCGAGAAGGACGGTGAAGGAATGGCCTTAAAAATCTGAACAGAAGCGGAGACATTTTCCTTCGCCTTA
>QMPV01000258.1 GCA_003648765.1 Candidatus Aminicenantota bacterium
TCTGGGCAAACCCTTATAAAAGACTAACTCTCTTTACTGATACCTGCTGACCGAATCATTTCAATTATGGTTGGCATTTTTTCTTCGCTTCTTGTTTTTAGCCGTCACAGGGAAAAAAATAGTTATGAGAAATTGTCAAGAGGCGTATAATTTTACCCATTAATCAGCGTCTAGTTTTAGGCGCTTTAGGGGTGGAGAGGTAAGCGCCATTTTTTTAGATATTCTCCATTTTTGTTGTTTGGATCATCTCATTAAAATTTTTCAGCCGATAACTTTGTCCATCTAGATTATATATATGGGCCTTAAATGATTTATCATGACACAGATAAGAGAGGTCAGCTTGTCCGGAGAGTGAAGAGAACCGACTTTGATGTAAAGAAAGCCTGACCGGGGAGTTGAAAGATATATGGGGAAAAGTCAAAGAGGGGAAAGGCAAATATTACTGGAAATACATGATGGTCTCGACTCTAATATTTGAATAATCCTGGTGAATTAAAAAGGCAAAAATTAACCAAAATTTAACATTATTTTTATTTTTACTTAACAATACCCTCCCATAATGAAAGCGAAATTTTTTATTGGAGGTAAAAATGGAAAACAAAAAAAGAAGAAACCCAGAAGATTTCAGACGCTTGTGGTTAATAAGAAAATTACTGGCGAAAGCTGGTTTAACCTTACTACTCATTTCAGTCATTAATTTGAGTTCAACGGGGATTCTGATGGGAGATGAGGGGATCAAAGGCTATATGATCAATGAATATTATACTGTTTTAACCCATCACCAAAGTGAGCTGGAAGGAAATCATGGTTTTTGGTTTAGAAGAATTTATTTCACTTATGATAACTCCTTGTCTTCCAAAATAGAGATGAGGCTCAGATTTGAGATGAACAGCCCTGGTGATTTTGTCAGCAAAACAACTCTTATACCAGTGGTTAAAGATGCTTATCTTAACTTTAAATGGCAAAATCAAGCCATTCGAGTGGGAATTCAATCGCCTCCTACCTTTGACCAAATAGAAGATATTTGGGGATACCGTAGTCTGGAAAAAACCCCTTTAGACTTGCTGAAAATCCGTTCTTCACGAGACTTTGGGGTGGCTATAAAGGGATCCTTGGATAAGGAAGGAAAGGTCACCTACACCTTAATGTACGGTAATGGCTCTTCAAATAAAGCTGAAACCAATCAAGGAAAAATTATTTACGGAAGACTCGGTTTTCGTCCCGTGGCTGGACTTTACCTTGAGATTTATAGTGATTACGAGACTCCAGTCCACAATCGAAAATCTTATGTTTACCAGGGATTTGCTTCCTACCAAGGAAGTTGGGGAAGAATAGCTCTTCAGTTAAGTAATAAACAGGTGAGTCAAGGGAATCGTTCTTTTAATTATGAGGTCATATCAGTTTTTACAATCCTTAGAGCTAGCGAAAGAATTGAGGTCATTGGACGTTATGACCACACTGGAGGAAACGGATTTAACGAAAATTTTTTCGGCCAAAGAATTGCCTATATTCCCATGGAAGTCAATGTTCAACCCAGGCTGATAATTGGGGCTTTAAGCTGGAACGTGGCTAAGAATATATGGATTATTCCTAATCTTAAGTATGTTTTTTATCATCAAGATCAATCAAAGGAAAAACCAGAGGAGGATCTTTATGCCAATCTGACCCTCTGGTTCAAATTTTAAATTATCAAAGGAGGAAAAAATGAAAATCAAGAATTTTATTTTAGTTGTCCTGGTTGGGTTGGGCCTTATTCTTTCTGGACAAATTAAAGCTAAGCAGAAAATGCTCCAGGTGAAGGGTTCGGATACCATGGTTAACCTGGTTAATGTTTTAGTCGAAGAATTCATGGCCCGAAATCCTAAAGTCCAGTTGGCTATCCTGGGAGGAGGCTCAGGGACAGGAATTGCGGCTCTAATTAACGGCACCTGTGACATAGCCAACCATTCTCGGCCGATTAAAGAAAAAGAGTTGATGATGGCCCAAGAAAGAGGATTACGTATTCACACTTTTATCATTGCCATTGATGGGTTAAGCGTAATTGTTAATGCTCATAATCCAGTTGAGAAACTTACCTTGGGTCAAATAGGCGCAATTTTTAGAGGAGAGATAACTAATTGGAAAGAAGTTGGTGGCCCAGATCTACCGATAACCTTATATGGCCGGCAATCAAACTCGGGAACTTATGTGTTTTTTCAGGAACATGTGCTGGGCAATAAGAATTACTCCCCAAAGATGAATCGGATGAATGGAAATGCCCAGATTGTTGAAGCCGTCAGCCGAGATAAATCTGGAATTGGGTATGTGGGTGTTGGTTATGTGGTTAATGAGAAAGGTGAGGTCTTCTCAGGGTTAAAAGTTCTCAAGGTCTCCCACTCCTTAGATGAAACGGCCTATTCTCCTTTAAGCAAAAAAGACGTTGAGGATGGGCTTTATCCTATAGTTCGGCCCCTTTTTCAATCCACCATAGGAAAACCTACGGGATTGATCCGAAAGTTTATTGAATTCGAGATAGGACCTGAAGGGCAAAAAATTGTTTCTCGCGAAGGATTCTTCCCCATTGGGAAAAAACAACAGGAGTTAAATGCTAAAAATCTTGAGAATTAAAAATTGTTATGCAAATACTGCAGAAAAAAAAGATAACGAGGTTTAAAGAGTCCCTCATTCAGACTTTTTTTATGACCAATGCCACTTTGGCCGTCATGATTTTAGTTGGTATTTTTATTCTCTTGGCTTGGTCAGCCATCCCGGCTTTTAAAGAGATAAACTTTGTTAAGTTTATGACGGGGGTAAATTGGGATCCGACTTCTCCTGTAAAAGAAGAATACGGAATTCTTTCCATGGTGGTTAGCACCTTCATGGTTACTTTTGGGGCCCTGGTTATCGCCATTCCCATCGGCATCGGAGTGGCTGCTTATCTTTCTGACGTGGCTCA
>QMPV01000259.1 GCA_003648765.1 Candidatus Aminicenantota bacterium
AAATAGAAGTCCTCGGTCGACAAAATCCATGGTGGACCAATTTATCTAATATTGAAAGAGATCCGTTTATAGAAGAATATAACGCTTCTCCTATAAAATGGCGGCCTTCTTTTCTAGATTCCTTGAAACTAGAAAAAGATGTTGTTTATATTATTTATGGACCTCGACAAATAGGAAAAACTACTTCTTTTAAGCTCATAATAAAAGACCTCTTAAGTAAAAAAAATATCAAGCCTAAACAAGTTCTTTATTTAAATTGTGAAGAAGTTGCCCCCCCAAGTCCTCAAAATCTAGCCCAACTCCTGGATGATTATATTTCCTGGGTGAGAATTGACTCGTCAGAGAGGCTTTTTATTTTTATTGATGAAGCCACCTATTTGAAAGATTGGGAAAGAGGGATAAAGATTCTCTCCGACAGAGGACGTCTGAAAAAAATTACACTATTGGCCACTGGTTCCCATGTAATGGGTTTAAGGAGGGGAGCGGAAAGACTTCCAGGCAGAAGAGGTAGAGAAGTTGAGCTTGATATTTTTCTTTTACCTTTAAATTTTAGAGAATATATAGCCATTAACAAACCAGAGCTTCGAGTCAATTTGCCTGTTTTACTCAACTGGGATCTGAATAGTATATTTAAATCAATTCAAGAAATTTCTCTCTTTGCTGAATTTATAAATCCCCTTTTTGAATCGTTCCTACGAACAGGTGGATTTTTGCGTTCAATCAGGGATTGGGTATCTTTAGGGCAAATTAAGGCTGATGTGTATAGATTATATAAGGACGCCTTTATTGCGGATTTAATAAGAGTGGGCCGAAGAGAAACAATTTTTAAAGAATTGGCCCAATGGATATTGTGGAAACGGCAAAATCCTTTTGAATGGACTGACGCAGCTAGAGAAACATACGTAGGAACCTATCCCACCGTGAGAGAATATATAGAAGACGGAGAAGCGGCTTTTGTTTGGGATATTTTTTATAAAGTAAAAGAAATAGGGAAGCCCTTTAGAGCTCCTCGTTCTCCTAAAAAAGTCAATTTTAAAGACCCCTTTATTTTTCATTCTATCAGGGCGTGGGCTCTAGGTTATCAAAATCCAAATCAAGCGGCCGAAGATTTTTTGAAAGAACCATCAAATATTGGTTATATAGTTGAGAATGTTGTCGCCTCTCACTTAAAAAGACTTAAAAGCAGTGAAATATTTTATTGGAGAAATGGAGGCGAAATAGATTTTGTAATCTACAAAAACGGCAAAAAGATATCTCTAATAGAGGTGAAATATCAGGCTAAAATAAATCCAGAAAATGCTAAGATATTAAAAAAATGGGGGGGAGGAATTATTCTTACCCGAAATTTTCTCCATCTCGAGAAAAATATTCTCTTTGCCCCGGTTCAATATTTCCTCGCTCTCCTTCAAACTATTTAAAAGCTGAGAACTTGGAGAGGTATATAAAACTATTATGGAAATATCTTTTATTCTTTAAGACCTATATAAAAGCATTAATTTCCCTGGTGGAATCATTTCCAAAACCTTGTGAAGGGCCATTCATAAGGTCTGGTCATAGTAACTATATTATCATCAACACTAGCATTACCGGTGGTACAAATTTTGGTGTGCAGTTCATGTAACCACATATTGTTAATATTGACAGCAAGAATGGAATGAAATGATCTAATTTTAAACCGGCTGACCAACAACTCCTTCCCCTTGGGGGCTTCACTTTCTGCCAGATGGGAAGACCTGACTCCAGCTTATTCTGACTGTTAAAGGTGAAAGGTGAAGGCTTACCCCCCAATTTTATCTTTCCCAAGAGTTGCTTTTTTCCCGGGCATCCCTTAAAATGACTTACCTTTATTTGTCCCAGAAATTGTTTCAATGGATAAACAAGAGAGAAAGGCCATTCCTCTGGGAATAGCTCTTATTCCCGTTTTATTTTTAATTTTATCCCTTTCCACGGCCATTATTGTTTTAAAGCAATCTCCCCATATTCCCCTGATTTTATCCACAGGGGTGGCCGCTATAATCGCTGGTTTTTATGGATATCGGTGGCCAGAAATAAGAGAGGGTATGGTTCAAGGAATTACCCTGGCCATGGGGGCAATTTTAATTCTGATGATAGTCGGCACCATGATCGGCACCTGGATTCTGGGTGGTATTGTCCCCTCAATGATTTATTATGGTCTTCAGGTGCTTTCCCCCAGCATCTTTCTGGTGGCCACCATGATTATTTGTTCTATTGTTTCCCTGGGTACAGGTTCTTCCTGGTCAACCGCCGGCACAGTGGGGGTGGCTCTGATCGGAGTAGGGCAGGGGCTGGGGATTCCCGTGGCCATGGTGGCCGGGGCTATCATTTCCGGGGCCTACTTTGGAGATAAAATGTCGCCGCTTTCTGATACAACCAATTTAGCTCCGGCGGTGGCCGGAACAGATATTTTCTCCCATATTCGACACATGGTTTATACTGTCACTCCGGGCTATATCCTGGCTCTGGGGCTTTATGCTCTCCTGGGGACCAAATTCGGCGGTGGGCAGTTGGAGTCAAGTAATATCGACCTCATCTTGAAGACCTTAACCCGTCAATTTCATCTTCACTGGTTAATGTTGCTGCCGCCGGTGTTGGTTATCCTCATGGTGGTCAAGAAAGTTCCCCCTTTACCTGCTTTGTTAGGTGGAACAATCCTCGGAGGGATTTTCGCCTGGTTGGGGCAGGGGAGTTCTTTGCGGCAGGTGGTGGAGGCGGCTTATGCCGGCTTTAATTCTCAATCCGGTGTGCCCCTGGTGGATGACCTTTTAAGCCGAGGCGGTCTCTTAAGCATGATGGAGACAGTGGCCCTGATTATCTGTGCTCTTTCCTTTGGAGGAGTTATGGAGCGAACGAGAATG
>QMPV01000260.1 GCA_003648765.1 Candidatus Aminicenantota bacterium
ACTTATTTAAGTAAACGGTATGAATGGATAATTCAATCTGAAATTCGGAATATGACAATTGAGTGTGATTTGAGAGAAGGAATTAATCTTTCGCAAGGAGTATGTGATACCGAAGTTCCTCAAATAATAAAAAATGGAGCTAAAGAAGCAATTGATCATGGATTTAATTATTATACCCGATATGATGGCCTAGATGAGTTGAGATGTGCTATCGCCCATAAACAAAGAAAATTCTTTAATATGGAAGTTGATCCAAAAAATGAAATAGTGGTAAGTGCGGGCTCAACTGGGGCATTTTTTTGCGCTTGTTTTGCGTTATTAAACCCAGGGGATGAAGTTGTTCTTTTTGAACCGTATTATGGATACCATTTGAATACATTGAGACTCATTGAGGCGATCCCAAAATTTGTCAGTACTTATCCCCCTGATTGGACAATTGATTTTGGTGAATTGAAAAAATCAATATCGCCAAAAACTCGAGCGATTATAATCAATTCTCCTTCAAATCCTAGTGGTAAGGTTTTTAGTCTTGATGAGTTGAAAAAAATTTCTAATTTAGCCGCAGAGAAAGATCTTATAATTTTTTCAGATGAGATATATGAGCATTTTGTGTATGATGGTCGAAAGCATATACCTATGGCTACCCTTCCGGAAATGAAGGAAAGAACAGTTACAATTTCTGGTCTTTCAAAAACATTTTGTATCACAGGTTGGAGAATTGGTTACACTATTTGTAAAAAGGAATGGTCAGAGGTCATTGGGTATTTTAATGATCTTATATATGTTTGTGCACCGGCACCACTCCAGCGGGGAGCAGTAAAAGGCCTTTTAGAAATAAGCCCTGAATATTATGAAAAAATTGCTAAGGATTTTCAGAAAAAAAGAGATAAATTGTGTGGCGTTTTGGAAAATATAGGATTCTCTCCATATATTCCTCAAGGAGCCTATTATGTTTTGGCAGACATTTCTATACTTCCTGGAAAATCAGGTAAAGAGAAAGTGATGTATCTATTAGAAAAAACTGGGGTAGCGTGTGTTCCAGGAGAAGCTTTTTATCATGATGATTATGGCCAAAATTTAGCGAGATTTTGTTTTGCTAAAGAAGATACAGTTCTTGATGAAGCCTGTGAAAGACTAAAGAGATTAAAAATATAATTTAGGCTCTGGATTACTCTTGTTGAAAAATTTTTTACTTTATTAATCTGACTCAAAAGGATACATTTAGAGAAGAGGGGGAATCATGACTCGAAATAGCAACAACTATTTTAGAGGCTTATCGAGTGGGAAATTAGCTAAAATTGCAAAAAACCTTTGACATATTTGGCGAATTATTTAATGGTAATAACAAGAGAGGGTTTAAGTAAGGTATAGGGTCAACAGGTTAATTTAGTGAATGTTGTCTTTTTTAACATTAGAGAAAATTTGAAAAAACCAATTTCTTATTACCTCTCAGAGGTAAATAGCAAAATAGGGATAGTAGTAATTCATTAAAGCAAAGGAGAGAAAAAATGCGAAAACAAATTTTTTTGGTATTGATCATTTTTTTTGGCCTGGCATTCATTATGAGTTGTAAACCGAGCAGTAAGGAAGAGCCGTTGATCCCCAGAGATGTACTATTTGGCAATCCGGATAAAGCCTCGTTGCAAATCAGTCCGGATGGCCAATATATCAGCTTCCTGGCTCCAGTCAATAATGTGCTAAACGTTTGGGTGGCACCAGCTGCGGAACCGGAAAAAGCCGAACCAGTGACAAAAGATGTCAATCGAGGCATCAGGATTTATTTTTGGGCTTATACTAACCAGGACATCGTCTACTTGCAGGATCTGGCTGGAGATGAGAACTGGCAGGTTCACGTGGTCAATATTGCTACCAAAGAGGATAGAAATCTAACTCCATTTGAAGAAATACCTGGACCAGATGGAAAACCAGTGACTCTGCCCAACGGAAAACCACTAAGACCCAGAGCCCAAATCCAAGCAGTGAGCTATAAGTTTCCCGATGAAATCCTAATCGGGCTCAATAACCGCAATCCTCAATTTCATGACCTCTATCGCTTGAACATTTTGACTGGTGACCTGAAGCTCATCCAGCAGAATGATGGTTTTCTCGGTTTCCAGACCGATGATGATTACCATATCCGGTTTGCCGCCCAGATGACACCCGATGGGGGGTTAGCCATTTTACAACCTGATGGAAAGGGTGGGTGGCAACCATTTGATACAATTCCGATGGAAGATGTGATGACGACCAGTCTCATTACCTTTGATAAAACTGGAAATGTGCTTTACATGATTGATAGCCGAGGACGGGATACGGCGGCTCTCACCAGCGTTGACCTAAAGACTGGCGAGAAAAAGGTCATTTTTGAAAGCCCGAAGGCTGATGTTCAGAGGATTATGATGCATCCTGTGGAAAAAACTATAGAAGCCGTGGCCGTGGAATATTTAAGAACAGAATGGACAGTGCTTGATGAATCTATAAAGGGCGATCTTGAATATCTTAAAACAGTCTGCGACGGCGATATCAACGTCACTGATCGAACGCTCGATGATAAATATTGGGCAGTTGCTTATGTGGTGGATGATGGACCGGTCCGTTATTATCTATATGATCGTACCGCCCAGCAAGCTAGATTTATTTTTACTAATCGCAAGGACCTGGAAGGTCTCAAGCTGTCGAAGATGCACCCGGTGCTGATAAAATCCAGGGATGGGTTGAATCTAGTAAGCTATCTTACTCTTCCGAGCTGGAAAGATCCGGATAATGATGGCCGGCCGGATAAGCCTTTACCGATGGTTCTTTATGTTCATGGCGGACCTTGGGCCCGTGATTCATGGGGGCTGAATCCGACTCACCAGTGGTTGGCTAACCG
>QMPV01000261.1 GCA_003648765.1 Candidatus Aminicenantota bacterium
AAATAAAATGAGAATATAAGGGCCAGAGATTTAATCCAGTACCCAACACCAAGCCCAATTGGCAATTCTATAGTGTCTTTTTCCCCAGTGTCTGTCATTCCCTAGTGGGTGACACTGGGAGCAGGGTGTCAGACACCCAAATATTATGCGACACTAGACAACGGTGTCTGACACTTAAACATAACGGTGTCTGAACATAACGGTGTCTGACACCCGAAAATTATGCGACACAAATATTAATATTGACGGTGTCTGACACCGAGAAATTCGACACCGAAAAATTCTACCCTCACTTCCCATCACCCAACTCTGTTGTTTGACTTTTAACCCAGTATCTGCTCCCTCTCTCACGGAAATAAGGATATTTGTCTCTTTAGAAATTAGATTTAAGACCAAAGATTACTTCTGATATAATAAAATTTCTAAGAGAGGCTAGAGAGACTATGGTTAAGAGAAAAAATTTGAGTAAAATCAGCGTGCCCGGAATTTACCAGACAAACTCGGCTGAAGAAACTATCGCCCTTGCCCAGAATTTGGGGTCTACCTTAAAAGGCCAAGAAATTGTCTATTTGATTGGGGAGTTGGGAGCGGGTAAAACGGTTTTTACTAAAGGTTTGGCCGTTGGTTTAGGTGTTGAGGACATTAATCAGGTTTGCAGTCCCTCTTTTACTTTAATTAATATATACCAGGGTAAATGTCCGATTTTTCATCTAGATTTATATCGGGTTAATAGTATGGATGACCTGGCGACACTTGGCTGGGAAGATTTTCTCGGACAGGGCGTTATTGTGATTGAATGGGCTGAGAAACTGAAGCTTGAGTTAGCCGGCATTGAAGTTAAGATGTTTATCTTAGGAAACTCGAAGCGGCGGATTGAATTAAATTGGCGAAAGAGCCTTTAGGTGGGTTTGGATATATTTTTTTAGGATAATACCTGGAGAAATTTTTTGATCTGAAGACTTAGGTTGGCTGCTCCAAGAATGGCTGAGATAACAGCTACACCATCAGCTCCGGCTTGAAGAACAGCAGCGGCGTTGTCAAGATTTATACCGCCAATGGCCATAAGAGGTAAGGATGTGGCCTCCCGAATTTTTTTTAATCCCGACAATCCCAAAAGATTTCGGATGTCTTTTTTAGAAGAGGTGGGGAAAATTGGGCCCACACCCAGATAGTCGGCTCCTTTCTTTTCCGCTTCCCAGGCCTCAGCCACAGTGTTCACTGAAAGACCGATGATTTTGTTTGGCCCCAGTATTTTCCGGGCAACCTCCAGAGGTAAGTCCTGCTGACCAAGATGGACACCGTCTGCACCACAGGCAAGAGCAATATCCACCCGGTCATTGATAATGAAGGGGATAGAAGCAGCCTGGAGAAGGAGAGTTAATTGAGAGGCTAAGTGGAAAAAATCTCGAGAAGGCGCCTGTTTAACCCGAAGCTGGACAGCCGAGATGCCAGCGGCTATGGCTTCCTTGGTTACTTCAAAGACGTTGATTTGGGGGTAAAGTTCAGGGTCGATGATAAGATAAAGGCGCCAGTTTTTAATAGGAGAAATAATCCGATTTTTGTTTTTAACCATAATTGTTATTTTAATATAAAGTCTATTAAGGAAAATGGCAATTTTTGGTAGGGAGGAACGGCGCTATTGATCTTCTGGCTCTTTAAACAATTCTTTTTCGGCCTAACCAAAGGGAAAAAGTAGATTAACCTTTGGAATTATCTTTTTCACTAGTTGGAAACAATTTTTGGAGGAGATGAGAGTTTTTAAGCCCCAAGAGGCGGTAAAGGAGAAAAGAATCCTTCAGGAATTGCAATTTAGCCTAAGTTACGTTATATATGGAGATAATTTTCAAGGAGTGGTCAAATGGACTTGGTGAAAAAAGTACTAAATTATATTTTCGGGAATCCCTATCTCAGGTTTTTATTTATTACTTTAGTCAGTTTACTCTTAGCCTGGATAGTGAGAATAGTAATGCACCGGGTCCTGAAACCCCTGGCTCAAAAAACCAAAACCCATCTTGACGATATTCTCATTCGCAGCATTGCCTCGGCCAGTTTTTATTTTGTCTTTTTTCTCGGTTTGAAGGTGGGGTTAGATTATTTACAGCCACCCTCGGCTTTCTACCAGAACCTGATTGAATCCGCTCTGGTGGTTGTGGTGACGGTGATGGTCTTAAAAATTATTGACAGTTTTACCAGTTATTGGTTGAACGAATGGAAGGATAAAACCAAGAGCTCAATAGATGAGCGCCTGCTGCCTTTGGTTAAGAAAATTTTAAAAGTGGTTACCGTGCTCTTAGGAATTTTCTTTTTGCTCAACGCTTGGAATGTCAATATCAGTCCTTTACTGACTACTGCTGGTATTGCTGGTATTGCTATCAGTTTAGCGGTTAAAGATTCATTAACCAACATTTTGGGAGGTATTCAGCTTGTCTTGGATAAGACTTTTAAGGTCGGCGACAAGGTTCAGTTGGATTCAGGCGAGATGGGGGTTATTCTGGATATAGGTCTCCGCAGCACCAAACTCAAGACTTTTGATAATGAAGTAATTTATATTCCCAATGGTGCTTTGGCCAATGCTAAAATCAAAAACTTTACTCAGCCTGATCTTTCGGTAAGAGTTAATGTTAATTTTGGCGTTGAATATGGGTCCGATCCGGAAAAAGTCCGCCAAGTGGTTCTCGAAGCTATCAGTCGCCTCGAGGGTGTGTTGGCTGACCCTCCGCCTGATGTGCAATTTCTTCAAATGTCCGATTTTTCCCTTGATTTTGTGGCCCGGGTCTGGGTGGCCAGCTATACTGAAGCTTTTAAAACAAAACTTAAGTTAACCGAAGAAGTTTACCGGGCTCTTAATGCCGC
>QMPV01000262.1 GCA_003648765.1 Candidatus Aminicenantota bacterium
CCCGAGGCGGTTGGGTTCCCTTGAAGGAGGGTTCCGGAAGGCTAAATCTTCAAGGTTGCTCCGACATTCTCCTTCGCCTTTCGTTCGATTTTGTTTCCCGTCACTTGGAGACAAAGCCAAAAATTTAAATTTCTTGTAATATTCTGGTACTTTTAATTATTAAAGAGGCCATTTTAAGAAGAAGCTAAGGCTGCAAATTTGGCCTCCGGCGGGAAGAGGTTAATTTTAGAAGAGGTGATTAAAAAGATGTATTTTGAAATTTGGCTTATTCATGGCCTTCCCAAGGGAAAAACGAACCAAAAAAAATAATCTGAAATTCTCATTATTTTTTAAAAAATTGGGAGAAGGAGTTTTTTCTTGAAGAAAATTCGGGATTAATCGTTGACAGAAAGAAATCCTTTGAGACCCCATAACTTAGAAGATTTACATGGGGCAACTCTGGTGGAAATAAGTTTGTCAGGGCTGACTAATTATGATAGATTTAAAAAAAATTGAAAGAAAATAAAGATGGAGGTAGGGATGAAAATTTTTATTGATACCGCTAATCTAGACCAGATAAAAAAAGCTGTTGAGTGGGGTGTATGTGATGGTGTGACCACTAATCCGACCCTCGTTTCCAAAGAGAATCTTCCCTTTGAAGAGTTAATTCAGGAAATTTGCCGGCTTGTTCCGGGTCCGGTAAGTGTAGAGGCAGTTTCCACTCAGGCTGGTGAAATAATTCAAGAAGCTAGAGGCCTGGCCAAGTTGGGCGAAAATGTAGTCATCAAAATTCCTATGACCGAAGAAGGCATCAAGGCCATCCGGGTGCTGGCTATGGAGGGGATTCAGGTCAACACAACTCTCATTTTTTCACCTATTCAGGCTCTTTTAGCCGCCAAGGCTGGGGCTCGTTTTGTCAGTCCTTTTGTCGGACGTCTCGACGATATTACCCACGAGGGCATGGCCCTGGTTGAGCAAATAATGGCTATCTTAAATAACTATGGCCTAGACTGCGAAGTAATTGTGGCTAGTATTCGTCACCCCCTCCATCTGGTGGAAGCGGCTTTGCTCGGAGCCGATATTGCCACAGTACCCTTTCCCGTACTGGAGAAAGCCATGAAACATCCCTTAACCGACATTGGTTTGGAACGCTTCCTTCGGGATTGGTCCAAAGTCAAGCATAAATAAACTTAAAAGATAAATTCTTAAAAAATATATTGAGGGGATGACAGGGCCATGGGCATTGAAAAAAAGATCAATGATTTAAAAGAAAAAGAGCGTCTGGCCGAACTGGGGGGAGGGGAGGCCAGGATAGAGCGTCAGCATCGGGCGGGAAAATTAACGGCTAGAGAAAGAATTCGTCTTCTTCTGGATGAAGGTTCTTTTCAAGAGATGGACAAGTTGGTGCGCCATCAATGTCATGATTTCGGGATGGAGAAGAAACGGATTTACGGAGATGGAGTGGTTACGGGTTACGGGACCATCAACGGTCGGACAGTTTTTGTTTTTGCTCAGGACTTTACTGTCTTCGGGGGTTCGTTAAGTCTGACCAATGCAGCTAAAATCTGTAAGATAATGGACCTGGCCATGAAAGTAGGGGTGCCGGTCATCGGCCTGAATGATTCTGGAGGGGCCCGAATTCAAGAAGGAGTAGCTTCCCTGGCCGGATATGCGGATATTTTTCTGAGAAATGTTCTCGCTTCCGGTGTGATTCCCCAGATTTCGGCCATTATGGGTCCTTGTGCGGGCGGAGCGGTTTATTCGCCGGCTTTGACTGATTTTATCATTATGACCAAGAATATCAGCAATATGTTTATCACTGGACCTGATGTCATCCGGGAAGTCACCCATGAAGAAGTCACGATGGAAGAACTAGGCGGCGCCGAAACCCATAATACCATCAGCGGAGTGGCCCATTTTGCCGCCGAGGACGAAGAACATACTTTTGACCTGATCCGGGAACTTTTGTCCTTTATCCCGGATAATAATCTGGAAGACCCACCCCTGTTGGAAACGACTGACCCGTCGGATCGGGTGGAGGAGGAGCTGAACGAAGTTGTGCCTGATGACCCCAACCAGCCTTATGATATCCGTCAGGTGATTCGTTTGGTGGTGGATGACAATTATTTCTTTGAAGTCCAGGAACACTATGCCCCCAACATTGTTATTGGCTTTGCTCGCTTGGCCGGCCAATCAGTGGGTATTGTTGCCAACCAACCCGATCATTTGGCCGGTGTCCTGGATATTAACGCCTCGGATAAAGCCGCTCGATTTGTCCGCTTCTGCGATGCCTTTAATATTCCCTTGATAACTTTTGAAGATGTGCCCGGTTTTCTTCCGGGAGTGGCGCAGGAACATGGGGGTATCATCCGCCACGGGGCCAAGCTGCTTTATGCTTTTGCCGAGGCCACAGTGCCTAAAATTACGATTATCACTCGTAAGGCTTACGGCGGGGCCTATTGTGTTATGGCCTCCAAACATATCCGGGCCGATATCAACTATGCTTATCCTACCGCCGAGATTGCCGTGATGGGGCCGGAGGGAGCGGTCAGTATTGTCTATAAAAGAGAATTGGATGCAGCCGCTTCGCCGGCCGAGCTTCATCAAGAGAAAGTCAAGGAGTTTCGAGAGAAATTTGCCAACCCCTATATTGCTTGTGAGAAGGGTTTTCTGGATGAAGTTATCGAACCCAAATTTACCCGACCGAAACTAATTGCCGCTTTAAAAATGATGGAAAACAAGCGGGATTCCAATCCAGCTAAGAAGCATGGCAATATTCCTCTTTAAAGGTATTTAATGAGGCTCTGGCAAGGAAATAAAAAAATAGCTCTAGATTGATTTTTACGTCCGTTTA
>QMPV01000263.1 GCA_003648765.1 Candidatus Aminicenantota bacterium
GAAGTCAATCAAGCGCCCATTACAGGGGAATCCATGCCTGTGCTAAAGCAGCCAGGGGATAAAGTTTTTGCTGGTTCAATTAATCAGAGAGGCTCTCTGGAAATTCAAGTTACTCATCTCTCGGGCGACACCACCTTAGACCGGATTATTCATCTTGTCGAAGAAGCGCAATCACAAAAAGCTCCCTCTCAAAGCTTTGTCGAAAAATTCGCCCGCTGGTATACCCCTCTTGTGGTTCTGAGTGCTGTTTTGGTGGCGGTTATTCCGGTGGTTGTCCTGGGCTATTCTTTTGATGAGTGGCTTTATCGGGCTCTGGTTTTACTGGTCATTGCCTGTCCTTGTGCTCTGGTCATTTCCACGCCGGTAACCATTGTCGCCGGTCTCACCCGGGGGGCTAACTTAGGAATTCTGATAAAAGGAGGAGTGCACCTGGAAAACTCAGGCAAGTGGCAGACAATTGTCTTTGATAAAACTGGCACCCTGACCAAAGGCCAACCTGAAGTAATTGAGATTGTTCCCCTGGAGAACATGAGCCAAGAAGAAATACTTGGCTTGGCCGCCACCGTGGAAAGTCGCTCAGAACACCATTTAGCCCGGGCTATTAGGGAAAAAGCCGAAGAATGGCGATTAGCCGGGGAAGAGCCAACTGATTTCCAATCTTTAACTGGTCGAGGAGCTCAAGCCCGAATAAATGGTCGCCTTTACTTCATTGGTAATCATCGCCTTTTTGAAGAAAAAAAACTCTGTACGCCCGAATTAGATAAATTGATGGATAAACTGGAATCCGCCAATTACTCCCTGGTTATTATCGGAGACGAGACCAAAGCTCTGGGAGTGATTATTATTGCTGATGCCCTGCGGCCGGAAGCCTCTCGTTCTTTGCGGGAGTTAAGAGCCCTGGGGGTAAAAAAATTAATGATGCTCACCGGTGATAACCGGAAAACAGCCGAAGTCCTGGCCCGTCAACTGGAAATGGATGATTTTGCGGCTGAGCTTCTGCCCGAGGATAAAATCGAAGCTATCCGCCGTCTTATTGCTCAAGGAGAAAAAGTGGCTATGGTCGGCGACGGAGTCAATGATGCTCCAGCCTTGGCTATGGCCACCACTGGCATCGCTATGGGGACAGCCGGGACGGATGCCGCTCTCGAAACAGCCGACATAGCTTTGATGAAGGACAACCTTCTCGGCTTACCTTTGGTGGTTCAACTAGGTAAGAAGACCTTAAAAATAATTAAACAAAACATAACCCTGGCTCTGCTCATCAAATTCATCTTTTTTGCTTTAACCCTTCCCGGACTAGCTACTTTATGGATGGCCGTCTTTGCTGACATGGGAGCTTCCTTTATCGTTATCTTCAACGGACTTCGCCTTCTTAGGTTCAAGAATAAACTTTTGGATAGAGCTAGCCTGGGAAAATAAGATATTTTAACTCTGGACGGAGAGAAGCTATAATAAAAAGCCAAATAATATTTTAAAATTATTTAGTCTGAAAAAGACTTTTCTTATTAAAAAATAAAATGGCGGTCAAAATATTTTTAGCCGGTATAATGCAAGGTTCCCACCGGAAAGCTACCCTTTACAACCAGGATTATCGCCAGAAGATAAAACAAATTCTGGCTGGAATAAAAAACATTGAAATTTATTGCCCTTATGAAAACCATCCCCGCAGTCTTTCTTACGACCAGGCCAGGCTAAAAGAAGTCTTTCTCGAGCATCTCCGAAAAGCGGCCCACGCTGATGTCTTGATAGCTTTTCTACCTGAAGCCAGTATGGGAACTGCTTTGGAGATTTGGGCCGCTAATCAGGCTGGGCGACTTGTTTTAACTATTTCTCCTTTGGCTGAAAATTGGGTCATTAAAGCTTTGGCCACTCACAATTTCCTAACTCTAGAAGAATTTGCTGAATTTGTCCGCCAGGGTGATTTCGAAGCTTTACTCCAGTCTCGTCTAAAGGCCCAGGAGAAATAGCTGCTAGGTATTGAATAAGAGCCAGCAAGGTTGAAATGAATAAGTTTCATCTTTTAGAGTTTACTCTCTCCGAACTGGAAGAGTATTTTTCTCACCACCACCAACCTCCTTACCGGGCAAGGCAGGTCTTCGGCTGGGTCTTTCACCAGACAACCTTTGACTTTCAGCTAATGAGTAATCTGCCTCAAAAGATTCGCCATCAATTAACTCAGGAAATGACAGTAATGGCCGGCAGTGAAGTTATCCGCCAAAAAGCTCATGATGGCACTCTGAAACTTCTCCTCCAATTTGAAAACCCCCAGTCAACCAGCCCTCACCAAGTGGAAACCGTCCTTATTCCTGAACAAAAACGACACACGGCTTGTCTTTCTACTCAATTCGGCTGTCCCATAAAATGTACCTTTTGTGCTACCGGTCAAGGCCCTTTTTTGGGAAATTTAACCACTGGTCAGATAATCGAACAGGCCTTGCGTCTTCAAAAAATCTTGAATGGTCAGGGGCAAAGACTTTCCCATATCGTCTTTATGGGCATGGGTGAACCTTTTCTTAATTACGAAGCCACCCTTAAAGCAATCCGCATCCTCCATGCGCCGTGGGGACTGGGTATTTCCGCGCGGCGCATTACTCTCTCAACCGTCGGCCTCCCCGCAGCTATCCGCCGCCTGGCTAGCGAAGAATTGCCGGTGAATTTAGCCATTTCACTTCATAGTCCTTGGCAGGAAAAAAGAGAGAAGATAATCCCCCTGGCCGTGAAATATCCTCTAAAGGCTATTCTGGAAGCAGCTCATTATTATTTTCAAAAAACCGGACGGGAAGTCACTCTGGAATATTTAATGTTACCTGAGTTCAATCTCAGCCCGGCTGA
>QMPV01000264.1 GCA_003648765.1 Candidatus Aminicenantota bacterium
AGCTTTATAAGGTCCTCGGAACTCCCACATGACAATCTGCTGAAATTTCTGATTTTCTCGATCAATCGAACCAGCGATAGGTCTTTCTTCAATTGAAGAGATATCCCCTAAGCGGAGATACTCCCCCTTATTGGTCATGATGAGGACATCCTGAAGGTTTCTTAAATCTATTTCTGTGGCTTCGGGATATTTAATGGAAATTTCTTGTTCCCGGGAACCGATTAACATCTTCAACGGATACCGCACTCGACCCCGCAAAGCCGTCGAAATAGCGAAATAAAGATAATTAGGGTCAACGTCATACTTATTCAGTTTCTCTTTGTCAATTTTCAAAACATATTCAAAGGACTCCAGCCGCCACCAGCCAAAACGACTGGCCACAATTCGGACTTCCTTGATACGGGGGTTTTTCTTGAGGTCCCGCTCCAGAGCTGAAGTAATTTCTTTCAATTTTTTCAGATTATATCCATAAAATTTTATTTGGGAATCATAGAAGACGCCGGTAGAATAGCTGGAATAATAACTCTGGGGGTCAAAGCCGTAGATACCAATACTTATCCCGGCGAAATTAGTGGCCATCTGAATCAGCTCTTCTTTCAACACATAGGGCCGATAAGACTGTTCAATTTCCGGGGGAAAAGAGATAACAATTGTCGCCCGCTCGGCGGTGATAGAAGAATTGACCTCCTTTTCATAAGATTTCTCCAGGATTCTCTTTTCAAATTTCCGGACAACTTCATCCGTGGTTTCTATTTCAGTGCCAGGAGGCATACCGATGGAAACCAATAACCTTTCCTTGGAATACCAGCGAAACCATTCGCCAATGGTCACTTCTGACCGAAACCACCGATAACTACCATAAAAAATCAGCACCATAAATAAGAGCACAATTACTGGGTAGCGCAGCACTCCCCGCATTCCCTTAACATACCAGAAACCCCAGCGGGCCGGGGCGCGAACTTTTCTTTCTTTTATAAGATAGGGACTGAGCGAAGGAATAAGGGTGAAAGAGACCACCAGCGAAGCCGTCAGGGCTGAGGAAATGACAATGGCCAGAGGCAGGTAATATATTTTCAATCTTCCTTGAAAATAAGCGAAGGAAAAAAAGACACTAACTGTGGTTAAAGTCGAGGCCAGTACCGGCAGAAAAACTTCTCTAGCTCCCCGTAGAGCCGCCTCTTTGGCGGCCAGGCCCCGTTCTTTATAGCGCAGAATGTTTTCAAAAACTACGATTGAGTTATCGACAAATAAACCAAAGCCGAGAGCCAGCCCCCCCAGAGTCAACATGTTGATTGAAATTTTAAAGATATAAATAAGATTGAAGGTAATCATAATGGAGAAGAAAATCGAGGAGAGGACCAGCAAGGAAGGTTGAATCCGGCGGAGCACGGCAAAAATTAGAAGAAAAATCACACTAATGATGATAGCAACCAACAAATAAAGTTCCCGCAGATTCTTATGGATTTCCTCAGCCTCATCATCCACTACTCGAAAAACAAGGTCCGGAGGTAGAGTCTTTTTAATTTCTTCCAGGCGGGCCTTCACGGCTCGGGCCACTTTCAAAGTGCTGGTGCCTCTTTCTTTTCTGATAATTAACCTAACTGTGGGCTGGCCATTAATGCGGTTGATATGATAAATATCGGAAAAAGAGGGATAAACCTGAGCCACATCTTTTATTCGGACCGGCACTCCCCCGACCTTAGCCACAATAACTTCCTTTAAATCCCGGACAGCGGCCAAAGGATTAGCCACTTTGAAGAGAAATTCCTGTTCACCTCTTTTTATTTTGCCAGCCGGATATATCCTAGCTCTGTCCTGAAGCTGGCGAAGAACTACATAGGGATGAATATTCAATGATTTAAGTTTTTCCTTGTTGAGTATCACTCGAATCAGTGGTTCCGCTCCTCCCGTAACTTCAACACTGGCCACTCCTTTAATGGCTCCAATGCCCAACTCAAATTTGTCCTTGACCATTTCTCTGAGTTCTTGAAGGGAGTAATTGCCCGAAATGGTGTAATGGAGAAAGGGATTAACTCTAAAATCTTCAGGAACATAAGGCTCAATTCGGGGTCTCACTCCATAGGGCAAAACATTCTTTAACTCGGCTATTTTTTCCCGGAGAGCCAACCGAGCAAATTCCATATTGGTCTTAGGGTCAAACTCAACTGTTATTCGAGAAAGACCAATGCTTGAAGAAGAAGTCACTTTACGAACGCCTTTGACCACTGAAACTTTTTCTTCAATGGGCGCCGTTATCTGGGATTGGATAATCTCTGGCGGCACATCACTCCAAGAGGCCACAATATCCAACTGGGGAAATTCTTCTTTCGGGGCTAACTCCAGGGGCACATGTAAAAAAGAGTAAACTCCCAATACTAGGAGTACTAGAAAAGTCATTAAGGTAGCGATAGGCCGATCAATAAAAACTTTCATGGCTCAAGAGAATTTCGGTTAAGGGTTTGGCTAGGGCCAGCAGTTTGAGCTTCGACTAATTCATAAATTAAAGGAATCAAGACCAGAGTCAGAAAAGTCGCCAATAAAAGACCACCAATAACAGCAATCGCTAGTGGTTGTTGTAATTCCGACCCCCGACCCAACCCCAGAGCCATCGGGAATAAGCCCAGCACGGTGGTCACCGTGGTCATCAGAATGGGTCGGAGTCGAACCCGGCTAGCCTCCATAATAGCCGACCGGAGAGGAATCCCCCGGCGGCGCAATTGATTGGTGTAGTCGATTTTGACAATAGCATCATTCACCACAATACCGGCCAAAACCACCATCCCGATAACGGA
>QMPV01000265.1 GCA_003648765.1 Candidatus Aminicenantota bacterium
CCCGGTAAAGAGGGCGTCGGTCAGTAGGGAAAGGTTCCAACACCACAGCTGGATAGCCTTGAGCGCGGAGCTTTTCGGCCAAAATGCGAGCGGAGTTGCGATTGCTATAGGCCCCTACCTGGACATAGTACCCTGATTTCCTGGCGACTGAAGAAGGCTTAGGGGTGGGTGGCGTTTTGCTTTTTCTTGAAGAAGGAGTCGGAGAGGATGATTTTTTCACCGGCGGAGCGGCTGACTTTGGAGTGGTGGTTTTTGTTTTCGCTGAGGATGAAGGGAGCTGAGTTTTAGCTGGGGTAGGTCTTTCTTTCTCTTTAGTGGCTGGAGCTCTTTCTCCCGGAGGAGGTTGAAGGGTTTCAGTTGGAAGATTGGCCTCAATTGATTGCTGAGCGGTTAAAACAGCTTGTTTTTTGCCTACCGAGACTCCCAAGAGAAATATGACCACTCCTAAGGCCAGAATAGCGATGAAAATCAGAGCCAGTTGGGTACTAGTAAGTTGTAGTTCGCGGTAGTCCTTTTGAGCCATTTTTATTCTTTTTCTTTGTCTTTGCCTGAAGTTTTCTTAGCTTCCTGTCGATGAAAACCGTACTCAAAAGCCTTTAACATTTCAAGAGGCACAGGGAAGATAATAGTGGAATTTTTTTCGGTGGCAATTTCAGTCAAGGTTCCCAGAAATCTCAACTGGAGAGCCTGGGGATTAGTGGAGATGATTTCCGAAGCCTTCAACAATTTATCCGCTGCTTGGAGCTCTCCTTCAGCGTGAATGACTTTGGCTCTCCTTTCTCGCTCAGCTTCAGCTTGTTTAGCAATTGCCCGGACCATATTTTCTGGCAAGTCGACATGTTTCATTTCCACTAACTGAACTTTTATGCCCCAGGGGTCAGTATGTTTGTCAATAATTTCTTGAAGTTGGGAATTTAATTTTTCTCTTTCGCTTAATAACTCATCTAATTCCACTTCGCCCAAGACGCTGCGAAGGGTGGTTTGAGCTAGCTGGGAGGTGGCGTAAAGGTAATCCTGAACTTCCAGCACTGCTTTTTGAGGGTCCATAACCCGGAAATAAACCACGGCGTTGACTTTGACGGAAACGTTATCTTTGGTGATGACATCTTGAGGGGGAATATCCATAACCACAATCCGCAAACTCACTCGAACCATGCGGTCAATGGGCGGGAAGACAAGAATCAAGCCTGGTCCTTTAGGTTTGGGTAAGACTCGCCCCAGGCGAAAAATAACGCCGCGTTCATACTCGCGCAGAATTTTTATGGCATTAAGGATATAAAGCACCACCAGAGCGGCGACAATTATGGGAAAAGTTATCATTTTCACCTCCTCTAATAAATTGTTTTTTAAGCTTGGGCCATTTTAGACTTTGGTCACTTTTATTTTGAGACCGTTTTTGACTTCAATAACTTTCACTTTACTCCCTTGGGGAATATTTTCTTCGGCTTCAGCGTGCCATAATTCTCCATGGACAAAAACTTTTCCTTCCGGATTAAGGTCAGTTTGAGCCGTGCCGATTTCACCAATAAGTCCTTCCTTGCCTGTCATCACCTTCCGGCTGTGAGCTCGAACTACCAGCATAATCAGAAAAATAAAAATGAGAGAGAGACCGATAGCTACAGGAATTATAAAATTAAGACTAGGACGGAGTTCCGGGATAGGACTATTGATAAGCATGATAGAACCGAGAACCATCGCCATAATTCCTCCAATGGACAGAATGCCATAACTTTGAACTTTTATTTCCAAAATAAATAGGCCAATGGCCAAGAGAATTAATAAGAGGCCAACGTAATTTATAGGTAGGATTTGGAAGGCGAAGATAGCCAAAAGAAGGGAAATACCTCCAAGCACGCCGGGGAGAATAGCGCCGGGATTAGAGAATTCGAAATAGAGCCCCAAAAGTCCCAACATAAGTAGAATGTAAGCGAGATTAGGATTGGAAATAGTCAAGAGAAATTTCTGGCGGGCGGACATAGAAATTTCTTCGATGGTTTCGTCTTGAAGCTGGAGTTGAATTGTCTCGCCCGAAAACCGCTTGATGGTCCGTTGATCAAAATGCTTCAAGATGTCTTCTTCATTGGCGGCGATGAGGTCGATAAGTCCCCCTTTTAAGGCTTCGGTTTCGGTGTAGGAACGGCTCTGGGTGACGGCTTCTTCAGCCATTTTAACATTGCGTCCTCTTTTTTCAGCGATAGTGCGGATATGAGCGGCGGCATCTTCAGTCACCTTAGCGGCCATGGTCTCATCCATTTGTTGGCCGGTTAGAGATATGCCGACTGGATGAGCAGCTCCCGTGCTTGTTCCCGGAGCCATGACGAAAATATCACAGGCCAGACAGATGAAGAAGCCGGCCGAAGCAGCCCGGGCTCCATTAGGGCTGACATAGGCTGCAATCGGAACTTTGGAGCTGAGAATTCTTTCAATTATTTCCCTCATGGAAGAATCAAGGCCCCCTGGAGTATTAAGAGCCATAATTAAGAGCTTAGCTTGGTCTCGTTCGGCTTGGTCAATGGCTTGCCGGATAAATTCAGAAGTGACAGGATGAATCGGCGCATTAATGGTTATTTTATATACTCGGGCCTGGAGAGGGTAAATGATAAGAAAATAAAGGAAAAAAAGGAAAATTAACTTTTTGAGATTCTTCACAAATCTATTATATTTCGGGCTTTCTCTTAAAGTCAACTAATCTAAGGATCAAATTGGGAGTCAGCTACCTTGTCTAACATTTAAGGGTCACATTTTGCTGTCACACATTTTGGTGTCAGACACCTACAATA
>QMPV01000266.1 GCA_003648765.1 Candidatus Aminicenantota bacterium
GCGTTAAAGCCCTGGCCTATCCCTGGATTCCAGCGGAAGCCGAGCTTCAGAGGTAAGTCAGAGGAGATCTCCCTGGTCAGGGCTTTTAGCTGGGGCAAGAGTTCGACGGCATCCAAAATTAAATACAACCCTGGAATGGACAGAGCAAAACGAAGATCTTCAGAGGAAAGACTGGTGCCGGTGAAAAAAATTTTCTCGGCTGGAAAGCCCACCTCTAAGGCTTTTTTTACTTCCCCCGGAGAAACGGCATCAATGCCCACGCCGCAACTAAGTAGGGTCTCTAGCAAAGGCTGATTGGCGTTAGCTTTTAGAGCGTAATGAATGTGGTAAGTTAGAGGCTTCAGTGGAGATAAAGCTTCCACCAATTCTTGATATTTTCTTTTAATCTGCGGCAGACTGTAGACGTAAAGAGGAGTTCCTTCCTGACGGGCGATCTCTTCAGCGGGAATACCTTCTAGATAAAGTTTGTTGTTTTTAACCTGAAGAAATTCGTTTTCCCACCATTCGGGCATCAGTAATTATTCTAATCATCTTCTTCGCCGGTGAAAAGTTTTTTTTGTAAGAATTCTTTGGTTTCTTCGGTCAAGGGATGGTTTAGAGTAATCGCCTTAAGTTGTGGATAGTGATTGACCAGCGAAGGAGGCAGAGGAAATTTTTCTCCAGTTAATATATTTTTTAGCTGGAGAGCATTGACCACGGCCTGGCCTCGATAATGATTATTGGTAATGACAATCACCTGGCCTGCCTTTTCTTTTAAAATTTTTATTTTCTCCACCCATTCAGCCAATTCTTGAGGCGAGTAAAGATAATTATAGCGTTCATCCCGACTGGCTTCCTGGCGAAACCAATCACGACGATTGCGGCCATGGAGTCGGACGTAAGCCAGCTCAGGGGTAGTGGCGTAAGCAGTGGGAGGGAGGGATCGTCCTATTTGGGGTTGATCAATATTGCAGAAAGCCACTCCGTGGTCATGAAGCATTTGGAAAAAGCTTCTTTTATGCCAGCTAGCGTGGCGAACTTCCACCGCCAGGGGATAGTCAGTGAAGTGCTTGAACAAAGAAATCAAGTACTGGAAGTTAGGTGGTGTATAGGTGAAAGACCAAGGAAATTGGGCCAAGAGAGCCGCCAGTTTGCCTTGGGAGCGTAAAGGTTCAAGACCTAATTTGAATTGGTCGATATCGGCTTGAGTGAAGTTCGTCCGTTCGTGGGAAAACATTTGGTGGAGTTTGACACTCAATTTGAAATGAGGGAAAGTAGCGATTCTTTTCAGCCAACTCAGAGTCATTCTCATTGAAGGAGGGCGATAGAAAGTGCTGTTGATTTCAATGATATCAAAAAAGCGGGGTAGGTAATCAAGGGGATGAAAAGAAGCGGGTTTGCGTTGGGGATAGACAATTCCTTCCCAATCTTTGTAACTCCAGCCGGCCGGCCCAAAGAGCAACTCGCTCATTTTTCTTATTCTACTTCAATCTCCAGACAGAAGCCAAATGATTTGCTGTCGCTAAATATCTTGTTGGTTCATGGTCCTAATGAGTCCCTTAGGAAGCATTTTCGAAACAGTGATGGCCCTGGTAGATACTCAAGGTGTCAAACATCCGGCATAATGGGGGACTTTTAAATTTATTCAAAGTTTTTATGGTTTTAAGTCAAGAGTAATCCTATAAACACTCATCCTGGCTGACTCCGGCTTTCGGGTTTTTATGGTTTAAATAAAGAGTAATCCTGATTTTTTTCTTCTTTATAAATGACTTAATTCTTAACAAGATTTTGGGGTTTGGCTTCAACTTTTACCTTTAGTCTCTCTCGTAAGTTCATTCAACCAATTAAAAATAAAATTAAAAAATAATTGGTGTTGGGTCTTTACTTTTCACTTTTGTCTCGCTGGGAAATAAAAGAATTATAAGCTCAAGAGAATAATTTCTCTAAATGAGAAGTTTCCATTAAAAGTGAAAGATGAAGGTTTGACCCGCCTTTTGGAGTTAAAAGTGAAAGGCAAAAACTGAACTCTGCCCATGACTGCGGCCACGATTAAGGTTGTGCCATTGGTGAAAGGTGAAAACCTGGCCTTAATATTATCCAAATTTTGTAATACCATGACTCGGTCTGATCTGGTGAACGTTAAAATAGTTAAAAGAAATAGTCTGTCAGGGCGGGAGAGTTGACCTCTTTCAGAAGAATTAATTAAAATAGAAAAGATTAAGTTTTGGTGTGAGGCAACGAAATCCTTAAACGAAAAGAGCTACAGCTAACCGGTGCGGGTGGGTTGCTTATTTTTTTTGTTTTTGTCTTTTTTCTCTCCAGCTGTAGTTCACCGGAGAGTTCCCCTTATAAAATAGGTTTATTTCAAATTAATGAAGCTCCTACTTTGAGAGCTGCCCGAGAGGGCTTGTTACAAGCCCTCAAGGACCAAGGATTTTTCCCGGGAAAAAACATAGAAATTATTATTCGCAACGGGAAGGGTGATATTTCCTCTGTCCAGAAGATAGCCGAGGAATTTGTCGAGGAAAAAGTGGATTTAATCGCAGCCCTTTCCACCCCTTGTCTTCAAGCAGCTATCCATGTTACCACTGAAATTCCGATTGTTTTTTCCTCGGTAGCCAATCCAGTTTTGGTTGGAGCTGGTCGCAGTGAAACTGACCATTTGCCCAATGTGACTGGAGTTTCTTCCCGGGGACCAATTTACCAGAATCTGGCTTTTATCCGAGAGGTCGTGCCGCAAGCGAAACGATTGGGAACTTTATGGACACCGGCTGAGTTGAATTCAGA
>QMPV01000267.1 GCA_003648765.1 Candidatus Aminicenantota bacterium
ATGAACTTTGATGAATTTAAAATAATAGTGGAAGGGGAACTTACCGAAGAACATCCGCGCCATTTTACCCGAATGCATGTAGTTTATGAATTTAAGGGAAAGTATCTTCCTCTCGATAAAATTAAGAAAGCAATTGAACTTTCCCAACAAAAATATTGTGGAGTGAGTGCTACCTAAAAAAAGCTTTGGAATTGACCTGGGAGATTAGGATTAAACATTCTTAAGTGAGAATAAGCAGAAAGATTATTTTTTAAGGAGGAAAAATTGGTCAAAAGAGGCCGGGGTTTTATTTGTTTAATTTTATTTGTTTTTATGATGGTCAATCCAGGATTTTCCCTGGAAAAACGGCCGATGACTGTCGATGATGTTCTTAACATTGTTGATGTAGACGATGTGGTACTTTCCCCTGATGGTCGCCATGTTTTCTATTCATTACGGAAGTTAAATTGGGAGAAAAACAATTATACATTTTCTTATTATCTAGGTGATGCAGAGGGTCGTTCAAGTCGCCTTTTTCTCAGGAAAGGGCTGGAAGGAAGCAATTTTAAGTTTTCTCCAGATGGGCGTTTCTTAAGTTTTTTAAGTAAAGTGGGGAAACATGATCAGCTCTTTCTTATTCCTGTTGATGGGGGTGAAGCTCAGGCTGTTACTAATCATCCAGTGAGCATCAAAGATTATCAATGGCTTAAAGATTGTTCTGGCTTTGTTTTCTTAGCTGATGAAGCGCGATCTGAGGAAGAGCAAAAGGAATATGAGCTGGGGGCTGATGCCGTTTTTGTTGATGAGTCACCTAATGGCAAAGAGAATGCGCGCTTCAGTCGATTATGGTTCTTTGATTTGGCGTCGAAAACGGCAATTAATATCTTCAAGGGTAAGTTAGTCATAGAAGAGTTTGAGGTCTCGCCTAAGGGTGATCAAGTGGTATTTGTTGGGCGTCCTGACACCCGAACTAATTATCCCTTCTTGGCCGAGATTTATCTTGTCAATCGAGATGGCTCTGGTTTTCAGAGGGTTACTTATAACCAGGGCCCCGAATCAGATTTGAAATGGTCTCCTGATGGGGAAAAGATAATGTTTCATGCCCCTTATAAGCAAGTCAAAGGGGGCAAATATGAACTAAGCAATGGCAGTTTTTGGCTATATTTTGTCTCTAAGGGAAAATTTCGTCGTTTAGCAAGCCAGCATCAAGGTGAGATGTACGGAGGTATTAAAGAATGGTCTCCAGATAGCCGTTACTTCTATTTTAATGAGTTGCACGGCACGAAAACCAATTTATATCGAATTGATGTAGAGAAAGATCAACTCGAAGCTTTGACTGACACATCGGGCACCTTGTGGGTTAGATCCTTTTCTCAGGATTTGAGAAAGATGGCTTATATTTATCAAGATTATCAGACTCCCCCTGACGTATACGTCTCAGATTTGAGATTAATAAATCCGGTAAGAATAACTGATAGTAATCCTTGGATCAGAAAGGAGATTCTCCTTTCCTCAGCCCAGATAATTCGTTGGCGGAGTAAAAAAGGAGGATTAGAGGTTGAGGGCATGTTTTATCTCCCTCCCCAGCACCAAAAAAATAGCCAACTCCCTCTTATTGTCCATATTCATGGAGGCCCAGCCGGGGTTGTTGAGAATTCTTTTCGCCCTGAATTTCATTTGTTTGGGGGCCTGGGTTATGCTCTGCTTGCCCCGAATTACCGGGGAAGTACTGGCTACGGAGATGAATTCCTCCAAGCTCTCAAAGGTGAGGTGGGCGATGGTGAACATGCGGATATTATGAGTGGGGTAGATTATGTGCTGAAGCATTATCCTCTTAATCCTGAGCAACTTGCGGTCCGCGGCTGGAGTTGGGGAGGAGTAAGCACCGGGTACTTGATAACTCATGTCCATCGCTTTAAAGCTGCTTCGGCTGGGGCGGGAGTATACAATTGGGCGGCTGAGACAGGACCAGGTTTCAACTTTGATGTTAGCTTATGGTACATTGGGGGCACGCCTTGGGACAACCCAGAGGAGTGGGCAAAACGTTCAGCTATTACTTACGTCAAAAACGTTAGAACCCCAGTTATTCTTTTTCATGGCGGAAGGGATACCACTTCCAGCGTTAATCAAAGTTTGATGTTTTTTACGGCTTTACGAGATATTGGTCAAGTCCCGGTACGATATGTCAAATTTCCTCGCGAAGGCCATGGGATTAGAGAGCCACGGCATAGAAGAATTTTAATGATTGAAGAAATCCGCTGGTTTGAAAAATATGTCCGGGGGAAAGATTGGTCATATAAGAAAAGGAAAACATCTTAGGTTGGTGGTCTCTTAAAAGAAGAAATTTAGGGTTTTATTTTTATTTAAGACTAAAATACGGTTTTTAATTTTTTCTTAATTTAATTTCTGTTTTCTTAATTTTTTCTGATTTGTTTTATTTTCTTAATTTCTTTTTTTCTATTCGCTTTTTGTTTTTATTCTGTCTTATTTTATTCGGGTAATTTTCCAGACGTTGGCACCTGCTTTCTCGGCTTGCCCCATGAAATTGGAATGGTAGTTGAGTAAATTTTCCGCCAAAACTGGGACTCGATAGTCTCTGCAATTGATTTTAGGGGAAAAGGTTACGTATTAGATACTTAGCTAGTGTTTATTAACTTAAGTTTTTTTCTTTGCTGCGTACCAAAAATATTTTATTCTGGATACCCAGAAAGAAACGCAATTAACTCCAGTTTCCCCTGCTGACCTTTTAACGATGAATATATCAGGGTGGCTTTAACCTTTCA
>QMPV01000268.1 GCA_003648765.1 Candidatus Aminicenantota bacterium
CTAAAAAATTGGATTTGTTAAACTTTGTTTTTTTTATTGCTTATCTCTTTTTCTTCGTCCATCTCTTCGCTCTTCAATTATTAAAATCAGCGCCGGCCGATGAGTTGCCAGTGCCTTGTCTCCGTAATTCTCTTATTGTTAGCTTAGAGCATTCGGTTTTGGACTCGGCAGAAGTGGATTATATCAAGAAAAATTTTAACTGGGGGCTCTATACGTGGTTAGCTTTCTCCAAAACAGCTCTTGTGCCCAAACTTGATTGGTATACTTCCTGGGATAAGGCTGAGGCGGGAATAGAAAATTTTAAGAAAGAGGTTAATCAACTCATTCAGGCAGCCAAGGAGAAAAATGTCAGGTTGCACCTTGTTCTGGTGAGTGGTCTCGTCCGCTATATTTCTACCTACGAAAAAGCCAAAGAAGAGGATATACGTAATTGTCAGTGGTATAATGACAATAAGCTTGCCTCTGACACTCAGATTACTGACCCCAAGGCGATGAATAAGTATATTTGGGGAACACTCTCCCGTTATGCCCGCAAAATGCGCCATAACTTAGAAGCAAAAACTAAGGCTGCCCTGGCTTTTCTTAAGCAAAAGCTGGATGAAAATCCGAACATTATCGTAGCTATTAGTGGCTGGGGGGAAGCGGAACTAAATTATCATCGCATAATTCAAACCCAGAGTATCCAAGAGTATTTTTGTGATTATTCGCCTTTTGCTGTGCTGGAGTTTAGAGATTGGATTCTTCATACCGGGATGTATGATGACGCCACTGGTGAATATGCTGGCCAAGGTTGGTCAGGCGGGGGAGCTAAGTATCAGGGGGCTTCTGGTTTAGCCAAATTTAACCAGGATTTTGGGACGAACTTCACTACCTGGGATTTGAAATATTATAACTGGAGTTTAGATGACGATTATGACACAGATCCTACAGATAATATCAATAATGATCCTCACCGCATTCCTTTCTCCCAATATTCCCATGGTCAAATGATGCCCACCTCGGGTCCGGATTACATTGCCGGCGGCTTCGATCCTCCTCGAGAAATGAAACCCGGTAATAAATTCTGGGACCTCTGGAATTTGTTTCGGGAGACCATGGTTCATCATTATGTTCTGGATATGGCTAAGTGGGCGGCTGAAGCCGGCCTTCCGGCTGATCGTTTCTATTCGCACCAAATTCCCGCCGACTATCTTTTCGGCACTAATCCAGATACGGCCACTCTAAATCCCCGCTATTCTACTTCAGCTTCGCCCCTCTGGACAGCCAATATTCAACCTTGGGGTTCGCCGGGAGCAACAATTTATGATATTAAATTTCCTCCTGAGATAAATCCCAATGAATTTGTTCGCACTACTCAATATGCCTTAGAAGCGATGGCCAACATGGCTGATAATTGGGCTATCATGGAGTATGATGCCGAAACTTATCCCACTGGGTTAACAGTAAAAGAGAGTTCCACAGCAGATATTCTAAACGAATATCTTAAAGTTTATCGGGCGCAGCCTCATTTAATTAATTTTTTTCGCTGGTTGGATACTCGGGGAGAACATCAAATCAAAGGTAAAAATAAAGAAAAAGCTTTCCGGCAATTCATTGCTCGAGTTAGAGATAAAGCCCGTCGCCCGAATCTAAATATTGTTTTTGACCCACCCCAAGTAGTAGATTTCCAGGGGCAACATGATTCAGCCACGGGGCATAATCGGCTCTGGATAAGTGGCCGGATTTGGAGCGGCCATTCTTGGAAGTGGAAACAATGGGGAGATTTCAGTCATTTTGAAATATTTAGGGGAGAGAAAGCAGATTTTCCTCTAGACGAAAACTATAAGTTAGCCGAAACCAGCGAGTACGCCTATACAGATAAAACTGCTCAGCCAGGACAGACTTACTATTATCGAATTAGAGCAGTTAATGTCAAAGGAGTGGCCGGGCCGGCCTCTTGGACTATTCAATTACCACGAGAAGATGTTTCCATTCTCGATCTTAGAGCCAGCCAGGGCGGTACCACCTCTCCTTCACCGGGACTTTATTCTTTTGATAAGGGAATTACAGTGGAAGTAACCGCTCTTCCCAATGAAGGATATTTTTTTTTCGAATGGGGAGGCGATGCCAGCGGTCGAGAGAACCCACTTTCTGTTCTAATGGATAGAGACAAGGTTATTATCGCCAATTTTAGGGAAAAAAATGTCTTTCCTCCTTTAAATTTTCAAGGCCAAAAAGTAGTTAATCGCTCGCTGGTCTTGCTCGAATATGTTAATTACCTTACATGGGAGGCTAATCCCGCCAATCAGGCTGTTACTGCTTATCGAATTTATCTGGAGGATGAGGGAGGCGAGCCGCAATTATTGGCGGAGTTATTGGCCCCTGTTTTTAGTTATTCTCATCGAGGTGTGGCAAAGGACAAAGAGTACGTTTATTATTTAACTGCTATTGATCAGTGGGGGATTGAGAGTGATCCAGTCTCAGTTAAAGTAAAATAAAGGTGGAATGACCATGAGGAGGCGAAAAAAGATTATTCCCGGAGCCATTCGTTGGCTAATAATAATCTTCTTATTTTCTGGAATCTTTTCTTCTTCTCTTCAAGCCTCTTATCTTTATATTGGCCTAAGTGGCGGTTTCTTTTATCCTAGTGAAGAGGTGTTTCGGGAAATTTATTCTTCGGGGGCTCAATTTGGAGGCGAGCTGGTCTATACGTTTTGGTATAATTACGGATTATTTTTGCGCGGTAGTTATTTTCAGCGTGACGGCCAATTATCC
>QMPV01000269.1 GCA_003648765.1 Candidatus Aminicenantota bacterium
CAAATTTCATTTTGACTCCCTCTGGAAATTCATATTTATATTGAAAATTCAACTTTTCAGTCTAAGTCAATCCTGGGGCTATTTCAAGGAGAAAAATAAAAGTGTGGTTACTATTTTAAGATGACACCAGGCGCAGAATGGGGTTTTTTTTTACCTGGGTTGATGATAAAATACAGAGGTAAAATTAAAACTGAGCGGGTTTGATTGTAAATAGAGAAAAGGCTAGCTAAATAGTTACAAAAATAATATTCCCGGCTCAGAGAGGTGATTAATGGAGGTTTGCCATGAAAAAGATAATACTTATTTCAAGTTTATGTCTCCTTATGATAGCCCTTTTATCTCAGATCGGTTTTGCCCAGGATTATAAAGGCAAAGGCCGAGTAGTTGGCTATGTTTTTGATGAAGAAGGGAATCCCATTGAAGGAGTTACCGTTAAGTTGTATTCTCATCGCGCTCAGGCTGGGTTTGAAGTGAAAACTGATGCCAATGGAAAATGGGTGGCGGCCTGGATTCGTGGAGGTGGTTGGGATGTCGATTTTGAGAAAGTGGGCTATGCCCCTAAGAAAATCTTTATGCAAGTCAAAGAATATGGCCGAAATCCAGAAGTTAAAGTGACGATGAAAAAAATTGCTGGGCTGGTAATTACCGATGAGCTCAAAGATTTATTGACCGAAGGGAATAATCTTTATAATGCTGGAAAATATCAAGAGGCAATCGCCATTTATCAGCAAATTTTAGAGCAATTTCCTGATGCTTATATAATTAACAAAAATATTGGCAATGCTTACTTCCAGATGGAAGATTATGATAAGGCGGAAGAATATTATAAGAAAGTTTTAGAAAAAGATCCCAATAATAACGACGCCAAGATGCTAATTGGAAATTGTTATGTTAATCGGGGTGAGAACCAGAAAGCTCTCGAGTGGTATAATCAGATTGCTTTTGACGAGATAGATGATCCTATTGTTCTTTATAATATCGGCACTAACTACTACAACTTAGGCAAATATGAAGAAGCTCTTCGTTACTACAAAAAGGCAGTTGAGATCCAGCCAGATTTTTTGGATGGCCTTTATCAGCTGGGATTAGCTTATTTAACTACTCAGAAATATCACGAATCGATTGCCGCTTTTGAAAAATATTTAAAGTTGGATTCGGAATCTGGCCGGGCTGAACAAGTAAAGAATTTTTTGACTTTTCTCAAGACAAAGATAAAGTAAAATTAAATATTATCTACGGTTATGTCAATAAAAGTTGGCCATTTGGCCATCGCCAACTCCTGAGAATACTTGTGCCCTCTTTCGAATGTTTTTCATGTTATTCGAAAAGAGTTGACGCTGGCTCCTTCCCTAAATCAAGTTGCCAACAAAATTATCCACTGGCGATTTGTGTGTTATTGAGGTGATGTTATATCCTTATGTATTAAAAATTATTTAAATTATCCTTATCCAAATAATTGAATTGCATCCAATTTTATGGATGGATTTTTCTTGGAGACTGGAATTAAAACCTTATTAACTAGTTGATTTTAAATGAAATAGTAACTTGGCATACAACTTGCTGATAATTGTTTATCCTGAATTTAAATTTAATCTATTTTTTAAAAGGAGGTGAGATTTAACCGCGGGAAGACGCTAGAATAATTAGGTAAGGGAGGGATGATTAGTTCATCCCTAGGGTAAGGGATTTGCCTCTTTATTAAAGAAGGAGGAAAAAGTGCGTAAATCATTAAGTTTTCTTTTGGTGTTACTTCTAGCCGTTACGCTGTCTGCCCAGGTAAGAACGGGCAATATTTACGGCAGAGTAGTTGACACTGAAGGAAACCCTCTCCCCGGGGTTACAGTAACCTTAACTGGGTCAAAGACGGCTCCTATGACAGCCATTACCTCTGCTGAAGGGAATTTTAGGTTTATCTCCCTTCCTCCAGCCAATGACTATGCTCTCAAAGCCGAATTGGAAGGGTTTAAAACCGTAATAAGGGAAAATATCATTGTGGTGGTTGGGGGTAATGTTAACATAACCTTGACCATGGAGATGGGAGCTTTGGAGGAGGAAGTTACAGTTGTGGCCGAGACACCAGTAGTTGACACTAAGAAGACGGCAGTGGGTACCAATGTTACTCACGAAGTATTGCAGGAGTTACCAACCGCTCGCGACCCCTGGGTTATTTTGCAGATGGCTCCCTCGGTTATCGTTGACCGTGAGAATGTTGGTGGAGCCGAGTCAGGCCAGCAGTCTAGTTACGTAGCTCGCGGAGCGGGCGACTATGACAACAATGTGTGGGCCATGGACGGAATCGTGATTACCGACCCGGCGGCTATTGGAGCTTCACCTTCTTACTATGACTTTGATGCTTTTGAAGAAATGCAAATTACGGTTGGTGGAGCTGATGTTACGATCCAAACTGGTGGTGTTGCCTTGAATATGGTTACTCGTCGGGGCGGTAACCGCGTGAGTTTAGGTGGCCGGTTCTACGTGACCGACGGAAAGTTTCAAGCTGACAATCTGACTGATGAGTTTAAAGCAGAAGGTGTTAGAGGCATCAACAAGATTCGCGAGAACAAAGACTATGGCTTTAATCTTGGCGGTCCTTTAATTAAGGATAAGGCTTGGTTCTGGGGATCCTATGGGGTTCAGGATATTAAAACCACCACTGTCTACGGAACCAAAGATGATACGCTGTTAACTAATTACGCGGCTAAACTTAACTTGCAGATCATTCCTCAAAACCGGTTTGAGGC
>QMPV01000270.1 GCA_003648765.1 Candidatus Aminicenantota bacterium
CCAAGTCAAAATTTGTAAAATAATAAAAAATGAATTTTTGGCCAGCTTTTCTCCCCCCAAGAGAGAGAATCTATCCTGCTCAAGAAAGTCTTAGAGGAGCTGATCAAATTAACCTTCTTTTTAGTGGATCTCCTTGGGAGAGAAATAGTCTTTTGTCTTCTATAGAAAATTATTCAGTTACCGGAGAGGGTTTTAATTAGCCGTGAAGCCTAGATTTTCTCAACGACAACTTAGAGCCCACCCTGACTGTGTTTCAAGGAGAGATTAATTTTGAAATTAAGAGGTCTATTTTAATAAATAAAAAGAGGTCCATTTTAATAAATAAAAAAAGGAGGTAAATGATGGCCCTAATGACGTCTCGGAAAAACATGAAGGCAAAACTTATTTGGCTTTTAGTGATTTGTTGGCTGTTGATTAGTTTTGTCGCTTTAGTTCCGGCTGAAGAACGAACACCTGTGAGAAAGGCCAATTATAAACTGGCTGAAAGATTTTCTCCAGCCAAAATGAAAAAGATGGTTTTTTCCACATCTGTTTCTCCTCATTGGCTGAAACGCTCCACTCGTTTTTGGTATGAATATGAAACTAGCCAAGGCAAGAAGTATTATTTGGTTGATCCCCTTCGCGGGGTCAAACGACTCCTTTTCGACCCGGTCAAGATGGCGGCTGAATTGACTCGGATCATCAAGGACCCGTTTGAGGCCAAACACCTACCGATAAAAAATCTAAAATTTACTGAAGACGAGACCAAAATCCGCTTTGAAGTGACCAGTTCTATCGAGGAAGAAGAGAAAGTTGAAGAGAAGGTAGGCGAAAAAGAAGAGAAGAAAAAGGCCGCCGTTCCTGAAAAAAAGAAGAAAAAGAAGAAAATCTTTTATTTTGAATATGACCTTCGGACCGGCAAGTTGACTCATCTCAAGGATTACAAGAAGCCGCCTAAGAGACCCAAATGGGCTTCCATTTCGCCCGATAAAAAATGGGTGGTTTTTGCCCGACACCATAATCTTTTTATGATGGACTGGGAAAATTATCAGAAGTGTCTAAAAGATCCCAAAGATAAGACCATTAAAGAGATTCAACTCACTACGGATGGAGTTGAAGGTTACAGTTATGCCCGCACTCAGAGGGGAATTTCCGATCAGGAGAGAGAAAAAAATAAGGACAAGCGGCAAGCGGTAAGTATTATCTGGTCTAGAGATTCTCGAAAATTCGCCATGATTCGTTCTGATGAGCGTCAGGTGAAAAAATTGTGGGTCATCAATTCGTTGGCCAAACCGCGCCCTACACTAGAGACTTATAGCTATGCTATGCCTGGGGAAGAACATTTGCCCCAGCGCGAAATTCTTATTTTTGATATTTATGACAGAAGCCGAGTTAAAGTGAAAGCCGAACGGTTTAAAGATCAATATCTTTCCATTCAACGAGCTCGACGTTTGGCCTCTTCTCGGGATGATGATTATGTGCCCAGTCTTTGGTTGTCTGAGACCTCCGATAAGCTATATTTTACCCGCACGAGTCGTGATCTGCATCGAGTAGATGTTTGTGTGGCGGATACGAGCACTGGGGAGGTGAAGGTCTTGATTGAAGAAAGGATGAACACTTATATTGATACCCAACCGCTGGTGCTTATTGGGAATGGGCGAGAAATGATCTGGTGGTCGGAGCGTGACGGCTGGGGACATTATTATCTTTATGATGGCCAAGGCCGGTTAAAACGCCAGCTGACTTCCGGCCCTTATTCCTGCCGAGGAATAGAAGGGGTGGATGAGAAGAACAGAGTTCTTTATTTTACCGCCTGCGGCCGAGAGAAGGACGAAGACCCCTATTATCTGCACCTCTACCGGGTAAGTCTTGATGGTGGACCAGTTAAACTCCTCAATCCTGGCAACTACAATCATTATGTAAGTTTTGATGATAAGAATTTATTTTTTGTCGACAATTTTTCCCGAGTCAATACAGTTCCTGAATCAGTGCTCCGCGATAACCAGGGCCGGGTGATTTTAAAGCTGGAAAAAGCCGATCTGTCCTTGCTTTTTGCCGCTGGCTATAAATTCCCTGAGCCTTTTAAGGTCAAAGCTGCGGATGGTATTACCGATCTCTACGGGGTCATGTACAAGCCTTTTGATTTTGATGAGTCAAAACTTTATCCCATTATAGCTTACGTTTATCCTGGTCCCCAAACAGAAAGTGTACCTAAATCTTTTTCAGTGCGGCGGGGAAACACAGCCTTAGCCCAATTCGGCTTCATTGTTATCTGTGTAGGGAATAGAGGTGGTAGTCCGATGCGGTCCAAATGGTACCACACCTATGGTTACGGTAATCTCCGGGATTATGGCCTGGCAGATAAGAAGGCAGCTATTGAACAGTTAGCCGCCCGTTATCCTTTTATTGATATCGACCGAGTGGGAATTTACGGCCATTCCGGAGGTGGTTTTATGACGGCGGCGGCTTTGCTAAATTATCCGGATTTCTTTAAGGTGGGCGTGGCCTCTTCGGGTAATCATGAAAACAATATCTACAATAACTGGTGGAGTGAAAAACACCACGGCATAAAAGAAATTCAGGATGAAGAAGGAAAAGTCAGATTTGAGTATAAAATTGATAAAAATTCAGAATTAGCTAAGAACCTGAAAGGGCACCTTCTCTTGGTCACCGGTGATATGGATAATAATGTTCACCCCGCCAACACACTTCGTCTAGCCTATGCCTTAATCAAAGCTCACAAGCG
>QMPV01000271.1 GCA_003648765.1 Candidatus Aminicenantota bacterium
AGGGAGGTTTAGGCAAAGGGAAGAATCACATTTTATATTTACCTAAGTCTTCGGGTTTCAAACTTTCTAGCCATTTTTTTAGTTTTTCTGAAGATTCGAGATCCTCTGTGGATTTGAAACTATGGGCTTTGCGAACAACTTCTTCTTCGACGTAAATGGGCGCATTTACCCGAAGAGCCAAAGCAATCGCATCGGATGGTCGGGAATCAATGACATAACTGCGGTCTTGGGTTCGACAGTAAATAAGGGCATAGAAAGTATTGTCTCGGACGTCATTAACCACAACTTTTTCCACAATTACGCCAAATTCATCCAAAATATTTTTAAGAAGATCATGAGTCATGGGTCGAGGAGTGACGATATTTTCTATTTTTAGAGCGATGGCATTGGCTTCAAAAACACCGATCCATATAGGTAATAGTCTCTCACTGTTTTTATCTTCGAGAACAACAATTGGCATCTTGGAAATAGGATCAACCACCAAACCCTTAATCTTCATTTCAATTTCCATCGCTTCCTCCGTCTTAACCTAAATATAAGTTCAGCCCAAGGTGTTGTCAAGAAAAGGGAGCTTTTCGGTGGAGAAAGATAACGGATTTAAGCGGATTTAGTCAGAGGAAAAGATTAAAAAAGCTTTAATTGCTCTGATTGATGAACCACTTCCTCTTCAGGAAAGAGATTTATTCGGCCATAGACTCCGTCATGCCCAGGAATAATGTTTACTTTACCCATCCTCATCCGTTCTATTCCTTGACTAACCCTTTTTGGGGAAAGGCGAGATAATTGTTCTAAGGGAACCTCGGTTAGAATTCTATGTTCATCGCCGAATTCATGGATAAAACGAAAGTAAATCTCCCAGACACTTCGACATTCAGCTGATTTGCCTGTGGCTTGACCAATTATTTCATTGAGCGGAATAAGATTTTTAAAAGGGATTTTACCTGGAGGAATTACACCTTCTTGGCGATCGGCTAGTGTTTCCACGCGATGCATGACTCCGATAGTCAGCTTTTTGCCACATTTAGGGCAGAGATAGCGATACTGTTTTGTTTCTTGGGGGGAAAGAATTACGTGGCAATGACGATGTCCATCGTAGTGATACTTGCCTTCTTGAGGGAAAAATTCAATGGTATAAAGAAATTTATCAGGGCTAGGGTGTTTAAGAGTGTGGATGATACTTTCGTAGCTGAGGTCAGTATTGAAAACATTAGCTTCCCGGCCTATTCGGGAGGGAGAATGAGCATCGGAGTTGGAAACGAGCACGTATCTATCTAAAGATGAAAGTCGCCAATTCATAGACGGGTCAGAGGAGAGGCCTGTTTCCAGAGCAAATATATGAGGAGTTAATTCCTCAAAACATTCTTCGATAGAGTCAAAACCTGAGTTAGCTCCAAAAAGAGAGAACCAGGGAGTCCAAATATGAGCTGGAATTACTACTGCTTGAGGTGCATAGCGAAGAACTTTTTTAAGAAATTCCTTGGCATCTAAGCCGAGGATGGGTCTTCCGTCAGAATGAAGATTACCAATACCAGCTAGAGCGGCGTTAAGAGCTTCAACGGTTTCAAAATCTGGAGCGAGAACCAAGAGATGAATTTTTCGAACTCGGCCTTTTTTGGAATAAATAAAACTGATTTCAGTGGTCAGCATAAAAAAGACATCATCTGGTTTGACTTGGAAAGAACGAAGAAAGGGATTTTCCGGAGGAATAATTTTTTCCAGATAAAAAAGTCCGTTTCCTGTGGGGACTAATTTTTGTTTGGCCAAAAAGAGCCACTCTGGATGAGTGAAATCGCCTGTGCCGAGGACTTTAATCCCTTTGATTTTAGCCCAATAGGCAAGGGTATCAAAGTTCATATCTTTCGAAGTAGCTCGGGAGAATTTTGAGTGAATATGTAAATCAGCTACAAATTTCATTTTGACTCCCTCTGGAAATTCATATTTATATTGAAAATTCAACTTTTCAGTCTAAGTCAATCCTGGGGCTATTTCAAGGAGAAAAATAAAAGAACAAAAGTGATTTTTATGAGTGAGGCGAACAGAGAAGAATGAAGAGAGGTTAAATCTGAGAATAAAGAAAGGAGATCAAGTCTCCACCCTTCGCTTTGAGGAGTAGCGATACCTATATTAGTACCTATATTAGATTGAGATGGCTAATTGTTTTAGACAATCCTGAGCAAAGATAAAAGGTTGACGACTTGTCTCCTAACCATAAATTTCCCCCTTTTCTTCTTGTATTATCGTTCAAATTTTCGGATTATATCCATAAAAATGGATTAATTTTTATCAGAGAAATCAGTCTTAATAATCGTAAGTTATTGTAATTAAAAGTGATATAAATTTGGCACATAGTTTGCTTTTTAAAATATCTCAATTTTTATTTTTTTGGGAAAAGGAGGTGAGATTAAAACAAAGAGGAGAATTAAAATTGTGGGTAAGTGGGGGGAGCACGATGGTGCTCTGAGGCAAAGGAAAGTGACATTATCTTGATGGATAAAGAAGGAGGTAACAAAATTGCGTAAATTTTTATGTGTTCTCTTGGCCTTAGCCTTTGTCTGGGCAGCAATGGCCCAGGAGAGAACCGGAAACATTTATGGCACAGTCGTGGATACCGACGGTAACCCTCTACCGGGGGTGACAGTAACTCTAACCGGGTCCAAAACGGCTCCTCTAACTTCAATCACTTCAGCTGAAGGAAAATTCCGGTTTATCTCTTTGCCACCA
>QMPV01000272.1 GCA_003648765.1 Candidatus Aminicenantota bacterium
CTTCTATTTTCAGGATTTTTTGCTTTTCTCGTTCGGAGAGACCCTTGGCGGTAGCTGTCTCCACTATTTCGCAGGGGAAGTAGCGATTAATTCGCTGTTGATATTGCTGAAGGAGATAGAGCAGTTGAGGCTGACGACATTTGCCTGGCCAGATAAGTCGCAATTTCATAAGATCAACTCCCCCTCTTAAAAGCAGGGTGTTCAATAAAATAAGGAGTCTGTCGGGAAAAGTCAACCTTTTTTCCCCTCTAAGAAAAAATATTAGTTGAAAAAACGTATTTTCTTTACTTTAAGAAAACAAGGAAGATTCTAATTCCGAATTATTTCCAGACGGCGCGGGGAGCATCCCCCCAAAGTTTCTCTAAAGAATAATACTCTCTAGCCTGGCGGGAAAATATATGAACAATAAAATCACCATAATCCATGAGAACCCACTCGGCATGGCTCACTCCTTCTACTCCCAAAGGCCGTAGATTTATCTTTTTCAGTTCAGTTTCGATATGCTCATAGATGGCTAAAATCTGTCTCTCTGACTGACCATGCATAATGATAAAATAATCAGTGAAGGAGGTTAATTCTTTTAGCTCGAGAACAATTATTTGCTCACCTTTTTTAGCTTGAGCTAATTTAACCACTTTTTTGATGGGGGCGGGAAGAGTCTTCTTAGGCAAATTTAAATTTTTGAGCGTGGTGATTGAAATTTTCTCTTTCATAATCCATCCTGATAAAGATGATGTCGGTGGATGTAATCGGCCACCGCGGGAGGCACTAGGTGGGCGATTGACTCGCCTCGCCTGACCTTGTCTCTTATCTCTGAGGCTGAAATAGGTAAAGCATTTATCTCTACTAAATAAATAGTATAATCGGAAGAAAAACGACTCTCTTTCTCTTCCTCCTTTAACCAAGCAATTCTCGACTGCCAGCGGTTAGGGAGAATTTCTTTAACTTCAGCTAATCTATAGCCTGGTCGGCTCATAACTAAAAAATTGCTTTCCTCAAGAACGTGTTCATAATCTTTCCAAGTTTCAATCTCTAGAAAAGCATCAACACCGATAATAAAAAATGGCTCTGCCTGAGGGTAAAGTCGTTTTATCTTCTTCAAAGTATAGATGGAATAAGAGGTGCGTTGATCCTCAATTTCAATGGCCGAAGGCACAAATTCCTGACGTCCGGCCAGAGCCAAGCGCAACATAGCCAGGCGGTCTTCGGCCGGAGCAATATTAACCTGTTTTTTATGAGGAGGGATATAGGCGGGAATAAAAAGAATCTTGTCCAGCCTGGCCCGGCGATAGACCTCCTCTCCGGCTCGAAGATGGCCCAGATGAATGGGGTTGAAAGTTCCACCAAAAATACCTAATTTACTTATTCTTTCCATTCTTTTCGTAATACTTTTTTTCCTTTTGTAACATTTGAAACAATTCATTAACTAAAGGCTTCAATCCCTCACCCCGGAGAGCTGAAACAGGGAAAAAAGGCACGCTGAGTTTCCGGGCCAATTGTCTCACTGGCTCCAGTCGCTCTTTGGCTTGACTTTCCTCATGAAGAAGATCAACTTTATTGGCCACAATAACCTGAGGCCGGGCCACCAACTGGGGATTGAAAGCGGCCAATTCTTCTCGGATGACTTGATATTCCTCCACAGGGTCACGTCCGGAATAAGGAGAAACATCCAGCAGATGCACCAAAATTTTCGTCCTTTCCACATGCCGGAGGAAACGACTCCCCAACCCCTGTCCCCGACTGGCGCCTTCAATCAAGCCGGGGATATCAGCCACCACAAAACTATGGACCTCATCCACATCGACCACCCCCAAGTGAGGAATCAGAGTGGTAAAAGGGTAATCAGCGATACGGGGACGGGCGGCTGAAATCCGGGAAATCAAGGTCGATTTGCCTACATTAGGGAAACCTACTAGACCGACATCGGCAATTAATTTTAATTCGAGGATAAAACTTTTCTCCTCACCTGGCGTTCCTTTCTCCCGGAATCGTGGAGCTTGGTGAGTCGGTGTGGCAAAAAAGGCGTTCCCTCGGCCTCCCCGACCGCCGCTGACAGCTAAATAAGTCTGACCTGCCTGAGTAAAATCAAAGACCACCTGTCCACTTTCCTTCTCTCGCACCACGGTGCCTACGGGAACCCGCAGATATAGGTCTTGGCCCTTTCTCCCTTGACGATTACTGCCCTGGCCATGGGCCCCCCGCGGAGCTTTGATTATAGGATGGAAACGAAAATAGGCTAGGGTCTTCAAATGGGCATCAGCCACAAGATAAATACTGCCTCCATCTCCTCCCCGGCCTCCATCAGGTCCGCCCCGGGGAACACCCTTCTCTCGCCGGAAACTGATGCAACCATCTCCTCCCCTGCCCGCGAGAAGGGTAACTTCGACTTGGTCAACAAACATCAGTTGGGTGCAGCCACCTCTTCTCTAGGAATGACGGAAACTACCTTGTTTCTCTTCCCCTTTACCCTGAATTTGACATAGCCGTCGACTAAAGCAAACAGAGTATCATCTTTACCACGGCCAACATTTAAGCCGGGCTTAAAGGGAGTTCCTCTCTGGCGAACAATAATCGAGCCGGCTCGGACAAACTGACCGCCGAAACGCTTTACCCCTAACCTTTTGGCGTGGCTGTCCCGACCGTTTTTGGCGCTACCACCTGATTTTTTATGGGCCATTTTATTTACTCCTTAGTCCCTTTTTCTTTTTTA
>QMPV01000273.1 GCA_003648765.1 Candidatus Aminicenantota bacterium
GCCAAAAAACCACTCTGACTGGAGAGTCGTCAAACTGAACCACAACATCAGGATCACTGGCTACGGGCCAGAGATTATCCCATTCAGGATAATAGCTCAAATGGGTATAACTAGCGCCGAATTGGCCGGGTCCCTCTGGACCTGAGGGCATTATCCGGGGAGAGAGATCAGGTTCTTCGCTTGGTTTTTCTTCCTGGAACATCTTCTCTAAAGTTTCACCAGGTAGAGCTTCCTGGTAAATTTTTACCTCATCCAGCAAACCATCAAGCGAATACCAACAGGCCAGAGTAGCAAAAGGCCGTACTGGATGAGAGGGTTCAATTTTTTGTCGATTCATCCCGAGGCGGATAGGTTCTTTTTCGGCGATACGGAAAGAAGAATCAAGCTTCATCTCCTCTACTTTCTGCCCATTAATATAGAGCTCAATCTTGTTCTTATTCCGGACGACAGCCGCCACGTGAGTCCACTGACGAAGAGGAATTTTTACTTTACTTTGGCAGACAATCCATCCTCTTCCTCCCAAATGCAAACCTAAATAACCTTGAGGACTTATGCCAAAATAAAACCCATTTCGGGGGGAATTAACCATAATGTCTTCCGGCCAACTTCGATCATCTAAGTTGGAATTGAGACTCACCGTGTTTTCCTGAGCCACGATGGGCGCCCAATTCCAGGGATAGGCCCCTAACGCTACCCAGGCACTTAGAGTAAAATCAGAATTTAAACGAAGTGCCTTTTCAGGCGAGCGCATAACACAGGTTGTATAACCATCAAAAACAAGCGCTTGACCTTTTACTCCCTTCACTACCCGGTAGTGGCCATGAATAGAATCTTCTACTTTACCAACAACTTCTAATGTCTTTCCTTCTCTAACCTGGTCAAAACTCCACCAGGCAACTACGCGTGGTTGTTGGGCCTTTAAGAGAATAACCATTAAAAAAAGGACAAAAACACTACTCAAAATAATCTTGGCCTTCTTGACCATTTTTTCCTCCCTGGAGTGAATTAATTTATTAACACTACTTTTATAAGAACTTAGTTTGTAGGTCGCAATAATGGTTCATCCTCCTAGTTGGTGTCTGACATTTAATTTTCCTTTTACCTTTCCCTGAGAGATGAAAAAGAGGGATATGTAGCCATTAATATGATAAGCCCAGCTAATACATCTCGCCTGCTTGTTCATCTTTTTCAACTTAAAAACCTAGTCTCATCTATCAACAAAATAGCCAAAAAAGTTTGGCTATCTATCTTTTTCATGTTTCAGGTAAACCACTTTTTTTATTCCATCAAATAGAATATCTCGCAAATCTTACCTCAAGAAGTTGTTGCCGATTCAGCTACAAGTTTGTATTTTTCTCCTTTTGAGGTTTCAAAGGAAACTACGCCTTCTTCTTCCTCCACCGGAATAATTTTATTTCCCCAGAAAACCTGAACTGGTGTCGCTGTTCTCACCCGACACTTTTTTCCTAAATTAGAAGTGATGGTGGCCTCTTTGAGGCAATTCTTTTCCCAGTAAATATCCAATTCAAATCCGCCTCGAGCTTTAATACCTCTGACAAAACCATTCGACCATTCTGAAGGAAGAGAAGGTAATAAATTTATCTCGCCTTCATGGGATTGGAGTAACATTTCCATGATCGCCGCTGCTACTCCAAAACTTCCGTCAACTTGAAGCGCTTTGGAACAGATAGAAAATAAATTATCGAAAGTGTAATTTTTGATGGCATAAACAAAATTTTCCAATGCTTTCTCCGGCTGATAAAGGCGAGCCCAGCAAGCCATTTTCCAAGCTGAAGACCAACCGTTGCCTCGAAGCCCTCGTTGTTCAAGAACAATCTTGGCTGCTTCAGCCAGTTTTGGTGTCCGACGGGCTGAAATCTGATTGCCAGGAAAAAGCCCATAAAGGTTAGATATATGGCGATGACTTGACTCTTTCTGAGGCCAATCCTCTAACCATTCTTGAAGATCTCCTCTTTGACCAATTTGCATCGGGGCGAGGCGATCTCGGGTTGATAAAACTTTTTGTCTAAAATCGTGGTCAACATTAAGGATCTTTGCTGCTTCAGCTACATAGGTAAATAAATCCCTTAAGATTTGCATATCAATAGTAGAGCCGGCACAAATAGTTGTTCCTGGACTCATCCAACCGGTAACTTCATCATAAAAAGGAATATTATCCGCTCGACCGGGAAAGTTTTCGGGAGAAGTTGAGGGATTGGTTACCAGCCAGCCATAGCGGGGATGTTCCACTAAAAAATCCAGAAAAAATATGACGTTTTCTTTCATGATGGGATAGTAATGAGCCAGAAATTCTTTATCCTCAGTAAAAAGATAATGTTCCCAAAGATGGGTACATAACCAGGCTCCCCCAGTCGTAAATGTCCCCCAATCCGGACCATCCATCGGGGCCGCTACTCGCCAGATGTCTGTATTTTGATGAAAAACCCATCCCCTGGCTCCGTAGTGCTCACGAGCTACATCTCGACCTTGATCAGCAAGCTCCTCAATCATCTGAAAAAGAGGCTCTGCACACTCGCTTAAATTGCCCACCTCAGCTGGCCAGTAATTCATTTCAGTATTAATATTAGTTGTATATTTGGAGTCCCACGCCGGGTTCATATCCTCATTCCAAATTCCCTGAAGATTAGCGGGTTGGGTCCC
>QMPV01000274.1 GCA_003648765.1 Candidatus Aminicenantota bacterium
AAATAGGCGGGTCCATAACTCAAATGGATTCTTGGAAAGCCGGGCCGAGGAGGAGGCGGCAGAGACAGCGGTGAAGAAGAAGAAGAAGAAGAAGAAGAAGAAGAAGAAGAAGGGCCGAAAGATGAAGAAGAGCCGGCTGATAAGGCAGGAGCAGCTGATTTAACTTTATCCTTGAGCTGAACTTCTAATTCCTTTTTGATTCTTGGTGGTTGCCTCTCTTTACTTAGCACCTCGACTTCCTGGTCTATCTTAAAATTCTCTGGAATTTCCTCTTGATAACGAGCTATAGACTGTAACTTTTTAAGAATTGCCTCAATCTCAGGCTGAGTTTTCCCCTCAATCTGGATAGTCTTATCCAACCCGGATAAAGCACTATAAAGGCTACCACCAGCGAAACCCATAACACCCAGGCCAATTCCCGCATACAAGGCTTTCTCCCCAGCAGTCATGGCAAACCACTGACTGGGGGCATCATTGCCGCTAAGTAAGCCGATGACAGCTCCACTTCCTGCCCCAATCAAAAGTCCATAGCCGGCTTTTTTCAAAAAATTAGCTTTTTTGATGATTTTTATCCTGCGAGTCTCATTAATATTTACCTCCACTCCCTCCCTTAAAACTGCATCTAGGAGAACCAAGTTACTCTTTTTTACAGCTAACAGCTCGCCTTCAATAAAGGAACCACTCTTCTTTTCGATTACCAGTTGGGCTCCATGTTTCTGTTTTTTGGCCCACATCTCGCCAGGAATAAATAGCTGCGCGAAAAAAATTAAAAAAACCATAAATTTCCCCATGGACTTAATTCTGGCATCTGTCATTTTGATGAGATCCCCTCGGTAGTATGCTTTAATTAAAATTCTTTGTAACGGGGCCTGTCAAGTTTTTTACTAAGAGAACGGCAGCCCAAGTGGCTCCTTATACATATTCTCTGTCTTTCTAGGCAAACTTTTGACAAAACTCTATCTCCTGGTGAGAAGGCCTTATGGAAAACGAGCAGGTGTTACAAGCTTTAGCCTCTTTAGGCGATGTCGAGAATAATGAAACATATAATTAAAAGAACAATAGCTCTTCTCAGCGGACAAGCTGATAGCTAATTACGCCAGTATTTGTTAAGAAAACCATTCCAGCTAAGATGAATGAATAATCTGATCCAGTCATCATCACAGCCTATCTTTCCTCCTTTGGGATATTTCTCATCAATCTTATCGATAAATCTTGCTATGAATTTATTCAAACTCATCAGTTCGATCTCGTGCCATTTACAAAAAAATTGAAATTCATCCAATTTACTAGAAGGAGGAATAGTTTCCGGCCAACCGCTGACTATAAAAATTCTCTTCCGCCTCAAGCTCTCCCAGATAAACTCCGGCCTTTGACTGACTAAATCCTTCTCAGCGGCTTCGAATTCCTTGATAAGTTTCAACCAATCCCCCCTCTTCACATCCCAGCCCATACTATATTTAACCACAATCGGTCCGATATCACTATGGCCCACCAGCATGGACCTCCGGTGAAAATCAATTTCATAGCCCAACAATTTACAATAAGCCGCCACCAGCTGTGGTAAAAATCGGGCTCGAGCTCGTGCTTTTCCTCCTGGATTGGTTCTCTCCTTTCTCTCTCCGGCTGCACCTTCTGCTTCTTTAGCTTCTGGCCAATAATCCAAGGCCTGACCGGATATATTCTTCTCACAATAAGCCTCCACACCACACTCCAAACACTTCCTTCTATCTTTACAAAAACCATATCTGGTCTTTTCACTACCGGAACAATAAGTATAAATGCCGGTATTTATTTCTTTTAAAGAATATTTATGGGGTAACTGCAGGTTTTTAAGAAAGGAAATGACACTTTCTCTATCTTCCAGATTAAATAATTTCCCGATGCCGGTGACCTTGAAAAAATGGAGATTGGCATCATCCAGTTTAAAAGCTTCCTGATTAAATCTAAACTCATCTACATCTCGAATAATATAATCAAAGACATTTGGGCCTATCCCCATAAGGCCTTCCCAGGGCACAGCCTTTCTCAAAAACTCATTCCATTCAGCCAAAGACATATTCACAAATTCTTCATCAGAAATGGCGCTTACCCCTCTAAATTCAGCCAACTTCTGCTTTAAATAATATTTAAAGCTACCCTTATAGTTTTCTTTTAAATAATGGCAACTGACCAACATCTGCCAGAGTAATTGCCAGAATTTAAACCCGGGATTAGCGCCGGGTTGAGCGATAAAATCCCTCACGGCTTCATAAAACTTTCGGCCGGCCGCTCCATAAATCCCTTCTTTCAAGCTCTGATAAAATTTACCTTCCAGCGCTCCCTTTTCCTCCCGGGTATACTTCCTCTCTCCCCGGTAACCATCTAGAATCTTTCCCAAATGATAAATGGAACCGATGCCTTTGCTTTTTAAAATATCGTAAAAGATAGCTACCTGAAAACCTCCCTGCTCATAGCCCCGAGTAATGAACATGTCATCCAGATCTTCATAGCGTTGATGGATCCACTCCTGCCAGCGGGGCTTAGTCACCGTGACTACATAGTCGATGATTTTGGCGGCTGCCTCTTTATCCATTACGCCTCCTTACTTATAAAAATATTTCTGAAATAATTTATTCCAGAGAAGTTATCCATTATCTTTCCTGAGCTATTATTATT
>QMPV01000275.1 GCA_003648765.1 Candidatus Aminicenantota bacterium
GAGGGTATTAACAACAAAATTAAGGTCATTAAAAGAAAGGCTTATGGTTACAGAGATGTAGAGTATTTTAAGCTCAAAATCTACAACCTCCATCTCTCCAGGTACTCATTATTGTGATGAACCAAATATTAAAATTAGAAAAACAATTAATTTTAAGGTATTTCTCATAACTCCTCCTGCAAAATCAATTTTCTTCACTGAATATTAGGATGAATCTAGCCATATAATTTTTCACCCCTTTAAATATTATTATATGTAAAATTATATCTTTCTAATTGCATTTATTCACGAAAGTATTCCGGGATAATGCCTATCGTGTCAAAACCTGCTTCCTTCACTATATCAATAAGCTCTATGATATGTCTGAAATGAACTCCAGCGTCTGCTCGTATAAACACTGGAATATTTTGATGGGTTTTATAAATAGATTTGAGACGGCTGTTAAGGCTATTAAATTCTATGCGTTCTTGGTTGATAAATAATGTATTTACATATTTTGTCAAGGTCAAAATGAAATAATTTTGAATTTCCTCTGGAATATCAAAAGGAGCTGTAAGTTTGCCATTATCCCAAGGAATTTTTGAAATATCTGCCGATGTTCTTACATGAATTTTTATATCAAGAATTTTTTCTGGCTTCTTATCAGCAATGATGCCAACTTCTTCAATCGCAGCATTTTTCATTATGTCTATTATATCAATAATTTTGCCGAATTGAAGGTCTTGATCAGCTCGTAAGTAAAGTTTTCGCTCTTCAACATTAAATGCTTTAATTCCAGCATTAGAAAAAGCTTCATCAAGCATGGCTCCTAAATTCTCTTCCATAACTTGGCTTTGATTTACATACATTGTTCCATCTCTCTTGAGGTAGAGCATAACAAATGGTACAACTTCCTTAAATGTAATCGCTCTTGGTAATCCATTTACCAGTTTAGTCTCGTATTCCCATTGTCTCACAGCATAAATAGCTGCATGGTCAAGAAGAGGAACAGATCTTATAACTTTTAAATCTTTAACTTTTCCACGAATATCTGTTGTTACCTCTAAAGTCACCCCACCACCTATTCGTCCTTCTCTAGCAATTTTTGGGTAAACTGGCCATACTCTCTTTATCAGTTTTGGAGGCTCTATATGACCAATCGTTTTAATTGGAGGTACTATTTCCTGTAATTTTAATATATAATTCTCACCTTTCTTCTCAAACTCTTCTCCCAACACCTCTTTGGCTAGCTCAGCAAAAAAAATGGATTCGTCTACTTTATCCTGATCTAAAAAATTATCAGCTAAATTCAAACACTCAATGCCTATGTTGTCTTTATAATCTTTAGAGTAATCAAGAGCTTCTTTAAAACACCAATGGCTCATTTCAATGTTTCTCTCAGCTATTTCCTTTCCATGTTGAATTAATTCCTCAGCTATTACACCTCTAGCGTCTGCATCAAAATTTACAGCTTGATCAAACATCTCTTCAGCTTGACTGAGTATTCCCTCTTTCAATAAAGCTAATCCACATCCTCTATATTCTTCAGTAATTTTGCCCCTTAATTTTGCATTTGTAATAACAGCTCTCTCAAAAGAATTACGAGCACTATGCATTTGATCAGTATATAAGTAAGCTTTTCCTAATAAAAAATGAGCCTCTGAGTTCTTTGGATGCTCTTTAACTTCCATCTCTAATAAAGGAATAGCTTCTTCATACATTCCTACTTCCACAAACTCTTTGGCTTTTTTCATTTGCTTTGAACCACATCCTATAAAATAAAATGTCAAAAGCATTAATCCCAAAATAAACGCAAATTTTTTTAAATTTTCCATTTCTCCCTCCAAATTTAATTGAAGATATGAAATTCCTTTCTTGCTGCGCCGGATGGGTGAGCATCTTAGTCCTTATTTCCCCCTTAAACCATCGTCAAGAAATATAAATCACGACAAAATAGATGTCAAGGACAATCGAAAGCTACTGTGGTTACTATTTTAAGATGACACATATTATTACTAATTTAAAATGTCACATTAGCTATAATCCTTCTGCTAGGTGTTTAAACTTAGCAGGAGGTAGGCATGCCAAGATTTATGGTTACGGAGGAAGAGTTGAAAAGGTTTTCGGTGCTTGATCAAGTGATCCAAGGGAGTCTAACAGCTAAGGAGGCTTCTCAATTACTGGGTTTGAGCTACAGACAGACTCTCCGACTTAAGAAGAGATTTAAGCAAGAGAGATGGGCCAGAATTTTAAGGAAATCGCCACCTAAACCACCAAATCTTAAGTTTAGTCCGGTCACAGTTGAGCTTATTCTAAAATTAAGAAAAGAGCTTTACTATGATTTTAACATTCTCCATTTCAGGGACAAATTAAGAGAGATTCACGGTCTTTCTCTAAGCTATGAGAGCTTAAGACAGATACTCATCAAGAGACAACTCCATGAGCCAAGACGCAGGAAGAGAACCTACCGGAGAGGGGGGAGAATGCCGCAAGCGGGGCTACTGGTTCAGATGGATTCCTCTCAGCATAGATGGCTCGAGTCGGTCAAAGAAGCCTGGTGGCTGGTGGCTATGTGTGATGATGCCGATAGCTATGTTTACGCCGAATTCCATCCCAGAGAAACGACCCAAGCCAATATGCAAGTGATAAAAAGATTTCTCGAGCAAAGA
>QMPV01000276.1 GCA_003648765.1 Candidatus Aminicenantota bacterium
ATGCCAATTGGCTTCTCGGCGGTCCCAATAACCATCTAGCCAAATACAGAGGATTTGGCCGTAGTTAGTGAGTAATTCTCTAAGTTGATTTTTCATGAATTGGATATAATTTTCCCAATTTCCGTGATCCGGGCGTCCGGTGCGGTGGCCAGTAGCGCCCCGAGGAAAGTAATCAGGATGGTGCCAGTCGAGGAGGGAATAATATAAACCCAGTTTTATACCCTGCTTCCGACATTCCTCAGCCAGCATTTTCAGAACATCACGACCGTAGGGAGTCGCTTTGACCACATTGTAATCAGAATATTTAGTGTCGAACATACTAAATCCGTCATGATGCCGGGAGGTGATGACAATATATTTCATGCCGGCTTTTTTAGCTAAGGAAACCCACTCAGCCGGATTATAGTAGACAGGATAGAAAAAAGAGGCCAATTTTTCGTAAGTTTTAACTGGAATACCCTGAGTGTTCATTACCCATTCCCCGTCGCCCAGGATAGAATAGATGCCCCAGTGAACAAACAGTCCGAATTTAGCATCTTGAAACCATTGTCGAGCTTTCAAATTTTCAGGCGTAGGCTCATACGACTGGGGACTGGATTGGACGGAGATAGAACTGAAAGAATTGAGTAAAATAAATAATAAGCTGAAAATTAATTCCCATTTTAACCCCCCTTGGGTTTTTGTAGCCATCAAACCCTCCTTATCCATAATTTTGTATTATCTTACTTTGAAGATTCACTTTTTGACAAGTTTAAATTGGGAGATGACTGACAATTTCTGGTTAAATCAGGTTAGGCATTCTATTTCGGATTCATTGTGGCCACAAGCGGGTTGCCCCGCAACTATAATTGACTTTGGGATTTAAAGGGAGGCTTTTTTGAACGAGACACATTTTAGGATTTGTTTGGAGTAAGGAAAGAGATAATAAAGATCTAATTCTAGGAAAATTTTCTGGGAGGATAATTGAATTAATAGCAGTTGCTTCAGCCTAGGGTCTGATGAGGGGAGAACAGGTTCGAGATTGAAGATGGGAAACTTTAAATTCTCTGCTTTAGGTCAATCTCTTTGCTGTTTACTTTATTTGGCATCTTTGTCCAAAGATAATCTCTGCCTTTAGAAAATATTAGAAGGAGAAAGGATTTTTATCGTTGGTTAATCAATAAGAGTTAGAGGAGATAATCGACCTTCAGAAGATGCGGAACTTCAGCTTAGTCCAACTATTAGTAAATCTTGACTTCTACTCGGCGGTTTTTGGCTCTTCCTTCTTCGGTTGAATTGTCGGCTACTGGATTGGCTTTGCCTTTGCCTTCAATAGTGATTTTTTCTTTACTGATTCCTTCGACATAAATAAGGTAATCGGCGACACTCTGGGCCCGTTGGAGAGATAAACGGAGATTATAACTATCACTGCCCACGTTGTCGGTATAGCCCGTGATAAGGATTTTTTTATTCGGTTGTTCCTTAATTAATTGAGCTAAGATTTTCAAAGCTTTTTTTGCCTCGGGTTTAAGAAAGAATTCGTTGAAGTCGAAAAGAATGCTCTCGGGAAGAGTAAATTGAGTCTCATTGCCTTTTTTTTCCACTTTTATTCCCAGAGATTCAGGTGAAGGCCTTTCTTCAGCTTGAGTGTATTTGGCTGCTTTAATATTGCTGATCAGTAAACCATATCTATTTGTGTCGGTGACGAACATAAATTCAAAGCCACTAATTTCTTCATTTGGAGTTACTTGAAAAGGAATCGAGGTTAGCCGTTGGCCATTAAGGAAAACTCTGAATTGGCCTCTCCGAACCTGGACGGCTAGATGGAGTATTTTTTTATCTACTTTTTCAATTTTTCCAATATGGCCTACCTTTTCCAGCTTGACAGAGCAGTTGTGATAATCACCATAAATTTCAAGATCGTAAGGTGCTTTGGCTTTATCCCAGGCAGAACCCCGGCTTTCTAGGAAGCGCAGGATTAATTTTGGCCCCACAGCCCCAGAAATGTCCTGGAGGATAACAAAGTCAAACTCAAAGGAAAAGTCTCCTCGGCCGAGGGATAATTTTTTGTAGAGACGAAAATCTGCATCAGTACTGGGAGCCACCCAGATTTGGTCGCCAAAACGAACACATTCGCCTGCCCCAGTGAATTTCTCAAATCCTTCAGGAAATTCACCCACCGGGCATTGACTGAAGTCTTGTTGAAAGAGAATTTTATCTCCAGGGGTGAACTTAGCTCGAGTTTGTCCGGTGATTAATTCTTGGGAAGGGACAAACGAAACAAGTGAAAATATAAAGCCAAAAACGGCCATAATAGAAAGAGCTTTTTTCATCCTTGGCCTCCTCTCAAATATTTTTGGTAATAAAAAAAATAATAACTAATGAGAAAACATCCGAGAAAAATTTACAGAGTATTTTAATTCAGTTGGGTAGAAAGTCAATATCAGTAATTAAATTGTTGGTTAAGGGATAAAGTAAATTTAATCAGATTTCATTCAAATAACAAAGAAAAATATCATTTGGACAAAATTATTGAACATAATTGGAGAATTTGGCGCCTATTTTAAGAGAACAACTGAAGCAAATCACTTGAATAAAGGAAAAATGTGTTGGAAAAGGTAGTCTTTTATTTGGCGGTCCAGAGTCCGGGTGTTTTGTTTTTTGTC
>QMPV01000277.1 GCA_003648765.1 Candidatus Aminicenantota bacterium
ATTTCCATATCTTTTTCTGTAGCTAATCTATATTTCTTCCCTGTTAGACCTGATTTATGCAAAACTACGGCTATCATTCTTCGGCTAGCTTTGCCTTCTTGAAATAGCTTCCGGGTGGTATCAGCTTCGACTGTAAATCCGCAAATTCGACATGTAGCAATTGCTCGAGAGACAGTACCCTGAGTAGGGTCAAAATCATCCGGCATCTTGTCATAGCCATCTCCAACTATCCTAAATTTAAGAGACCTACCTTCAACATAAGGATAGAGAGCCACTTTTTTGTTTTTCTTTTTAGCTAACCAGAACTGACGCATTAAAGGAATTTCTGCACCGCATGCTGGGTTTTGACAAGGAATAGTTCTTGCCCAGATAAACCCTACCGGAATAGAACCATCTTCATCTTGAGGATAAAATCTCCCAATCTCTTCCTCAGCCCTTTTGAGGACCCATTCACCCCATTTTTTTACATCTTCAAGGAGAGGATTGGCTGTTTTGCTTTTGAGAAGCCCTGATTCCTGTTTTATCTCAGCTGGTTGGCCATATTTTTGAGGATATTCCAAGGTGCACTTTAAAATAAGTGTCGCCACAGGATTATATTCAAGTGCATGGGTTTCACATCCCAGTCTTAATGCTTCTAAGGGAACAGACCCTCCTCCTGAAAAAGGGTCAAGTACTCTTGGGGGGTTTCCACCATTAGCCTTCAAAATGTCCTCTCTTGCTTTTTCTATAATCCCCCGATTCAAAGAATTTTCCCATTTAGAAAGTTCAATTATAAATTGTTTTGTTTTCTCCAATTCTTCCTGTGTTTCAGGCTCAGGAATCAAAGCAGCGTAGTTTGTGGCTCTGGAGGAAGCCAACGGCCGGCGGGCCCACCAGATATGCAAAGTAGAAATGTGGCCATGGCGTATATTTTTCTCTTTAGCTGATATCTCACTTACCTCTTTCACTGGAAAGGTAACTTCAATAAATCTTTTTCGTTTCATCATGACCACCTTATTTCTTTATTTGTTTTTCTTTTCCACTCTTCTGGTGGAACAATGAATCGAACTACTTCAATTCTCTCCTTAGCCTCAAGACTTTCGGCGGGATTATTTATTAAATATAGAGTAGGTTTTGAAGCGGCATTGGCCACCACATACAACCAGTACTGCTCTTTAAAGCGCCTTGCTTTAAACCACTCATTGGGAGTCAGCCCTACTTCCCCTTCTCCAGCTCTTGCTTTCACCTCAATATACCTCACCTCATCCTTCCCTTTGGAGCGGATATCAAAACCAAGGTTCTCTTGAGATACATCTTCAGGCTCTCTTCCTTCGCTTTTTTCATATTCCATGGCTATTTCCATCCCAATCTGCTCTATTTCCTTATCTTCAACCATAGCGGTGGCTTCAGGGATAACTCGAATCACAGTTAGTAGCTCAGGCATGGAAATAGATAAACTTTGCTCTAGAGCTATCTCTCGAGTCAATTCTCTTCTAGCTTCTTCATATCTTTTTTTAAGTTCCTCTTTATTCCTGATGGGCAATTCGACTTTTTCACCGCGGGCTTGTCGCTCATACAGCTCCGCCAAGTCAGTATCTAACTCACTAATGAGATAATCAAGTGACTTTAAGCCATATTTTTCTTTTATTTGAGCCTGTCTTTTTCTTTCTTTGCCAATGTCTTGCTTATACTTCTCTATGGCACTAATAACATGAGGAATTATTCTTTTTTCATCTATCTCTATGGGTTGAGTTTGTCTCTCTGCTGGAGATAAATCCCAGATTAAAGCTGGATTAATTTCTTTTATTTCTTTTCCATCATCATAAAACGAGATAATCTTTCTTCCAGCCGTTTCTCCTCTTCCGTCCTTAACCTCAGCTATATAGAACCAAATGTAGCCATCTAATAAACCCGAAGGGTCATTGAAAATCGCTCCAATCCTTGCTTCACTAATAAATTTGTCAATCACCCATTGAATAAGTGCTTCAAAGAGAGGGTGTCCAAAAGAAATAAATTCAGCATCAGGATTTTTAAAGGCAGTTTCTTTATCAAATGTAACCTTGGGATATCTTGACATAATAATTCCAAACCTATTTTTAAAGTCAACACTCTCAGCAATTTTTCTCAACTCATAAGGGACAGAATCAATAGCCATGAAGCCGGTCCTTAATTCTCGAAATTTCCCCCCAGCTTTTTTAAAAACCCGTTTAAAATATTCTTCTACATACTCAGGAATTAACCTATATTCTCTGGCTCTTTCTGCTATCTCCTGAATTCGAGTATAATCAATAACTCGAGTAGCTAAGGTCTCACCGAGAATTTCTTTAACTTTGGCGATGTATTGTTCATCAGGCTGAATATCTAATTCCTTTAAAATTTCATCCATTGTTTTGGTACGAGTTACTGCTTCAAGAATTAATTGATATAAATTTTTCCCATAAAACACATCACCAATAACATCAAATACTCTGTCGCTGCCTAGTTTCTTTCTAATTTCATCTAATTTATCAAAAAGCTTAACCAAGACTTTTCCTTCTAATGTGTCTGTAGCCACTAGATTGAAAATATAAACATCTCTCTGCTGACCAAATCTATGGATTCTACCCATCCTCTGTTCCAGTCGGTTAGGATTCCAGGGAATATCATAGTTAATCATTATATGGC
>QMPV01000278.1 GCA_003648765.1 Candidatus Aminicenantota bacterium
GGCATAACTTTCAATCAACTTGGGATAGAGCTTTTTCATGACTTCGGGCAAGGAGATAAAGTCAAAGCCGACCACCCGGTCGTTGATGATGACTAACAGGCCTTTTTGGTCATCCCCCCAGGAGAAGGCCTGGAGATAATCACGGAGCTGGGTTCTTTTTTTCTCCACCACATCTTTCATGGCCGAAGAGGGAGAGTAAACATCGGCCTGCCGGGAAAATTCATCGATGGAGTCCCAGATTTCCTCCTGGTCTGAAGCAAAGCGTCCTTCTCTTTGAAGAGAAAAAGAGACGGATCTGGCTTTCCGTCCCCGCAGTGTGGCCGTCATGGCTACTCCGGAGTCGTCAAACTTAGAAGAGATGTAACGCCACCTGCCCTTTTCGGTGCAACTGACCGGCAGAGTAGTTTTGGATTTTTCTTTAAGTAAAATGGTGGTGTTTAAGACCCGATTTTGTTTGCCGCCGACCAGTTCTTCCCCGTCAAGAATAAGGATGGGCAGAGGACCTTTATTGACGGCCATTAAGATGGGCACAGCCCCGTGCTGGTCGACTTCCCTTATATCCAGAAGATCCTTTTCCAGAGCTCCCTTCAGGCAGATATAGCTAAAATCATGTTTTTGAGAATGCTTAAGGGCCACCACGGCCATATTGTGTTTCCTCTGGACAGAACCCAGGGAAAAAGAAGACACGAATTCACTGAAATATTTCATAATCTCTCCTTATTGCCCTTGGACAGGATTGGAATTTATATGTAGACAATATAAGTAATTATTGCCATAATGTCAACTATTATGATGAAGAAATTTGGGTAGTGGGCAAGGGGAGAGTAAATTTAGGTGGAAGGAGCCAAGTAGATTTGGGAGCAAAGGGAGACAAACAATTGCAGAGAGAGGAAGATCGGATAATTTGGCAAAAGGGCCGGGTCCAGTAATTTTGGTTAGGTAGAGCAAGGAAGAGGCAGTTGAAGCAGGAGAATTGTAGGGCTAAAATTTTTCTATAGAATGAGTAAGCGACAATGAAGATCTTAGTTTAAAAGAATAGGAGGAGGGGGATGAAGAGGCACAGTGGCCGAGTAATTTAAAGTTTACAAGAACTAGACCCCGATAGCTAGAAAATTAGACCATCATCTTGACAATATATTTTATGGATAATATAATAAACATAAAATCGATTTTAGGTAAAATATAAGTGCCAAATATTAGAGATTCTTTGCGAGATTTTAATCCTTGGTGGAGAGATGCTTTTACAATTGAATTTAAAGAAAGAGAGATTTACCAAAAGATTCAGAAATATATCCCCCTTCCCCAGATCATTGCTTTTACCGGGATAAGAAGAATAGGCAAAACGACTTTGTTGTTCAAAATTGTCGAAGATGCCATAAAAAACGGCTTTAATCCTCAAAATATTGTCTATTTTTCTTTTGATGAATATCCCTCCGTAGACATTAAGAAGATAATCAACGAATATGAAGAACTTATGTCAAAGAACATAAGAAAAGATAAATATCTTTTTTTACTGGATGAGGTTCAAAAGCTGGCCAACTGGGAAGCCCAGGTCAAAGTAATTTATGATTTATTTAAGAATATAAAAATATTTCTTTCCGGCTCCGAGTCTCTATTTGTCCGAAAAGGCGCCAGAGAAAGCCTGGCGGGGAGGTTATTTGAATTCCAGGTCGAACCTCTTTCTTTTAAAGAATTTTTGTTATTTCAAGAAGTTAATCTCGCTCCAATAGAGCTTTATGAGAAGGATCTCCTGGGATTATTTAACGATTTTATTCTGACCATGGGCTTTCCTGAATTAGTGGGCATTAAGGAAAAAGAGATTATAAAAAAATATGTCCGGGAAAGCATTATTGAGAAAGTAATCTACCGTGATTTCCAGAACCTGTTTAAAGTCAGAGAAATTGCTACAATTGAATCCCTGGTTAATATTTTCATGGAAGACCCCGGGCAAGTTGTCCAACTTTCTGACTTGGCTAATGATTTACACATCTCCAGGCATACTCTTTCTGCCTACCTGACTTATCTTGAAGAGTCTTTTTTGGTCCGGAAATTGTACAATTTTTCTAGCAATCGTCGAAAAATAGAAAGAAAGTTGAAAAAATATTATCCTAGTTTGATTTCCGTAGATCTTCTTTTTAAAGAGGATAATTTTTCTCAGTCTAGAGTTTTTGAATGGTTGTTGATTAACCAACTAAAACCAGAGTTCTTCTGGCGAGATCCTTATAAAAACGAAGTTGATATGGTTTTAGGCAAAGATAAAATCGTGCCTGTAGAAATAAAGTTTGGAAGGATCAAGATTAAAGGAATGTTCACTTTCTTGAAAAAATTTAAGCTTACCCGAGGATTGATCATTACTCCGGAAAAAGAAGACGTCCAGAGAGTAGAGGGAAAGATAATTAATATAGTTCCTGCTTATAAATTTCTTTTAAAACCTGAGAAATATTTAGAAGGTTAGAGAGGGCTAATACTTAAGCTGGGGGGGAACGGTGTCTATCTTTTCTTCCAGCTCGTCTCTCACTGTTATGAGAAAGGCGCCATGATCCTTACCTCCAATCGAAGTTTCTCCCAGTGGAATGAAATTTTTGGTGATCCTGTCATGGCTACAGCTATTCTTAAGCGACTGCTTCACCACTCAACCACTA
>QMPV01000279.1 GCA_003648765.1 Candidatus Aminicenantota bacterium
CATTATTATGATTATTTTGATGCGGAGGGGAGGTACATAGCCAGCTTTCCTATGAAAGAGACGATTTTTTGTATAAGGGGGGATCGGTTTTATACTTTGGAGGAAGACGAGGAGGGGTACCAGAAGATTGTTAGATATAGGTATAGGTTAAAGCAGCGGTAGGCAATTAAGAGTAGCAAGAAGTTTATTTTTTTAAACTATGTTTATATATCTCCAGCATCGAAAAAAAACATGTAGTTTTTTTAGCTATTGAGAAAGACACCTTTATAGTAACAATTGAGAGAATCGCCTTCTGGGGAGAGGGAGTGTCAAGGTCAAGATAAAAATGTACCAGTTATGGTCAAATAAAAATGTACCATTACTTCTCACTTTTTTCTTGCTCCATATTTGAGTCTATCTTTAATCCTGTATGATTTTCCTTTTATTTTGATGACATAGGAATGATGAAGGAGCCTGTCCAGAAGAGCTGAGGCGAGAACTGGATCGGCCAGGTACCCACCCCATTCAATGATAGACTTATTAGAGGTAATGATGATTGAGCCTTTTTCATATCTTGTATTTATAACTTGAAAAAGTAGGTTGGCTTCCTCTTTATCTAGAGGCAGATAACCGACCTCATCAATAATAAGGAGTTGGGCTTTTCGATAGGTCCGCAGGCGTTTGGGAAAATGTTCTTCTTTGGTAGTTTTAAGACGCCGGGCTATCTCATCAACTGTATTGAAATAAGTGACATAGCCTCTCTTTATAGCCTCAACTCCTAGGGCAATGGCCAGGTGGGTTTTTCCCACTCCAGGAGGTCCTAGAAAAACCAGATTCGAATGTTCCTCAATAAAGCGGAGACTTCTCAACTCCTCGATAACTCTTTTCTCTATGGTGGGATTAAAGGAAAAATCAAAGCCTTCATTTAATTCCCCCTTTTCAGGGGGGTCATTTTTCAATGCTGATAAAGGGTCATTTTTACATGCTTGTTGAGAAGGAGACAGCCCGATTACATCATTACCTTGAGAGTTACAAGCAGGCCATTCTCAAGAGGGTCAAGGAAACGGCCAGGCGAATTGGTGAACTGATAGCGAGGAACTTTAAGGAGAAGACCTGTTTGATCATCTCACATCAAAAGAGATGGTTCTCGGGAATAGATCAGGTGATCAGATTGGAGAGGGGTCGGTTGGTTAGTAAAGAAAATAGAACATAATTTAAAAAATATAATATTTCTCATATTTTGGCTAAATCAAGTTGCATAATTTCAATTTTTTTGTTTAAAATACGACTAAATAGGTGGTATAGGATTAAGGGAAATGAGGGGGGATTGTGTTTCTTGGCCTAAGAAAAAGATAAAAAGAATATTCTGTTCTAAAGAGAAAGTCTCTCCATCCATCTATCCATCCACCCACCCATCCATCCTTCCTTCCTTCTTTCTTAATTTACTATCTTTCTAAAGAGTCAAAAATGAAAAGGTTCAGGGAAAAATTGTTTTTTTATACAACCTATATAAAGGAGATTTTTTCCAATGAGTCCACCTTCAACCAAAACAAGTGAAATTTTATCAAGGCTAGTTGGCCAGAGTGCGGCCATAAGGGACCTGAGGGAAAAGGTAAAAAAAGCAGCTAGATACGACTATCCGGTTTTGATTACAGGAGAGACGGGGGTGGGAAAAACATTAGTGGCGGAATTAATTCACGAGCTAAGTGAACGCCGCGAGAAAAAGTTTCTTCATCAGAGTTGTAGTAATATTTCTTCGGAGCTATTGGAGAGTGACCTTTTTGGCCATGAGAGAGGTGCCTTCACCGGAGCTGATTCAAGGAAAATTGGGAAATTCGAAGCTGCCGATGGAGGGACACTGTTTCTGGATGAAGTGACTGACCTGAGTTTCGTGGCCCAGGCTAAATTACTTCAGGTTTTAGAGAGAAGGGAATTTTTTCGTGTTGGGGGGACAGAAGAGATAATGGTCGATGTAAGAATAATAGCTGCTTCCAACAGAGATTTAAGGAGAGAAGTAATAAAAGGTAAGTTTCGGGAAGATCTTTATTACAGGTTAAATGTGATTAGGCTTTTTATTCCGCCACTTCGGGAAAGAAAAGAGGATCTTCGTCTTCTTATAGAATGGATTTCAGATAATGAAGAAATAAAGCTTTCTGATAAAGCGCGGGACAAGCTGATGAGCTATTCTTATCCTGGAAATGTGAGGGAGTTGGAAAACGTTATGAAGAGAGCCAAAGCTACAACAGGAGGAGAAAGGGTCGAGGAAGGTAATATTGATTTCGACGAAGACCTCCAAATAGATGAGAAGCAACAAAGTGTTGCCGAGAGATTATTTCGGGAGATGGTGGAGGAAGGAAAGAACAAATGGTTCTGCGATTTCAGAAAAATTAATATCATTTTTTCATAAACTTAATATAACATTATCTATCCCCATTTATTCATATAAAGATAATTATCACGACTATTTCACAGGAATACAAGGAAGTTTTAGAGAGACAATTAAAAACATAAAGATATTGAATAAAAAAGGTGTGCATGTTGTACCGATTATATACATTTCAGATAATGAAGAAATAAAGCTTTCTGATAAAGCGCGGGACAAGCTGATGAGCTATTCTTATCCTGGAAATGTGAGGGA
>QMPV01000280.1 GCA_003648765.1 Candidatus Aminicenantota bacterium
GGGGGGAGAGGTAAAGAGATATTTTCTCGGTCAGCTCAGCCTGGGATTAGGAGTCCTGGTTAATCGGTTTGTCGATGAACAGAGTCGAAAATATCCTTTTCTGGCCAGAGCTACTCCTCTGGTAGGTTTCTGGGGGATTGTGGCTGCTTACCGACAAAAAAAAGTGCCGTTTTCTCTTCAAGTGGAAGGGCCTAATTTATCTTTTTCCGGGGCCAGTGTTTTAACTGTGGTCAGTAATACTAGATATTGGGCCAGTGGCTGTTTAATTAATCCTGGAGGCAGGATTGATGACGGGCGGCTGGAAGTCTCGATTTTCCACGAAGTGGGCTTACCCGGGTTGGCCCGACTTTACCGGTTGATCCGCCGCGGGAAACATCTCCAGTCCCAAAAAGTGACTTATGCTTCCGGGGATGTCTGGCGGATTAGTTCACCTTCTCCGCTGAGGATTCAGGTGGATGGAGAAGTGCTTTTTGACGCGTTCTCGAAAGAAGAAGTTAAAGAATTGGAGATAAGGGTACTCCGGCGGGCTTTGCTGGTGTTGATGTTTGGTGATTAGGGGCGGCGGCCGGCTGATCAGCTGATTAATGATTAAAGAAGTCCTTGCTGATAGCGGGCGGTCAGCACCCGCAGCATGTCTTCTGTCATCCGGGCCAGGTCATAATCGGGTTGCCAGTCCCATTCCTCCCGGGCGGCTGAGTCATCAATGGAAGAGGGCCAGGTGTCGGCAATTTTCTGGCGGTAGTCCGGCTCAAAGGTGCATTCAAACTCAGGAATGTGCTTTTTAATTTCAGCCGCCAGTTCGCCGGCTGAAAAACTCATGGCCGCCACGTTGAAACCAGCGTGATGGATTAGGCGGGAGAAATCGGCTTCCATCAATTGCAGGGTGGCCTTCAGGCAATCGGGCATATACATCATCGGTAATCGGGTTTCAGCCCGGACGAAACAAGTGTATTTTTTCTGCTTAATGGCTTCATAGAAAATTTCCACGGCATAGTCAGTTGTGCCTCCCCCGGGCAGAGCCTCGTGACTGATAATGCCCGGATAGCGGCAACCGCGGACATCCAGGCCGAAACGATGCACGTAATATTCGCTTAAGAGTTCCCCAGTTACTTTGGTTAACCCGTACATGGTCCGGGGACGGAGGATGGTATCCTGGGGGGTGTTTTCCCGGGGGGTTTCCGGCCCGAAGACGGCAATGGAACTCGGTACAAAAACCCGGACAAGTTCCAGCTCCCGGGCGACTTCAAGGATATTATAGGTCCCCAGGAGATTGACCTCCCAGGCCAGATGAGGATTTTTCTCGCCGCTGGCCGAAAGGATAGCCGCCATGTGGAAAATAGTATCAATTTGGTGTTTGCGGACTAAGGCGGCGATTTGGTCGGCCTGACGGACGTCGAGGTTCTCGTAGATGAGTTCGGAAGGAAGCTTGGCGGCTGAGGCTGGTTTGATATCGGAAGCGATAATGTTGGTGGCTCCGAATCTTTCAATAAGGACCGGCAACAAGGCCGTGCCGATCTGTCCCAGGGCCCCGGTAACTAAAACTCTTTTCATCTCTTTAGTCATTTATAAGTTCAATCCTTGGTTGAAGTTAAATTTATTCTTCGTCGGGATTAATTTATATCCTGTCCCCCCCTTTAAAGTCAACTGAAATTTGGGGTCAGGTCTTCACATTTCACATTTATTCATTCAATCTCATTCTGGGGTCGGACCTCAGCATCTTATTTATTATCAATTAGTTAAACCCATTTTCCGCTCCAAAAAAGGCCCTTAGAGGCGATTTTCACCCCCAAAAATCGCTTCTAAGATCCATATTTTGTTATCAGGCTCAAAACTGAATTAGTTGTCTAATAGTTTCTTTTTATTAAATATAAAAATTGAAAACAGGGACTTGAGAGGGTTAAAACCGAGAGATCTATTTTCAATTAAATTCATTCCCCTGGTGAAGGCAGATGGCCGCAATTTCTAGTTTGAGCGAATACAAAACTCTACCCAAAGAAAAGATGTGAAATTATCAATTTGAAATTAAAGTGGATTGAGTTATTATTACTCTGGAATTATGTGTTATCAGCCAGCCGGCTGAGCTGGGTTGGTTTATAGGGCTGGAGTTAGGCGGGCGAGGGTGGCGCCGGCTCAGGGAATAACCGGCCGGGGAAGACAGAGTGAGCCAGGATAAATTAACATGGATAAAGTAGCTTTAGTCACGGCCGCCACTTCTGACCTGGGGAAAGCCATTGTGCTTGAACTGGCGGAGTTGATCAAGGGTGTGGCCGTCCATTATCAAACCAATCGGGAGAAGGCCCTGAAATTAGTTCAGGAATTGAAAGACCGGGGGCTGTCAGCTGTGGCCCTGGCCGCTGATTTGACGAAAGACGGCGAAGCTGCCCGCCTGGTAAAAGAGGTGGAGCGCCTCTTGGGCCGCCTGGATATTCTGGTTAACAATTACGGCCCTCTTCTGGTTAAACCCTGGACCGACTGCACTCCGGCCGAAGTGGAAACTCTCTGGCGGGCCAATGTTCTCAGTGCCTGGGAAACAATGCAGGCCGCCCTCCCGGGCATGCGCCGACGCCAATGGGGCCGTATAGTCAATCTAGGCTACAGCCGGGTTGA
>QMPV01000281.1 GCA_003648765.1 Candidatus Aminicenantota bacterium
AACAGAAACAGAGCTCAAAAGTTTTCCAGTGAAAGAACATCCTCACCCGCTCCAGATGAAAAAGGCCATAGATTTAATTAAGCAATCAAGATGCCCCCTGGTGATCTGTGGCGGCGGGGTAAATATTTCCCAAGCTATGAATGAATTGAATGAGTTTATAAATAAATTCAATTCCTTCCAGAGAACTAATTGCCGACTCCATTGAAATAGTGGCTCAAGCTATGCCTTTTGATGGATTAGTCTTTCTCTCTAACTGCGACAAGATAACCCCTGGGATGTTAATGGCCATGGGCCGGCTGAATATTCCTTCAATTCTGGTGAGTGGTGGACCAATGTTAGCTGGAAAAATAAAAAAGGCAACGATTGATATAGTCAGCGTTTTCGAGGCGGTAGGTCAATTTAATGCAAGGAAAATATCTAAATCTCAACTGGATTTAATCGAAAATGCTGCCTGCCCTGGGCCTGGCTCTTGCGCGGGGCTTTTTACCGCCAATACGATGAATGCCCTAAGTGAAGTCCTAGGAGTATCTTTGTCAGGAAACGGAACAATTCCCGCAGTTTATGCCGATAGAATCAGGCTAGCCAAAGAAAGTGGGAAAAAGGTAGTGGAGCTAGTCAGAAAAAACGTCTGTCCCCGGGATATAGTTAGTTGGAAATCATTTTATAACGCTGTGGCTGTAGATCTGGCTCTGGGCGGTTCAACTAATACAGTTTTACACTTACCGGCTATAGCGAACAGCTTTGAAGTTCCCTTTGAAATTAATTTATTCAACGAATTAAGCCAAAAAATTCCTCATATCTGCAGTTTGTCTCCTGTAGGCAAATATCATGTAGAAGACTTGCATCTGGCGGGTGGCATTTATGGAGTCATGAAGAGATTAGCCGAAGAAAACCTAATTCAAGACGAGGCTCAAACTATTTATCTCAAAAAAATTCGCGAGGTTATAGAAAAAGCCGTTGTTCTAAATCAAGAAATTATTAGACCGCTGGACAAACCTTACGGGAGAGAGGGTGGTCTGGCAATTTTGTCTGGAAATATTGCCCCCCAGGGAGCCGTAACTAAACTCGCTGGTGTCCCCCAGAAAATGAGATATTTCCAAGGCAGAGCAGTAGTTTTCGACGGCGAAGAACTTGCCACCGAAGCGATTCTTTCGGGAAAGATAAAGAAAGGTGACATTGTGGTTATTAGATATGAAGGACCTCAGGGTGGTCCGGGAATGAGAGAGATGCTTTCTCCTACCGCCGCCATTTCAGGAATGGGATTAATAGAAGAAGTAGCCCTTATCACCGACGGGCGATTCTCAGGAGGCTCCAAGGGAGCAGTGATCGGCCACATCTCTCCCGAAGCTGCTGCCGGAGGTTTGATAGCCATTATAGAAAACGGAGATCTGATTGAAATTGATTTTAACAACAAGAAGTTAAATCTGCTGGTGGAAAAAAGCCAGATCGACAGAAGATATAAGAATCTCCAGCCCTTTTCTCCAAAAGAAAAGAATAAATTTCTTTTGAGATATTCAAAGCTGGTCGAACCTGCTTCTAAAGGAGCCATTTTTAAAGAACCTTAGAGGGAAAAATGAGAAAAGTGGAAATCTTAGATACAACCTTGAGAGATGGCACCCAAGGTATGGGGATTGCCTTCTCTCTTGAAGACAAGCTAAGAATTGCTCAAGTCCTTGACGATTTGGGTGTTCACTATCTGGAGGGGGGGTGGCCCGTCTCCAACCCTAAGGATCTTCGTTTTTTCCGGGAAATAAAAAAAATAAAATTAACCAATTCTACCATCACTGCTTTCAGCTCGACTAAACGACCCAAAATAAAAATAGAAAATGATCCAAACATTCAACAACTGCTAAATTCCCAGGCTGCGGCTTTCACCATTTTTGGAAAATCATGGGACTTCCAGGTGTTTAAGGCCCTAAATGTTTCTTTAGAAGAAAATTTGGAGATGATTTTTGAAACAATTTTCTATCTTAAAAAATACACAAATAAATTAATTTACGATGCTGAACATTTTTTCGATGGTTATAAAAACAACCCAGATTATGCTCTTCAAACCCTCAAAACAGCTCAAGAAGCCGGCGCTGACGTGCTCGTCTTAGCCGATACCAATGGAGGAAGCCTATGGTGGGAAGTGGCCCACATAATTAAGGAAGTAAAAAAAGAAATTCATATTCCTCTTGGTATTCACGCTCATAACGATGCGGATGTGGCTGTAGCCAACTCTCTGGCGGCTGTAAAAGAAGGTGTGGTTCATGTTCAAGGCACTATCAACGGGATCGGCGAAAGATGTGGAAATGCCAATCTAACCAGCATCATTCCTGACCTCTATTTCAAAATGGGTATTGAATCTATCCCCCCGAACAATTTAAAAAAGCTAACCTCAATTTCCCGTCTCGTCTCAGAATTGTCGAATAGACCCCCACGGGTAAATCTACCCTATGTGGGAGAAAATGCTTTTGCTCATAAAGGAGGGATTCATGTCTCTGCCCTCCAAAAAGATCCTCGAACTTATGAACACATAGATCCTCAGAAGGTGGGCAATAAAAGAATTATCCTCGTGTCAGAACTTTCAGGAAAAAGTAACATTAAAGAAAAGATAAAAGAAC
>QMPV01000282.1 GCA_003648765.1 Candidatus Aminicenantota bacterium
AGAAGTACACTATGAGGATAACGCTTCGTATCAGTAGTCGGTATTTTCCCATCAAACGCTCCAAAAATACTCGAGGCGGTTGATTCTATGAGATAAAGCTGAGACCAATTTGTTTTCGCCGACTCTATTTGATCTCCTGTGGCGACACTTATTTTGCCATCCGGCGCAAAATTCATTAATATCGGGATAGAACCTTCATGGGTTTTAATTTCCCCTTTCCATGTTCCAAGCAATTCATCTGGTATTGTTTTTTCACTCGGTTTTGAAACAGCTCCTGAGGCTTGTTCTTCGAATTTATTTGAACCTATCATAGCTGCTATTATTTTATCCGTAATTTGGGTCACATATTGAGAGTTAAATGTGTTAATTAGAGTGACAACAGCAATATTCTCTTCAGGAATGATTTTAAGCAGCGTGCTTGCTCCATCCCATCCCCCTTCATGCCAGATTTCCCTAAATCCTTTATGTTGCCTAAAAAAGAAGCCAAGACAGTAGTATGTATTCTTTGAATATGGATACTTTGAACTTTCACTATGCTCGCTGATCATTCTTTTAATTGAATTTTCCGATAATACGCTTTTACTTCCTTCTATTCTATTTCCAAGCACATGAAAGGCAAATCTCATTAAATCTGCTGAAGTGGAGTAGGCGCTGCCAGCAGCCGGAGTATCACATTGGAGATCTAAAGCGTTGCCTTTCGAATCGTACTTGGTCGCTATATCTTTCCCGTTATAGGATTCAATATTAAACGTCGTCCTCTTCATCCCAAGAGGGATAAAGACTTCTTTTTCCATAAAACTTGAAAAAGGCATTTGCGATATCTTCGAGATGATAAAGCCAAGAATTCCATATCCAAGATTTGAATATCTGAAAGATGTTCCTGGCTCGTTTATAATAAAACCATATCTGTCCAGAGTCTCTTTAAATGATGGAGGAGAAGCTTCTTCGTCGGCATAAAAATAATTAAAATGAGTAGGCAATCCGGATGTGTGATTAAGAAGATGTTTCACGGTCACTTTTTTTGAATCATAAATATATGATTTGAGAGTTAAAGGAGAGATATACTTTTCAACTGATTCATTCAGGTCAATTTTGCCTTTCTCAGCCAGGACCATAATCCCGGTAGCCGTTAGAGGTTTGGACAACGAAGCAAGAGAGTATATTGTCGCTGGAGTGGCGGCCCGCTTCTCAGTTTTGTCAGCCCATCCAAACGCCTCCTGCCAAATAACTTTCCCATCTTTGGCCACAGAGATTGAAACAGAAGGGATTGTTCCATTTTCAACGTCAGAGATAATCTTTTGCTTAATGCTCATAAATATATCTTTGTAATCCGGATTCACGACTTCTTCATAAATATTAGTCATTGGGCTTGTTGGTCTTGTTGTACATGAAATTATTTGGCTTAAAATGACAATTGTCATTACTGCAATTTTACTAATTGTTCTTGTCACATATTTCATATTTTTCTCCTATATTTTCTTATTTAAACGAAACTCCGTCTAACTACTAATATACGGCATGCTTCTTTTAATGGTTTATCCCCCTGGAAGACCTTATTGATTATTCATTCAAAATAATAATCAATAAAAATAACGAAACCCTACTCGAATTTGCCAAGAGCTTAAATCAACTTTAAACTTCTCTTCCCTGAGACCAAAATTAAGGTCATTAATTGTCGATATCCCCTTAGTCTTTCCGGAAATATAGATCGCTTCTGTGAAAACAGAAATATTTTCTCGCTTTAACTTTAACTCCAAACCTGCTCCCCCGGTAAAACCCCATCCATCTTCTGCTTTTTGGGAGACACTTATTTCCGGGATAGTGAGCAATTCTTCCATCAGGAAAAGGCTAAACACATAACCACCTCCCATAAAAGATATGGAGAGATGTTTCGGTAAGGTAAAAAACGGTGTTGAACCCTAGCCCAGAAAGGAGTCAAAACTATAATTCCTTTCTGCAAACCGCGAGCACGGGATTCAACCTGGTAACGTCCGTAAGAAAAATCAAAGATTAAACACCACCCCCGGCTTAAATTTAAATCTATTCCTAAACTTGAATTTAAGCCTTTATCAAGCACGTCCTGGTGAGGCCAGGCATATCCCAAGCTGGCATGAACACCAAGACGCATCACCTGGGCTTGAAGCAACCCCCAAGAAAATAATAAATTTAGAAAAGAATTAACAGTTTTGAAGCTTTCACTTTTTTCCTCATGTCTCCATTTTAGTCTAAAAAACATTTAATTGCTCTTATTAGTATTTAAAGAGTTTGCGATGGCTACCTCCTAATATCAAAATTGCGAACAAAATTGGACACTGGCGATTTTTTTTATGTCTCCCTCTATCCCATAACTTGAAACTAATAAAAATAAATAATCATCTAGAAGATACGCTGATTGGATTACTCTAGGCGGGGAGGAAATTAAGCAAACAGCAAAGGAAAAGGCCAGATCGAGAAAGAGGGTTTAGCTAGAAAAAACAGGTAAATATGTGTTGCCTCCCCAGTTTTTTAGGGATCAAAGCAAAGAGGAGTTGGCTCAGTATGCAATCTAAATGCCATCACGGTTTTGGAAATACTTCCATGCTTACAC
>QMPV01000283.1 GCA_003648765.1 Candidatus Aminicenantota bacterium
AATGGACTAAGAAATTTTGATAAGGAGGTGATAAAATGGCCATCATTCGATGGGATCCATTTCGGGATATGATCACTTTGCGCGAAAGGATGAATCGGCTCTTTGAGGACTTCTTCGCCTCCCGAGGTGAAGAGCAGGACCTCCTGGCTGGTTCGTGGACTCCTTCGGTCGACATCTACGAAACTGAACATGAAGTCGTGCTGACCGCGGAACTCCCGGGCATGGATGAAAAAGATATTGAAATTAAAGTGGAAGACAACACCCTGACCATCAGCGGTGAACGCCGGATGGAAAAAGAAATCAAAGAGGAAAATTACCACCGGATTGAACGGGCCTATGGTTCCTTCTGCCGGTCCTTCACACTGCCCAACTATGTTGACCAGGACAAAATCTCCGCGGAATACGATAACGGCATTTTAAAGATCACCATGCCCAAGAAACCCGAGCTCAAACCTCGGAAGGTCAAGGTCCTTAAAGCCAGCAAAAAAGAATCCAAGAAGAAATAATTGAAGTAATCTCTTAAAGCGCTCTCCCTTCCGGCCAGAAGGGAGAGCGTTTTTTTTTGTTGTAGGCCGGCGGCTGCTGAGAAAAAAGAACACACCTCTTCGGTTAATTATCTACCGGAGTAGTGACAAATTAAGGCCGCAACCATAATTTATTTCCCTAATTTTACTCCCATCCCTCCGAAAATACTAAAATACCCCCAAAAATCTACTTCCATAATTTTAATCGCCTCCTTTGCTTCTCTCTCCAAGACAACTTTTAATCTTGCGCTTATGTCCTTTTCATTGCCCAAAGTTAGTTTCCTTGGTCTCAGGAGCGCGCTCACCTCACTCCTTCGGGTTTTGAGCAAGCCGATTGCGCGGCCAAACCCGGCTACCTGACTCAACTCATTTATTCCAATAAGGTTAACTTGTGAATAATTCTAGCTATTCATCATAACAGATAATTAATCATCCCTTTCGCCTTCCAGATGGATAATAATGACGGAAGTGGCCCTGACGACGATGACGATGAGGGTGATAATGAGCACGACAATAATCACGATGTTGATTTCAGGCCTGGGCCAAAGTGACTGCTCGAACTTCTTTCGCCCCGGCGTTTAAAAGCACCCGGGCACATTCATTCAAAGTTGCTCCAGTGGTGTAAACGTCATCTACCAGACAGATAATCCGGCCCACAATTGCTTGGCCTTTCTTGACCTGGAAGACATTTCTGACATTCTTCCGCCGGTCTTTTCCCTTTAAAGAAGTTTGGGGTGGTGAATTGATTATTCTTTTCAAAACTTTGGCTTCCCAGGGAAGATTTACCTTCTCCGCCAAGGCTTGAGCCAATAAACGGGCTTGATTATAGCCTCTTTCTTTTTCCCTGCGGGAATGAAGGGGCACCGGAACCAGTAAATCCACTCCTTCCCAGAGAGCATGGTCATCCCGAAAATACCTGAAAGCCAGGTCAATTAAAGGTCGAGCTAAACAGCTATATTCTTTAAACTTCAAAAGAAGAATTATCTCTTTCAGGACACCCTGATAAGGAAAACCAGAACGATGGATGGTCAGCCAGGGGGGTTGCCGAAGGCAATCGAGACACAAAAAGGAAATTTCAGCCAATTCACAAAATCGTCCGCACTGGAAGCAATGGCCAGGAGGTGGAGGAAGTACTTGCTCCCAACACTTCCGGCAAACAATTTTCTCCTCAGGAGCCTCTAAAAATTTCCCACAAATCTGACAGAAAGAGGGGAAAAAAAGAAATTCAAAAAATTTTTCCAGGGAACGGAAAAAACCTGGCCTTAAAAAGGCTCTGGCTCGGTCCTTTCCTCGGCTTTCTCCTGACACCGGACACAATAAGGAGTCCAAGGAATAGCCTCTAATCTTTTCTTGCTTATTTTCTCCCCACACATCTCACATTGACCGTAGGTGCCTTCCTCAATCCGCTGCAAAGCCCGATCTATCAACCTAAGCTGCTTTCTTTCCTGGGTGGACAAGCTTAAAAGAAACTCTTTGGTGTAAGTATTGTCGGCTCGATCCGCCAAATCTTGGGCAACTTCGGGCTCAATTTCCTTACTTTCCGAATCGAACTCAACAATCTTACTGATTATTTCTTCTTTCTTTTGGAGGAGTATTTTTTTAAATCTTTCTTTATCCTTTTTATCCAATTTTTCCCCCTATTTGGCGTATTTTAAACCCCGGATCATGGTTATGGCTCGATAAAGCTGTTCAACTAACATCAGACGTATGGTTTCATGAGAAAATGTCATTCGAGAGAGAGAAATTACTTTATCCGCCTGTTTAAGTATTGATTCTTCCAATCCTAAAAAACCTCCGACAACAAAATTCACCGTTTTCACAGACGAATTAAACAATCGGGCTAAAAAATCTCGCCATTCTTCTGAATTCATTTCCTCTCCTTGATCAGAAAGACAGATAATATAGCCAGGTTGAAGATTTTTGGCAATACTTTCTCCTTCTATTTTCAGGATTTTTTGCTTTTCTCGTTCGGAGAGACCCTTGGCGGTAGCTGTCTCCACTATTTCGCAGGGGAAGTAGCGATTAATTCGCTGTTGATATTGCTGAAGGAGATAGAGCA
>QMPV01000284.1 GCA_003648765.1 Candidatus Aminicenantota bacterium
CCATCGGCCCTTTCCTCCATGACAATCGTTCCCCCACAGAAAAGCAGAAGTACTTTTTTCTGGTTTGGATTACTCATCATTTACGGCCTCAATTTAGCTATTTAAGGCTGTCTCCCAACTCTATTTGAATCCCAAGAATTCTTACTCCATGGGCGGTGCGCATTGTTAAGGTGGCTGGCTCGGCGATGAGGCACTGTCCCTCCTTCAGAATAAAAATTTCTTCTCCCACCCGAATCTCAGCTGACCCCGCCAGCCCATAAAAAAGCACATAACTACTCATCTCACAAGGGGGCATCTCACCTTTGGGCGGAAGTTCAATCAAGCGGGCTTTAAATTCTTTCGTTTGATAAAAAACATTCTTTTCCCTGTGTTCATAAGGTTGGACGCTCATCGATTTTAAATTAAAAACCTGAACTTTGGCCATCTTCTTTGCCTCCTCTCTTTTCTCCTCCTTTCTCCCCTTTTTCTTCCTCCCTCTTCCCATTTCTTTCTTCCATTATGACCTCCGTAGCTTCTAATTTCTCCCTTATCTCTTATTCCTTATCTATCTCTACTCCCCCTTATTTTCTACCGGCCTTTCCCCCTCACTTTCTGCTGGCCTTTCCCCTTGCTCTCTTCTGGTCGCCGGTCAGTCCAATCAATTATCTGCTCTATCATCAACCCCATGAAGATGACAAAAACAATGATTAAAGCCAACCTTGTCGCCATAAACTTCAATCCCAAAAACTGCAGTTCGACCATCTCTTGAGGAATCTTAATGCAGGCCCAGGCCGAAAGAAAAATAACAATGTTCGCCCGGCGCGCCCCTTTTTTTATGAGCGCCGCCGCTAGAGGAAAAGCCACATAAAGGGGGCCTGTGGGCAGAGCGCCGAAAAATATCGCCAGGAGAAATCCCTTGAGGCCTGAGCTCCTCCCCAGATATTTAACCACCATTTCCCGGGAGACAAAGACCGAGAAAAGTCCCATCAATACCATCACCGCCGGCAAAATCAGGATAAGTTCAACAAAGAACTTTTTGGAGACCGAAATGACTGTAGGTCGTTTAGCGGGGAAAATGGTCAGAAGAGTCAGAGTCACGGCCAGAACAATGACCAGAAATAATGTATCTCTAAAGAAAACTCGCCAATAAGTAGACGCCGGATTCTCTTTTTGGGGCACGCCTGCTTTGAATTTCTTTTCTGGGCTTAACTTCTTGTCCGTTTTTTTCATTTTTCCTTTTTTGTCCTTAGGCGCGATTATTTCATCTTCTCTTTCTACTTTCTACTTTGGCCACCAATTTTAGGCTCTGATTTTCCTCCTTTAACGAGCTACCTGGTTAACATTGGTTTTCACCTAACCTCTCTTTCTCTATTTTTCATTAATTAATTTTTTAATTTGCTGAGAAGTTAATTTTCTTAAAGTCCACTTTCTACCATTTTTTCCCGGGAGCGCCTCTCTTTCCAACCTCTTTTTTTCCGCTTTTCTCTTGCCTTCATAAAATCAATCCCATGAGAAGGGCAATAGTTAAAGCAATAAGAAAGCTCAGTCCATTCCGTAGAAAAGCCATCTTCTTGCCTAATTCTTTTATTTCCAAAGGAATAGTAACCAGGCCGATCATGGTTAAGGTGGTGATGAAAGCAGCCACCGCTGTCACTGAGGCCCCGCTCTGGAGAAGCGAGCCAGCCAGGGGATAAGAAATCAAGGAAGGAATATGGAGGACCGCCCCCAGGAGAGCTACACCTAGCAGGCCGCCAAAGCCGGCTTGTTCACCAATAATCCGGGCAATAAGCTCCTTGGGCACAAAGCCCAGCAAAAGGCCAATGAGAATGATGATGATAAAAACTACCGGCAGAATGCGAATAAAGGCCTTGACCGCCTCATAAAGACTTTGCCTGGCTTTCCGGCGGTCTTTATAAAAAGCTAGAACAAGGCAGACCAAGGTGGCTAGATTAATAAGAATAATAGTAGCGCCCATAATCCAGTTTTATTTATTGTCTCTTATTTTTTTACGCCCTTTGTTATTTATCATTTTTATCTTATTAATATTTAATTTTCCGATTTACATAATATTTACTATTTTCTAAGAAATAACTCCATAACTTTTTGCTGAAAAGAAAATTTTCCTTCGTTTTTTCTACTTTTTTCCTTTTTTTGTGCTTCCTTTTTGTGATTCACTCCGCCTCCTTCTTCCTTCTACCTTTCGGCCTTCCTCTTTTAATCGCGGTGTCAGACACCCTGACTGTGTCGCATAATATTAAGGTGTCAGACACCGCCTCTTAAAGTGTCAGACACCATCTCCTTAATTGTGTCGCATAATATTGAGGTGTCTGACACCCTTCTTAAAGTGTCTGACACCCTTTATTATAGATTGTCCTTAATTCGAAATTATAGAGTATCCTTAATTCGAATTATCTTGCCAACGCCAAACTCTATAAAATCTTGGCCATATTCTCGGCGGAAGGCTTCCCTCACCTGGTCGCCTGTACAATGCGAAGGAGCCACTTTCTTTACCCCCAACTTTCTGAACTCCTGGACGACTTCCAGCGGCGGATGATGAAAGCCACCCACCACGAGATATATTTCCCGGTCCAATAAATCTTTGGC
>QMPV01000285.1 GCA_003648765.1 Candidatus Aminicenantota bacterium
CGGCCAGGATTTTGATGGTAGTGGTTTTGCCGGCCCCGTTGGGACCCAGATAACCCAGAATTTCACCGGGTTTCACCCGGAAGGTGACGTCATCGACGGCCCGGATGACCCCGTAGCGCTTGCTGAGATTTTTTAATTCCAGCATTTTCCTCTCCCCCTAATTATGATAAAGCTTCTGGCGTTCAGTTTCAAATTTAGAAATGTTGAGTTTTCATGACTGCGTATTGGTGGCAGTGACTTGGTTAAGGATGTCAAACATCGAAAGATAAAATGGTTTAGGCAGCTTTATTTGTGTCACAGCGTTATTGGTGTCAGACACCGGATTTTCTTTAACTACTCCCCAAAAACTGGACACTGCAATAAGGTGAAGGATGAGCCTGCAGAAAGTGAAAGAAGGTAGGGTAGAGATTTTAGCGGAGAGGGGAGTGGAAGAGGGAGGAACACATCAAATGCAGGTAATAATTTCACCTTAAAGAAGCCCTGTGTCTGTCTCAACAAGGGGGGAGAGGTTTATCTTCTTGTCATAATTTGTCTAATTTGTGAGGAAATAGACAGGAGAATATTTTCTATTTGGATGAGGATTGACCGTTTTTTCTAGAAAAAGCTAGTGATCCCGGCTAAAAATATTCTTTAGGATCGATACCTCTAAATTCTTGAAAAGCCTCTTTTGATTTAAATTAGAGCAACGAACTGGAATAACTTTTTTAGAGTACTTGGATTACAGACACGAGTTAAATCTTTTTGTCTACCGCCAGACAAGTAATTTCACTTCCATCTGCATCTACCGTGTCCCACAATAATTGGTAAGTTCCATTATAATATTTATATACTGCCAGATAGCTGCTTCTTTTATTTGGCGGCTTTATTAATTTATATGTGCCTGCAATATTGATCTCGTTTATTTCGTCATAATTAGTATCACCAAGAACAATATCGCTTATCCCAGCGGAAGGATTTAGGTCAATTATGGTTGGAGTTGGGAGTCCATCTGCAGGAAAACTTAGGCCATCCTCCCAAGAATATATCCATAATTGATTTAAATTGCCCATCAGAACAGCAATTTCATCTTGAGAAGGATCTCCTTCGAGGTTGCCAACATCCAGATGATTCCAAGGCCAAGAGGTATCATTTGGGACTAATACATAATCGTACATTTCGACTCCGTTGGTGGTGTAATCAAAGATTAAAATATAACTACTGTAGTACTTTGTAGTGCTAGAAGCATCGTCGTATTCTTGAAAAAAGGCGGTTGTACAAAGTTCTAGTTGATTGTCTCCATCGATATTGCCAGCCCGAAGAGAGTTGTCAGCAAAATTATATGGAACCTCGATTAGTGAAGACAAATCTAATTCGGAGCCAGACGCTGGTAGATTACAGATGAAAAGATAGCCCCTATTTTCTGTACCAGGAAGAATGTTTCCCACAGCTAGGATGTCTTTCACAGTATCACCGTCAATATCTCCCACGGTCACAGACCGTAACCAGAAGGGTTCATTTTCATTGGAGAGGACATCCGCAGAGAGTTGGCGGGAAGCAATTTTTTTGAGTTTTCCCAGCTCATGGTCATATTCATAAACAGCCAGATATCTGCTGGTCCTCAGAATAATTTCATCTTTGTTCCCGCTTTTTTCATTAAGGTCATCTAAAGCGATTTCAAAATCAATGTAGTAAAGGGGGGCTTCTTCGATAATATTATTATCATCTCTGTCGGAGTAAGTCGTTATCCAGATGCCTTCTTGTCCTTCTTTATAGACGTTAAGATAAACTTTGTACTTGTAATTGCTTCTGCCTTTACCTAAGTATATTTTACAAAAATTAATCCCCACAATTTCTTTTAAGCTGTCACCGTCAATATCGCCGATAGCTACAGCGCCGTAATAAACGTCATCAGCTGTCCAAACATTTTCGTAGACTTCACCATAATGTCCCCAAACTTTAAGCTGACGGTTACTTCTACTAAGACTACAAGTCACAATATTTCCCGAATCGCTTAGTATTAAAGGAGTAGAAACCGGCTTCGGTTTCCCTTTGCCCTGAAGCGATGGTATTGAGGAAGTAGTGATGGCCAAAAAAAGTAGGAGGAAACAAATGGTTCCCAGTTTAAACCAAGACACAGGCAATTTACTTTTTTTCATCCTTCCCTCCTTTAGCTGATAATAAATATCGCTTTGGTTTTTATTTAATAAGTTAAGTATTTAATTTCAAGGTGTGGTCATAATTTGTCTTAATTTGTCAGGTGATGTCGTTGAAAGATAGTTCTTTAAAAGAACTCTCTTGTAATTTGGGCAAATTGGGAGATAGGGCTTCACCTTTTACCCTTGAACTATAAATTCAGATGTTTGTTTTAATATAAATTTTATTATCGCTCGTTATTTGTAATAGCAGTGCTAGCTGGGCCTCGACCCCGAAACTGGATGATTAAACTGGAATGCTATTTATTCCGTATTTATAATTTAATGTTGGAGAAGGGAGGTTTTTAATCCTGGCAAGAGTATTAGAGACATGGATATTAATTTAGGTAAAAAGTAATTATGGGAGGAGACAGCAA
>QMPV01000286.1 GCA_003648765.1 Candidatus Aminicenantota bacterium
CCGAGAACCATAGCGCGCCTGCCATTCATCTGCCTGGAGGATATCATTAACATGACTTTGGATCAGATAAGTAGCCCGGCCGATTAATTTCAAATTGCTGGGATTGACATAGGTCATGGTGTTGCCGACGACGCGGCCGAGCCGGGCCATGACGGCCGTGGAATGAGCGTTAAGAAACATTTTCAAGAGAACATGCTGGCGCAGCCCCAAGAGGTCGGGATATGAATCAACTACCAGGGGCACAATCACGTCCTCTCGAGGGTCAAGCCTTAGAGTGGCGACCAGCCTCCGGGGGGAAAATCTATCTTTCTGCCCTGGATTCAAGACCAGGATTAATCCCAGACGAGCCCCTTGACTCTGACAGAGATGAAGGAAACGCCTAAAAGCCGAATCTTCTTCCTCAAGTCGGGCCATTTCTTCCGGCAGGCAAACCACAATCCCCAAGTCACCGGGTTGTGGACCACGGCGAGAGATATTGGCCGGAGAAAACGAAAAATCATATTTATCTTTTTCGGCTGTGCCGGCCTGAGCCAAACTCTCCAGGGCGGCCCGCCGGAGAAAAGAATCGGTAATCTCCTCTCTAAATGGCCTCTCATAGAATTCAGGGTCCAGGCCCCGGAAATCTCTTCCCAGCAATACCCGCCAGGCCGCTTCGCCGGAGGCGGCTTCAGTCCACACCTGAAACCAACTCCGTCGCGGGCTGGCCTCACAGGGGTCAAGCGGCGGCAGATGAAAAGTGGGACTTCTCTCGGCGCAATCAACAAAAACAGTCAGCAGGCCTTCGCGGGCTAAATAAATCGTTTGTCCTCCCCGGCGATAAACTCGGCTTTCCAGCTCCACCAGCCGGGCGGCGGCCTCTAAAGAAGCCTCAAGACTTTGCCGCAGAGTTTCAAAACTTTGTAGGAACGAAGGGAAGGACCAAGCGCTTTGGCCCCTAAGAAGTTTTTCTCCGGCTGGCCCGCCTCCTCCCTTTAAATAACGGCGCAGTCCCGCCTCCAGCAAGCCGCCCATGAGAAAAGTCTCACTGGTAGTGGCTTGCATCCGGGTGGAACCTGTAATGGCCTGGGGGCCGGTGGTCAGATTCAAGCGCGTGATAGCCGGGTTATGGAGAATAGAACGGCTTCTCTCCAGCGGAAGAAGAACCCCATCGGGGTTATTGTAGACGAAATAAAGGTACCGCCGGGCCTTCTCTCTTCTTGTCTCGTTCGAAAGAGAAAGCTTCTGCCATTCATCCCAGGCTTCTTTCATAGCCCCGATAACTGAAGATGTTTCACCGCCTTCTGTGATACAGATCACCACATCACCCGCGCGGAGATTCCTTTCCCGAAGCTGTAACCGCCCCACCAATTCCAGGTCTTCAAATCCCTCCAAAGCACTGATTAAGGCCCGGTCGCCCCCGGTCATCTCGCCGATGACCAAATCCTCCACCTTGGAGGGAGGAAGGCCAGACAGGACCTGACTACTTTTTCCCCAGCTCGACGAAAATTTCCGGACTCGGCCCCAGAAGAGGCGCCAGAGGGCGCTTTCCATTTGTTTGGCTAAGCGACCCGTGGAACCACAACCGTAAATAAAAATCCGGCCGCCACGGCCAATCACATCACTTATTGACTCGGCCGCCTGGTGGAGGTAGGACAAAAAAGACTTATCTTCGGCCAACTCAGCCAGGCGCCGGGAAATGTCTCTGTCCACGGCCAGAAGCTGGGCCAGGCCGGCTTTGATATCCTTTTTTAAAATGAAGCTGAGATTCCAGGTCAGAGGATGGCGCTGTTCAGTCACCAGATGATGCAGTTGAAACTGCTTTTTCCGGTGGACAAAATCCAAAGACTGAGCCGGGGGTTTAAGCTGGAGTAAATCGAGAATGCCTGATGATTGCATCATATTTAATTAATTATTTAAAATTATTCACCACCTTAATTAAGATTCTAATAGCTTAAAAATCCATTCGGAACTCCAACTCTCATCATGGTCTGTAATACTGCCCCTGGCCATTTGACTGTCTCTAAAAAATTTCATCTCGGCCAAGTCAGGCCACCGCCTCTTTGACTTCTTGGAGAAACTTAATCTTTATAACAAATTAAACTAAAAAGGGCTATGCCCAATTTTCTCCGGCCAGCCTCCTTCATCGGCTTCCTCTCTCCTTAGACCGGGTAGAGTAACCGCCAGACAGCTCTTTTTAATACAGAGAGAAAAGTGGTGGAGAAACTCTCACAAGCATCATCAGAAAAATACGATTGTTATTAGCCAAATATTTTAGAGTGAGCCTGGCCTTCCCAGGTGACTTCAACCCGGTTTATCGAAAGAAAAATTTTCTCTGCCCGGCTTTTGAAGAGAGTCCTTTTTTATTTCCCGGAGTTTAAGAAGGAACAAATTTATTCCCTCCCTAGATATAGCTTCCTCTTCCCTCTTGCCTTCCCTACCTTTCACCATTATACTGAAGCACGTCAAATTAATATCTTTTTTAGCTGATCTCTAGGCAAAAGAAGGCTGCATGCGGGACCGGAAAAAAGTCACCTTTGACCTCGGGCAGGAGAAAATCACGCTGA
>QMPV01000287.1 GCA_003648765.1 Candidatus Aminicenantota bacterium
CCTTTATGCAGAATTATCACCCGGCTGGCTATTTTCTCCACCACTTCCAGAATATGAGAAGAATAGATGACCATTCTTCCTTCGGCCGCCAGATGCCGGATTAGCTCTCTGATGACCAGAGCCGTGGAAACATCAAGACCGGAAAGCGGCTCGTCCAGAAGCAGAATTTCCGGGTCATGAAGAAGAGCTGCTGCAATCAAAACCTTCTGCACCATACCCCTGGAAAAGGAGGCAATTTCTGAATACATGTCGGTGCCGAGAAGAAAGACTTCTATAAAGCCCTTAATTTTATTTTTGAGAACAGATTCCTGAATTTTCCGCAGTCGGCCAACCATCAGCAGATAATCATAGGCGCTAAGGTGAGAATAAATGGCCGGCTCCTCCGGAACATAGCCCAACCTGGCTTTAAACCAGACCAGGTTTTTCCAGACGTTTCGACCCTCGTAGATGATTTCGCCACCTGTTGGCTCTAAGAGCCCGGCCAGCATTTTGATGGTAGTGGATTTGCCAGCGCCGTTTGGCCCCAGGTAACCAACTGACTCCCCTGGCCTCACCGTGAAGCTGACATTATCCACTGCCTTCAAAAACCCATATTATTTACTCACCCCTTTTAGTTCCAACACCTTTGTCGCTCCACCTGCCCAAATCTCAATGATAAAATTTAATAGATTCTGTAAACAATAAGTTCTTTTTCGCCGGATTCTTTTTCCTTCACTAAATAAAGGCAGTTTCTAAAAACCTTAGCCATGATATTACCATGTGTAAAATAAGGTCCTAGACTGACCTTATTTATCAGTTTGCCTTCTGGACTTATGATATCATATATATATTCCCCAAGAGCCTTCCCTGGTTCATAAGTCATCACAAAAAGATACCCATTTTCATCAGTAAAATAGGAATAAAACGGCAGGGCATATTTTGGGTAATTAAGTTTTATCCCGAATTTTATTAAATCGCCATAGTCTCGCTCCATAATCTTCTTATAAAGATCCAGACTGTTGCGTCTTTTTGCTTGTACTGATATTTTTCTTATAAATTCGCCTTTTAAATCAAAAACCAGAAATTCATAACCCCGTTCAGGATAAGCTGAATAAATCCTGTTTCCAGAAACATGACAGACAATAACATGAGGACTGGCTTCCACTGTCTTGCTGGCAACCGGATTCGGAAAAGACAACCTATCCAGTTCTTTGATTTTACTAAAATTGGCATCATAATAATTCAAGGCTAAACCCCATTGTTTTACGTCCATTCCATAAATCGATTCTAACCCAAGGAAGTTGCCATTTGATAGTGAACTAACTAAAGTGATTTCTGGAGAAAGCTTTTTTAGCTCATGGAGGGTCCCCTCCTTATTAAAAATTGTTAACTTACCATTTCCCGTCTCTTGAACAAATAGATTCCCTTCCGGTGATAAAAATATCTCCGCTGGATTCTCTAATTCACCCGGCCCCTGCCCTTTTTTCCCAAAACTTCTCAAGACTCTTCCCGTTTGGTCCACCATAAAAATCATATCACCCTGGTTTTTTATATTGAGGATATAAATGTTGCCCTCAGCATCCACAGTAAATTTATGAAAATCAAAAAGGCCTTTTTCTATTAGCCTTTTATCTTCAGTATCCAATCTTAAAATTTCATGCAAATTGAACCTTGAATAAATTCTCTTAGTTTCCTCTGACTTAACTTCAGATATGATATCAGAACATGATAAAAAGAACATAATAATTGAGGATATCGCAAACCACTTCTTATATAGAAATGAATTAATAAAAAGCTTTGGCCTAAGTTTCATACACATTCTCCTCCCCCTTTAATATTCTTTTCATCGAAAAGTATCTCAAATGCTTTTGGCTTTCTTTCTAAAATATAGAGGTACCATAAGAAAGCATTTATTATTGTCCTTTTTAGGTTACGACACATTCGATTCATTTTATTTTTATCAATTTCATCGTTATAAATCAACCAAGTAAAGCATATATTGCAAAATCTTATTGCCCAGCAGTTACGACACTTTTCATTACATATACGCATAACTTGCTCTATCAATCAGATTATCTTATCAATATAATAACCATTATAAATATCTCCAATTGATATACCTGAGCCAGTACTTTCGCATATCCCAATTTTGCCTTCTTCATCTATAAAAGGTTTTAGCCCCCCAGGAATACAGAAAGAATTGAATATCCAGTTCTCAGGCATTTTTATATCATATTTTCTTTTTTTATATATTTTATATAACATCTTACTCATAAGCTTTTTTCCTAAAGATGGTTTTACTATCTCCTTTTCGATTAATTTATTTATAAAGTCATTAAAAACAATCCCTTGATGCTCCTTAAATCTTTTGGTGATTTCGCTAATTTTATATTGTTTCAGATAATTAGTTTTATATGTAAACACATAATTAAAAACTACTTTGCTCTCATCCAAGTTACATATTTGATGCCTTGAACCGCCAAAAAAGAAATCATCTGTTCCTAAAAGATCATATGGTGGTGCGATAACGGCTTTAAACAGAATAAAATTATTATAA
>QMPV01000288.1 GCA_003648765.1 Candidatus Aminicenantota bacterium
ACATTATAAGGTATTATTTCATTTTCGGGATAAGTTTCAATTGATTGTTTAAAAAAAGTCTGAGCTTTTTCCAAATCCCCCTTTCGTAGATAACAATCGCCGATAGCCGAAAAAGTCTTAGCTTTTATTTCTTTACCCATTTCATCATCTGGAATCTCTTGCACAGCTTGAGTATACAATTCTAAGGCTCGATCCAATTCAGCTTTCTCTCGATAGCAATCACCCATTAAAATTCTAACTTGATAGGTCTCCGGATACTCAGTAATAGCTTCTTCTAAGATAGCTAAAGCTTCATCATACTTTTTATTTGTATAAAGAGAAGCAGCCTTTTCCAGGTAATCTAAAGAGGCTTCATCTCGGAGCCCTTTTTGGCTTACTTTTATCTTTTTTAACTTCAAGACAACTTTAGGATTCTTTTCAATTTGACTAACAAAAATAGTCGTCGTCGTCGGAATAAAACCTTCAGCGCTGGCTGTTACTCGCCAATTTCCAGAACCAAGCCCCAGAATAGCCCATTCTCCTTTCTTATTAGTCTTTACTTCTCTCTTGATCTGTTCGCTCGAAAGGAGCTCAAGCACCACTTGGGCTGAAGGGACAGGTTGGCCATTCTCATCAAGAACTACTCCTTTTAATCTAGCTTTACCTCGCCCAGCTTGCCCCAAAATCCAAGGAGAGTTCAAAAAAAATACAATTAAAAAAATAACCCAGAAGTCAAAAAGTGAATACTTTTTCCTGCTCATTATAAATGCTCCTTTAGAGAAACTATTATTTTCATTAGCTTTCCTTTTAAATAAACCATCTATTTAGTTTATATTAGCGCTTCTTTTTAAGAAAATCGACTAATTGTCTAATCTTTTCCTGATTTGGGTTGAGCTCTAACGATTTTTCCCAAGCGAGAAGGGCATCGTCCATTTGGCCTAGCTGATAATAACATTCTCCCAATGCATTAAGCACATTAAGATTTGCTCCGAAATGAGATAAATATTCTTTATAAAAAGAAATGGCTTCGGTATATTCCTTTAGAGCCTGGCATGATTGAGCATAAATTAACAGAAAATGAATACGTTCTGAGCCTTTTAGATGAGGGGATATTATTTCTTTGGCTCTTAAATATTCCTTATTTCTAACTAGAAATTGGCTGTAATCAAGGGTAAATTCCTTGGAAGATGGGTTATGTCTATAAGCTTCGCTGAGAAAGGTTCGAGCCCTAGCTAATTGTCCTTTTTGAAACCATTGCTTTCCCAAGATGTTTAGATAAAGAGGATCAATGGAAGGAGGTTGGGGGATGGATAATACCCAAGGACGGGGAATCTGGGGAAAACTACTTATTAGAAAGTCTTCTTCCTGAAAAGCAATTTTTTGCTTTTTTGAATCTAATAAGGAGACACGAAGTTGATAATAATCAGGAGAAAGTTCTTCTAAGGAAAATTCTTCTATTATATTTAAGGGATCGGAAAATCCACTAATACGGCGACGGTGAGAAGTAATTACTTTCCCTTCCTGGAGAATATTGCATTCAATCTCCAAATTATCCTGTCTTTGTAACTCTTCAGGAATATTGGTTATCTGAAAGAAAAGATAAAGATGGTCTTGGCGAGTAAAATCATTCCTGGGAGAAGGAACTAATTGAGTACTACCAATAAGAAAAGGTTTAATATATCCTTGATATTTGGAGTTCTTCACTATTTTATTCGCTAAAATTAAGGGGCTTATCCATAAACCTTCAGCACCGGGAATAGATAACTTTTGCTCAATGGAGGTAAACTCTTTGGTCATAGTGTTCTTAAGAAGTACATTTAGTTTATAGTTTCCCTCAATTAAAGGAAAAACATCTTGAAAACTAAATAATTTATATTTTATGTTATTTAACTGATCTTGATTAAAATTTATAGAAACTGATCGATCCCATTGATAAATAATTTTATTGTTAGGATCAGCCACTCTTCCATTAATTACTAAATTAGCTCTAAATCTATCATCTACTTGAATTAAATTAAGTTTTTTTGGTTCTATTAAGTAATGAACAAAATATATTCCCCTGGGCTCTTTGATGATTTTTACACACGCATTGTTGCTCACATAGTTGGCGGTATATTCAACTTCAATAATATCCTTATAAGCAAGCAATTTTTCCGCATAAGTAACATCTAATTTTTCATAAGCTGTTTTAGGAATTTTATCTTTGACCAAAATCTCTGAAGCCAAAGAGGGAGAAACAATTCGGCCCATTTCTTCAGGAATTAAGCTCAAAGAAACATTGGCTACAGTGGGATTAATGCTATAAAGATCACTATAAGCACTTTGATAGTCAGCGGGGTCTCCTTGGTAGTGGATAATCAAACTTTGGGGCCCATCCCTAATGGGAGAATAAAGTTCATATTCTCCAATTCCGGACCTTTTAAAGAAAACAACATAAAACGAATCAGGAAGACCAAATTTGCCCATCCCCTGATAGAACCACACCACTGTAGGATAAATCTCAGATTCATTTTCAAATCGCCAGATTTGAGCCGGTTCACCT